>NZ_JAWRYR010000010.1:0-147689 GCF_046940275.1 Pantoea sp. SIMBA_079 | reverse complement strand
GAGCGGTAGTTCAGTTGGTTAGAATACCTGCCTGTCACGCAGGGGGTCGCGGGTTCGAGCCCCGTCCGTTCCGCCACCCTATTTAGGGGCGTAGTTCAATTGGTAGAGCACCGGTCTCCAAAACCGGGTGTTGGGGGTTCGAGTCCCTCCGCCCCTGCCAGAAAACAATCCTTTGCTTCGGCAAAGGATTTTTTTTGCCTGAAATTCAGGCTCCCTCTGCATCCATGCAAAAAATAAAGAGTCTGCGCCTGCTTTAATCGCTTCAGACCCTTCTCTGTCTTTTATCTCAATGCGCCAGAACCGGAAATTTAAGCAGCTGACGAATATGCGTTTGCTGATCGCTGTTCTGCAGCCAGACGGCATACAGCGGGCGCACCGCTACCGGTGTGTCAGGGATCAGTACAATATCGTCATATATTGCCTGCCAGGAATCGGGTAAAAAAGCACAGGCCCCGGTCGTATGTAACAGTTCTCGTGTGAGATGTGCTGATGTTGTTGTTAATACCGGAACGTCATCGCTGGACAAATAGCTTTCATGCTGATGAAAATCTGCCCCCCATTCCAGTTTGATATAATCATATTTCTCGCGCTTTTCTGTTTTACGCGCCCGGAACAGAGCAAGCGATATATGACCAATTTGCTGGCTGGTCAGCTCATCCATTTTTGGTGCTTCTGTCGTGATTAACAGATCAAGCTGCCGCTCGTGCAGCTGTTTAACCAGCAAATGACGCTGGGCAATACGGGCTTCCATATGCAGGCTCTCACGGTTCTCATAGAGCGTCTGGAGCCATGGCGTAAGATAAGCCTCCCACAGGGAAGCACTGGCCCCGATAGAGAGCTCATGGTGCTGCTGCGTATGCGAAACCTCTTTTTTTGCCATCAGCCAGGTACTCATCAGGCTTTCCGCATAAGGTAATAGTCGTTCACCTGCTGAAGTCAGGCGGATATTATTACGATGGCGGGTAAAAAGATTCACGCCCAGCTGGTTTTCCAATTGACGGATGCGAAAACTGACAGCAGATTGCGTAAGGTACAGCGCCTCCGCAGCGCGTCCAAAATGACGCGTTCTGCTCACCTCCAGAAAAGTTTTCAGTAATTCCGTATCCACACTATTCTCCCAAAATTTGTTTGTCGTACTGATTTAAATGTTTTGTTTTACACTCTGTCAAGCCTATCTAATACTCCGCGCCATAAATAGCACGGCCATATGAGAATCAGGAGCGTGTAAAATGGCGGAAAGCTTCGCAACAACAAATCGTTTCTTCGATAACAAACATTATCCACGTGGATTTTCACGTCATGGTGATTTCACCATTAAAGAGGCCCAGCTTCTGGAACGCCATGGATATGCCTTTAATGAGCTTGATCTGGCAAAACGCGAACCCGTAACAGAGGAAGAGCGCTCATTCCTTGAAGTGTGCCGCGGACAACGTGAGCCGCTGACCGAAGCAGAGCGCGTCTGGTCTAAGTATACCGCCCGCATCAAGCGTCCCAAACGCTTTCACACCCTCTCAGGTGGCAAGCCGCAGATGGATACGGTTGAAGATTTCAGCGACAGTGATGACTGATAAAACGGGGCTCTGAATGGCCCCGTTTTTATTCCAGCGTTTTATGCAGATAAATCATCAGACGATCGATGCTGCGATAGCTTACCGCTTCCTGCAGATGCGACCGTAATATCTGGGTTTCTCCGGCAAGATCGGTGATGGTTCTGGCCACTTTCAGGATGCGCTGCCACGCACGTACCGACAATCCCAGCGTATTCAGTATTTCTTCCAGCCACTCTGCATCAGCCTGGTTCAACACACAGTCTCGCGTAATCTCGGCATTAGTAAGATGGGCATTAATCTTGCCGGCGCGGGCCTGCTGACGTGCTCTGGCCGCCAGTACCCGTTCCCTGACCTGTGCAGTGCTCTCACCGGTAACAGTCTGCTGACTCAGCGTTCCGCCCGGCAGCAGCGGGATCTCAAGCGACAAATCAAAGCGATCCAGAAAAGGCCCTGACAACCGGCTGAGATAACGCAGTACCTGCTGTGGCGAACAGCGGTTGTGATTGCCCTGATAATGCCCGGTGGGGCTGGGGTTCATTGCGCCAATCAGCTGGAAGCGGGCAGGATAGGTTACTTTAGCCCGCGTACGGGAGAGGGCAATTTCACCTGACTCGATAGGTTCGCGCAGCGCATCAAGAACACGACGATCAAATTCCGGTAACTCATCCAGAAACAGTACGCCATTGTGCGCCAGGGAGATTTCACCCGGACGGGGTATTGAGCCTCCGCCAACCAGCGCGTAGAGAGAGGCGCTGTGATGAGGCGCCCTGAAAGGGCGCTTACGCCACTGAGCGCGCTGCCCGCCCGTAGTGACCAGGCTGGCAATGGCCGCACACTCCAGCGCTTCACTGTCGTCCAGCGGTGGCATAATGCCCGGCAGACGCGTCGCCAGCATTGTTTTACCTGTACCGGGCGGTCCGAGCAGCAGGAGATTATGTCCGCCTGCGGCGGCAATCTCCAGCGCACGCCGTCCCTGCTGCTGACCAATAACGTCACGCAGATCCTGCAGAGGCTCCGTGGCGTCTTCAGTAGCGGCCTGTGCCACCCTGAGCATGGTCTGATTATGCAGAAAAGCGCATATTTCACTCAGGTGCACGCCGGTCAGCGTTTCCCCCTGCTGAATTAACCCCACATCCTGTTGATTTTGCTCGGCAACAATCATCTGACGGCCGGCCCTGAGCGCTGCCATCGCGGCCGGAATCGCGGCCTGCACGCCACAGAGCGCGCCGTTAAGGGCAAGCTCACCCAGGAACTCATAGCGCGCAAGTTTATCTCCTGGCAGCTGCTCTGAGGCTGCGAGAAGCGCGATAGCAATCGGCAGATCGTAGCGGCCTCCCTCTTTGGGCAGGTCGGCAGGTGCAAGATTAATAGTGATACGTTTAGCCGGAAAGCTGAACCCACTATTAATGATGGCGCTGCGTACCCGTTCGCGTGCCTCCTTAACCGTGGTTTCAGGCAGGCCGACCAGCGTCAGCGCGGGCAATCCGTTACTGATATGGACCTCAACAGTGACCAGCGGCGCTTCAATACCCAGTGCCGCACGGGTCAGAACTTTAGATAAAGACATCACTCCTCCTTGTTGCCTCTATCTTTGCCCGTTAGCACGCTATCTGCGATGCCTGGTATACCGTTTTGCCTGCTTTATTCCGCATTTTCCTGCGTTTTTCCACTGGTTTCACTAACAATGAGCGCTCGCTTCCGCTAAACGGCGTGCAGTTACGTGCCGGGCGTAATGAATATTTATCACAAATCTGAATAACCTAGTTTTTACAAGGTGATAACGATAATTACATCCCGACCACGGAAAATTGGCTGATGAAAATTATTGTAAATGACCTGCTAACTATGATAACTCTGTAGGCATTACTTCGAACAAGCGAATAAAAGACAACGTATGAAAGCCCTTCTATCCGTGATTAGCCTAGTCGTGATTAGCGTGGTGGTGATTATTAACCCACCGTGCGGGGCTGCGTCTGGAGAAAGAAAGGCTTAAAAATCAAGTCTGAAATCTCAAAAACCCCCGCACCGAAAGGTCCGGGGGTTTTTTTTTGACCAGACAAACTATCAGCTGATTAGCGAGGAGCAGATTATGAGCAGTAGCATAAAATTCTGTTGTTCTCACAGGATTACAGGAGAATAACCATGACAGGTGCACAATGGGTAGTTCAGGCATTACGCGCGCAGGGCGTTGATACCGTGTTCGGTTATCCTGGCGGCGCTATCATGCCCGTGTACGATGCGCTATATGATGGCGGCGTAGAACATCTGTTGTGCCGTCATGAGCAGGGTGCGGTGATAGCCGCTATCGGCTATGCCCGAGCCACGGGTAAAACCGGCGTCTGCATCGCAACCTCCGGTCCGGGCGCCACTAACCTGATCACCGGCCTGGCGGATGCGATGATGGATTCTGTGCCCGTAGTAGCCATTACCGGACAAGTCTCATCCGCTGTCATGGGCACCGACGCTTTTCAGGAGATTGACGTCCTCGGGCTGTCGCTGGCCTGCACCAAACACAGCTTTCTGGTGGAGTCGCTTGACGATCTGCCTTCAGTAATGGCCGAAGCCTTTGCTATCGCGCAGTCGGGACGTCCGGGGCCGGTGCTGGTTGATATTCCAAAAGATATCCAGATTGCCAGCGCGGAACTGACGCCCCATCTGCTGCCGGTTGAGGAGACGCTTTCCCATTCACCGCAACACATTGATGACGCTCGCGCCTTAATGGCACGTGCAGCAAAACCCGTGTTGTACGTTGGGGGCGGCGTGGGCATGGCGCAGGCGGTTCCGGCGCTGCGTGCCCTGGCTGCAGAAAGCGGGATCCCGGTGGTCTCGACCCTGAAAGGACTCGGCTGCGCAGAGAGCAGCAGCGAGCTCTATCTCGGTATGCTCGGCATGCACGGCACTAAAGCGGCTAACCTTGCCGTTCAGTCGTGCGATTTACTGATTGCAGTAGGTGCCCGCTTTGATGACCGCGTGACCGGCAAGCTGGATACCTTTGCGCCGCATGCCAGCGTCATTCATATCGATATCGATCCGGCGGAGCTGAACAAACTGCGCCGTGCCCACGTTTCGCTGCCGGGCGATCTCCGGCAGATATTGCCCGCGCTGAGCATGCCACTGCAGATTGATGCATGGCGTAATGAAGTCCGTGCGATGAAAGCTGAATTTAGCTGGCGCTACGATCACCCTGGCGACGCGATTTATGCGCCGTTGCTGTTGAAGCAGGTTTCCGATCGCAAGCCGGACAGTACCATCGTGACCACCGATGTGGGTCAGCATCAGATGTGGACGGCGCAGCATATGGCGTTCAGCGCGCCGGAAAATTTCATCACCTCCAGCGGTCTTGGCACCATGGGGTTTGGCCTGCCAGCGGCCGTGGGTGCGCAGATCGCCCGTCCTGATGACACGGTGATCTGCGTTTCCGGTGACGGTTCCATCATGATGAACATTCAGGAGCTGGGTACCATTAAACGCAAACAGCTGCCGGTAAAAATTCTGCTGCTGGATAACCAGCGGCTGGGGATGGTGCGCCAGTGGCAGCAGCTGTTTTTCGATGGACGCTATAGCGAGACCATCCTGACTGATAACCCCGATTTTCTGATGCTGGCCCGCGCATTTGATATTCCAGGCCAGCGTATCAGCCGTAAAGATGAAGTTGACGCCGCGATTGATGCTCTGCTGAACAGCGAAGGACCTTATTTCCTGCATGTTTCGATTGATGAGCATGAAAACGTCTGGCCACTGGTCCCGCCGGGTGCCAGCAACGCAAACATGATGGAGAAAACCGTATGAATCAGCATCAGTTATCAATTGAAGCCCGTTTTCGCCCGGAAGTGCTGGAGCGCATTTTGCGCGTTGTTCGCCACCGTGGCTTTCAGGTCTGCGCAATGAATATGGGCTCCGCCAGCAATGCAGACAATATTAATATCGAAATGACCGTTGCCAGCCAGCGCTCAGTCGATTTACTGTCTTCTCAGTTACGCAAACTTTTGGATGTCGCCTGTGTCGAGATCCAGCAGCAGACAACACAACAAATCCGCGCTTAGTCGCCAAAGGACATAACGATGAGTACGAAGAAAGCAGACTTTATTTGGTTCAACGGAGAAATGGTTAAGTGGGAAGACGCAAAAGTCAGCGTTATGTCTCATGCACTGCATTACGGTACTTCGGTGTTTGAAGGCGTACGCTGCTACGACTCGCACAAAGGCCCGGTAGTGTTCCGTCACCGTGAACATATGCAGCGTCTGCACGACTCCGCGAAAATTTATCGTTTTCCGATCAAGGCCAGCGTCGATGAGCTGATGGAAGCCTGCCGCGAAGTGATCCGCGTTAACAATCTGAAGAGCGCCTATATCCGTCCGCTGGCGTTTGTCGGCGATGTGGGCCTGGGCGTTAACCCGCCGGACGGTTTTACCACTGACGTTATCATTGCGGCTTTCCCGTGGGGAGCCTACCTCGGTCCGGAAGCGCTGGAGCAGGGTATCAATGCCATGGTCTCCTCGTGGAATCGCGTGGCCCCTAATACGCTGCCTACTGCGGCCAAAGCAGGCGGTAACTATCTCTCCTCTCTGCTGGTGGGCAGCGAAGCGCGCCGCCACGGCTATCAGGAAGGGATCGCGCTGGATACGCAGGGCTACATCTCCGAAGGCGCGGGCGAAAACCTGTTTGAAGTTAAAGATGGCATTCTGTTTACGCCGCCGTTTACCTCTTCCGCTCTGCCGGGCATCACCCGCGATGCAATCATCAAACTGGCACACGATCTCGGTATCGAAGTGCGCGAACAGGTGCTGTCACGCGAGTCGCTCTATCTGGCCGATGAGATCTTCATGTCAGGTACCGCTGCGGAAATCACCCCGGTGCGCAGCGTTGACGGCATTCAGGTCGGTGAAGGCAAGCGTGGTCCGGTGACCACCCGAATTCAGAAAGCGTTCTTTGGCCTGTTTACCGGCGAAACCGAAGATAAGTATGGCTGGCTGGATCAGGTTAATCCGTAACAAGACAGCAACGCGGGGGCAGCAGCACCCGCGTCATTTTTCAGACTGGAGTAAATAGAGCATGCCTAAGTACCGTTCAGCCACCACCACCCACGGCCGTAATATGGCGGGTGCCCGTGCCCTGTGGCGCGCCACCGGAATGACCGATGATGATTTCGGCAAGCCGATTATTGCGGTAGTGAACTCATTCACACAGTTTGTACCGGGGCACGTGCACCTGCGCGACCTCGGCAAGCTGGTTGCAGAGCAGATTGAAGCAGCGGGCGGCGTGGCAAAAGAGTTCAACACCATTGCGGTAGATGATGGTATCGCCATGGGGCATGGCGGCATGCTGTATTCACTTCCGTCACGTGAGCTGATCGCCGACTCCGTAGAGTATATGGTCAACGCCCACTGCGCGGATGCGATGGTCTGTATCTCCAACTGCGACAAAATCACTCCGGGCATGCTGATGGCGGCACTGCGCCTCAACATTCCGGTGATCTTTGTCTCCGGCGGCCCGATGGAAGCAGGCAAAACCAAACTCTCCGACCAGATCATCAAGCTGGACCTGGTGGATGCCATGATTCAGGGGGCGAACCCGAACGTCAGCGATGCCGACAGTGAACAGATTGAGCGCTCAGCCTGCCCAACCTGCGGCTCCTGTTCCGGAATGTTCACCGCTAACTCCATGAACTGTCTGACTGAGGCGCTGGGCCTGTCGCAGCCGGGCAACGGCTCGCTGCTGGCCACACACGCCGATCGTAAAGCGCTGTTCATCAATGCGGGTAAACGCATTGTGAGCCTGACCAAACGCTACTACGAGCAGGATGACGTTAACATGCTGCCGCGTAATATCGCGACTAAAGCAGCGTTTGAGAACGCCATGACGCTGGATATTGCCATGGGCGGCTCCACCAATACCGTACTGCATCTGCTGGCAGCGGCGCAGGAGGGCGAGATCGACTTCAATATCTCCGATATTGACCGCCTGTCACGTAAAGTTCCGCAGCTGTGTAAAGTGGCGCCCAGCACCCCGAAATACCATATGGAAGATGTGCACCGCGCCGGCGGCGTAATCGGTATTCTTGGCGAACTGGATCGGGCTGGCCTGATCGACACCAGCGCGCGCAATATTCTGCAGCAGACAATGCGTGAGACGCTGGATCAGTACGACATCATGCTGACGCAGGACCAGGCCGTAAAAGATATGTTCCGCGCCGGCCCGGCGGGCATCCGCACCACGCAGGCGTTCTCGCAAAGCTGTCGCTGGGACACGCTGGATGACGATCGTGCTGAGGGCTGTATCCGTACGCGCGAACACGCCTACTCACAGGATGGCGGCCTGGCGGTGCTGTACGGCAACCTGGCAGAAGATGGCTGCATTGTTAAAACGGCGGGCGTCGATAAAGAGATCCTGACCTTTAAAGGGCCGGCGAAAGTCTACGAAAGCCAGGATGATGCCGTTGAAGCGATCCTGGGCGGTAAAGTGGTGGCAGGCGATGTCGTCGTCATTCGCTATGAAGGGCCAAAAGGCGGTCCGGGTATGCAGGAGATGCTCTATCCCACCACCTACCTGAAATCGATGGGCCTCGGCAAAAGCTGCGCGCTGATCACCGACGGGCGCTTCTCTGGCGGCACATCCGGCCTCTCAATCGGCCATGCCTCGCCGGAAGCGGCGAGCGGCGGCACCATTGCGCTGGTGAAAGATGGTGACCTGATTGAGATCGATATCCCGAATCGCGGCATTAAATTAGCGGTACCGGATAACGAGCTGCACGCCCGCCGTGAAGAAGAAGCTGCGCGCGGGGAAGCTGCGTGGACGCCGCACAACCGCGAACGTCAGGTCTCTTTTGCGCTGCGTGCTTACGCCTCACTGGCGACCAGCGCAGATAAAGGCGCGGTACGCGACAAGTCGAAGCTGGGAGGCTGAGGGTATGGCTGAGTCTCAACCCCTTTCCGCGTCGCCCGACGGCGCGGAGTACCTGCGCGCCATTCTGCGTGCGCCGGTTTATGAAATTGCGCAGGTGACGCCCCTGCAGAAGATGGAGAAGCTCTCATCAAGGCTGGGCAATACTATTCTGGTGAAGCGTGAAGATCGGCAGCCAGTGCACAGCTTCAAGCTGCGCGGTGCCTATGCGATGATCGCCGGATTAAACGAAGAGCAGAAAGCGCGCGGCGTGGTGACTGCCTCTGCCGGTAACCATGCGCAGGGGGTTGCGCTCTCAGCCAGCACGCTGGGACTTAAATCGCTGATTGTCATGCCGGTCACGACGGCTGACATCAAAGTCGATGCAGTACGGGCGTTCGGTGGCGAAGCGTATCTGTTTGGTGCCAGTTTTGATGAAGCCAAAGCGAAGGCGATTGAGCTGGCGGAGCAGCAGGGTTACACCTTTGTGCCGCCGTTTGATCACCCGGCGGTGATTGCCGGACAGGGCACGCTGGCGATGGAGCTGCTGCAGCAGGATGCGCATCTCGACCGCGTCTTTGTCCCGGTTGGCGGAGGCGGGCTGGCAGCCGGAGTCGCGGTACTGATCAAGCAGCTGATGCCGCAGATCAAAGTCATTGCGGTTGAGTCTGAGGATTCTGCCTGCCTGAAAGCTGCGCTGACGGCAGGTGAGCCGGTGGATCTGCCGCGCGTCGGGCTGTTTGCCGAGGGCGTGGCGGTGAAACGCATCGGCAGCGAAACCTTCCGGCTCTGCCAGGCGTATCTCGACGACATCATCACCGTCGACAGCGATGCCATCTGTGCAGCAATGAAAGATCTGTTTGAAGATGTGCGCGCAGTGGCGGAACCCTCAGGTGCGCTGGCGCTGGCGGGCATGAAAAAGTATATCCAGCAGCACGACATCAAAGGTGAGCGTCTGGCACACGTGCTGTCGGGCGCTAACGTCAACTTCCACGGTCTGCGCTATGTCTCTGAACGCTGCGAGCTGGGAGAGCAGCGGGAAGCGCTGCTGGCGGTGACCATTCCTGAACAGCAGGGCAGCTTTCTGACATTCTGCCAGACGCTGGGCGGCCGATCGGTTACGGAGTTCAACTACCGTTATGCGGATGCGGACAGCGCCTGCATCTTTGTCGGCGTGCGCCTGACGCGCGGTCTTGAGGAGCGCAGCGAGATCATCAGCCAGCTTACGGAAGGGGGCTACCAGGTGGTGGATCTCTCTGATGATGAGATGGCCAAACTGCACGTGCGTTATATGGTTGGCGGGCGTCCGTCAAAACCGCTGCGCGAGCGGCTTTTCAGCTTTGAGTTCCCGGAAGCGCCGGGCGCACTGCTGAAGTTTCTGCAGACGCTGGGTGCGCACTGGAATATCTCACTGTTTCACTACCGCAGTCACGGCACCGATTTTGGTCGCGTGCTGGCGGCCTTTGAAGTGAATGACAAAGAACCCGATTTCGAAACCCACCTTACGGCACTGGGTTACGAGTGGCACGATGAGGCGAATAACCCGGCTTTTCGTTTCTTCCTCGCCGGGCAGTAATCAGAGCAGGTGCCAGAACGCGTGAATCAGCGGCTCCCCGAGCCGCTTTTTTTGTACGCAAACGCCCAGCTTCAGCGGCGCTACTGACTCCACGCCCTCCAGCGTCATCACCCGGTTTCGCACCGGCTCAGGGCTGTTCTCCAGCACCACATCCGGCACCAGCGCAATTCCGCAGCCCAGCGCCACCATCGAGATAATCGCCTCATGACCCGCCACCGTGGCGTAGATTTGCGGATTAGCGAGACGATAGCGCCGGAACCAGAGATCGATACCGCGCCGCGCCGGCCCCTGATCCGGGATAATAAACGGAATCTGCGACCAGTCGGGCTGCGTCTGCGTGGCCTGACTGCGTACAGGGCAGGGCAGCGCCGGCGCAATCAGCACCAGCGGGATCAGTCCCAGCGGCGTAAAGCCGATGCTGGCGGGCAGCGATTCCGGCCGGCCGGCGATGGCCAGATCGGCCTCACCCGACTGCACCATCTCAATGGCGTCTGCTGCGTCGCCGGTCGTAAGCTTGATCTCCACCTGCGGATGTTCAGCACGAAAGCGATCGAGAATCGGCGGCAGATGGCTGTACGCGGCGGTCACCGAGCAGAACAGACGCAGCTCACCGCTTAGTGAGGGGCCGTTGAGATCCATGACGTGACGCAGCTGCTGATACTGCAGCAGCGTCTGCTGGGCAAACTGGCGCAGACGTTCACCCGCTTCCGTCAGCGTCACGGTGCGGTTATCCCGCAGAAACAACGCATGACCGACATCCTCTTCCAGCCGCTGGATCTGGCGCGACAGCGTAGAGGGGCTGACGTGCATGGCGCGTGCCGTCCGGCCAAAATGGCAGCTTTCCGCCAGATGCAGAAAGAGTTTTAAATCGCGTAAATCCATCCGGGATCTCCTGACATTCTGTATTGCAAAAATTGCAATGTAACGTTGTTAATATATCAATTTAAGCAATGGATTTCCTGTCATATGATGGGGTCATTCGCGGCGCTGAAGCAGGCGCCGTTACCAGACAATAATGCAAACACAACATTGATGCGGAGTACCCCATGGCTAACTACTTCAACACATTAAACCTGCGCAATCAGTTAGCGCAGCTGGGCAAATGTCGCTTTATGGCGCGCGATGAGTTCGCCGATGGCGCCAGCTTCCTGAAAGGTAAAAAAGTAGTGATAGTGGGTTGTGGCGCACAGGGCCTGAACCAGGGTCTGAATATGCGTGACTCCGGACTGGACGTGGCTTATGCGCTGCGTGCAGAAGCGATTGCGGAAAAGCGCGCCTCGTTCCGCAAAGCAACAGAAAACGGCTTTAAAGTGGGCACCTATGAAGAGCTGATCCCGCAGGCAGATCTGGTGGTTAACCTGACACCAGACAAACAGCACTCCTCTGTTGTGAAAGCGGTTCAGCCCCTGATGAAAGATGGCGCTGCGCTGGGCTACTCGCACGGCTTTAATATTGTTGAAGTAGGCGAAACCATTCGCAAAGATATCACCGTGGTGATGGTGGCACCGAAGTGCCCGGGTACTGAAGTACGCGAAGAGTATAAGCGTGGCTTTGGCGTTCCGACGCTTATCGCTGTGCATCCGGAAAACGATCCGAAAGGCGAAGGTATGGCCATCGCGAAAGCCTGGGCAGCGGCTACCGGCGGTGACCGTGCAGGCGTGCTGGAATCCTCCTTTGTGGCGGAAGTAAAATCGGACCTGATGGGTGAGCAGACTATTCTGTGCGGCATGCTGCAGGCGGGTTCGCTGCTCTGCTTCGACAAGCTGGTGGCTGAAGGGCACGATGTCGCCTACACCGAAAAACTGATTCAGTTCGGCTGGGAAACCATCACCGAATCGCTGAAGTTTGGCGGCATTACCCTGATGATGGATCGTCTCTCTAACCCGGCAAAAATCCGTGCGTATGCGCTTTCTGAGCAGCTGAAAACCATTATGGCGCCGCTGTTCCAGAAGCATATGGATGACATCATCTCGGGTGAATTCTCGTCCGGCATGATGGCTGACTGGGCAAACGACGACAAAAACCTGCTGACCTGGCGCGAAGAGACCGGCAAAACGGCGTTTGAAAACGCGCCGCAGTTTGAAGGCAAAATCGAAGAGCAGGAGTACTACGATAAAGGTGTCGTCATGGTCGCGATGGTAAAAGCGGGCGTTGAGCTGGCGTTTGAAACCATGGTAGATGCCGGCATCATTGAAGAGTCTGCATACTATGAGTCGCTGCATGAGCTGCCGCTGATTGCCAATACCATCGCGCGTAAGCGCCTGTATGAGATGAACGTGGTGATCTCCGATACCGCCGAGTATGGCAACTACCTGTTCTCATTCGCGGCCGTGCCGCTGCTGGAGGAGTTCATGACCACGCTGCAGCCAGGCGATCTGGGTAAAGCGACGGAAGGTACTCAGGTTGATAACGCGCAGCTGCGTGACGTTAATGAAGCGATTCGTCAGCATCCGATTGAAACCGTTGGCCGCAAACTGCGTGGCTATATGACCGATATGAAACGTATCGCGGTAGCTGGTTAAATCTTCCGCCCGACAATTTTCAGCCTCATCAAACCCCGGCCTGCCGGGGTTTTTTATTGCGCAGAACAGCGCCCGGGCACAACGGGCCGCATAAATGCGGCCCCTACCGCGATACATCCTGCAGAGGCACCGCACCACCCGTAGGGGCGCCATTAATGGCGCCCTGGCTCAACGGGCCGCATAAATGCGGCCCCTACGCGATACACCCCGCAGGGGCGCCACACCACCCGTAGGGGTGCCATTAATGGCGCCCTGGCTCAACGGGCCGCATAAATGCGGCCCCTACCGCGATACATCCTGCAGAGGCGCCGCACCACCCGTAGGGGCGTCATTAATGGCGCCCGGGCACAACAGGCCGCATAAATGCGGCCCCTACCGCGATACATCCTGCAGAGGCGCCGCACCACCCGTAGGGGCGCCATTAATGGCGCCCTGGCTTAAGGGGCCGCATAAATGCGGCCCCTACGCGATACATCCTGCAGAGGCGCCGCACCACCCGTAGGGGCGCCATTAATGGCGCCCTGGCTCAACGGGCCGCATAAATGCGGCCCCTACGCGATACACCCCGCAGGAGCGCCGCACCATCCCGCCCCCGCGGCCTACGCAATAAAAAACCCGGACTGGCCGGGTTTTTGTGCTGCATCAGAACGCGACGTTACGCCGCATCATACAGCGTCTGGTGCCGCGTCTCTTTACAGGCGATCAGGGCAATCAGCGTCAGTACTGCCATAGCGGCAAGGTAGAAACCTACTGCCTGCAGGCCATAATTTGCATTGAGCCAGGTAGCGATATAAGGCGCGACGGAAGCCCCGAGAATCGACGACAAGTTATAAGAGAAAGAGGCACCGGTATAGCGTACTTCGGTCGGGAACAGCTCCGGCAGCAGCGCACCCATCGGACCAAACGTCAGGCCCATAATGCTCAGACCCAGCAGCAGAAAGCCCATCACCAGAATCTGCGAGCCGGAGCCAAGCAGCAGCGGAAACATCAGTGCAAAAGCGATAATCATCAGCGTAATCGTGATCATGGTTCTGCGGCGGCCAAAACGATCGGCCAGCAGACCGGCAATCGGTACCATTACGCCAAATCCGATTACCGCCACCATCAGCATCCACAGAAAACTGTTGCGCGAGTAGCCAAGTCCGACCGGTGCCGGCGCGGTGCCGTAGCTCATTGAGTAGACGGTCATGATGTAGAACAGCGTATAGGTAGCCAGCATGATAAACGTACCGAGAATGGTCGCCGTCATATGCTTGCTCAGCAGCGTGCCGATAGGCATACGCACCTGCTTCTGCTCCTTCTGCACTTTGGCAAAAACCGGACTCTCATGCAGCGAGACGCGCACATAAAGGCCGATCAGCACCAGCACCGCCGAAAGGATAAACGGCACGCGCCAGCCCCACTGCATAAACTGCTCGTCGGTCAGCAGCCAGGAGAGCAGCAGGAACGTGCCGTTGGCAAAGAAAAAGCCAATCGGTGCGCCCAGCTGCGGGAACGAGCCGTAGAGCGCACGCTTTTTCGCCGGCGCATTCTCCGTTGCCAGCAGCGCGGCACCTCCCCATTCACCGCCCAGCCCCAGTCCCTGGCCAAAGCGTGCCAGCGCCAGCAGCAGCGGCGCAGAAACGCCAATGGTTTCATAACCCGGCAGCAGACCAATCAGCACCGTTGAGACGCCCATTGTCAGCAGCGAAGCGACCAGCGTCGCCTTACGACCGACGCGATCGCCAAAGTGACCAAACACCGCTGAGCCGATTGGCCGCGCGACAAAGGCGATGGCAAAGGTTGCCAGCGACTGCAGGGTAGCAACGGTGGCATCCCCCTGCGGAAAGAAAATATGCGGAAAGACGATAACCGCTGCGGTGGCGTAAATATAGAAATCGAAGAACTCGATAGCGGTACCGACCAGGGAAGCAACGACAACTTTACCGCGCGAATTGACCGGCGCATCGTCGTGCAGTGCGTCAGGTGTTTCTGTGATGGAGGCTTGCATAAATGTTTCTTAATTGTAAATGTAAACCAGAAATATTACGCACCTGGTATGCGGCATTCAATGAGCAAAAAGCGTGGCAAAACGGCGATTTTCGCCGAAAAAGAGGATAATGTCTGAGTTAACCGGATTGATGGCGGATGGCAGCGACAGGGAGCATTTTTCTGGCGTGAATCGCTGCCAAACCGCTAAATAAAAGTGTCCTGCCGGGGTTTCCTGCTGGCGGATGCGCTGAAATTCGCCAGCAGGAAACAGATATTACTGTTTAGTCAGTTGCCCTGCACACGCTGTCAGGAGGGCTGACGCGGCTGTGGCATTTCCGTGTCCCCTTTATATTTCGCCGTGGCGATCCACGCGGCGCAGAACAGCGTCAGGCGGGCAAAGAAGTAGAAAAACGCCATCAGGCCAAGTACCGAACCAAAGGCGGCGCCTGAAGGAGAGGTTGCCAGCTTCGGCAGCGTCAGCGTCATGACGAATTTAATCACCTCAAAGCCGATGGCTGCCAGCAGCGTACCGCGCAGCAGCGCTCTTTTACGCGGCTTATGACGCGGCAGGATCCAGAAAATCCACAGAAAGAGCAGATAGTTCGCCAGCACGGAGATTGAGAGAGCAATGACCGTCATGACCGGACGCAGCCAGTCAATGCCATCCAGCCCCAGCGCGCTGACGATAGCCGCCTGAGCAGCACCGGCAATCGAGGTCAGCGAAAGGGTGATCACCAGCGCCAGCATCAGCCCCAGGAGTGAAAAGAGATCGCGCAGATATTTCTTCCAGAACACCTCTTTATCATCCGGCGTTCGTTCCCAGACATCGCGCGACTGCGCGCGGACCGCTTCGCGCAGGTTGCCCATCCAGTTGATACCGGAATAGAGCGCCAGCAGCAGACCGGTCAGCCCCACGGTAGCGCGCTGCTGGATCGCGGTGTTCACGGTATTCTTCAGCGTGGTGGCGAGCGTGGGATCGCTGATGCTGCTGACAATTTTGTTAATCAGCTCTGACAGCAAATCCTGATTGGACGCCAGCACGAACCCCACGGCGGCAAACGACACCATCAGGATCGGGATCAGTGATAAAAAAGAGAAATAGGTGATCGCCGCGCCAAACTGGCTGCCCAGCCGGTCATTAAAGCGATCCAGCGCCCGGATAAAGTGGGCCACAGCCGGAATAGACTGAAACCACGTGGCGAAGCGCGACACGCGACGAATTGAGCCATCCACGGTTTTGTTACCGGTGTGGATATCGATCAGCGGCTTTGGATCGGCGGCTGACTCCTGCGTTGTTTTGTCTGTCATAGACGATAGGCATCCTGTTCACTGCGAAACTGAAATTATATACCCTAAATAACGGGCACGGCGGATGCGTCAGGTGACGTACTCCTGCAGCACCTGACTCAGCCACTCCATAAACACCCGCACGCGGCGCGCCACGTTACGGCGGTGCGGATAGAGCAGCGTAATCGGCATCGGTTTTGCCGGAAAGGCGTGCAGCACTTCCACCAGCTGACCCGACTCCAGCAGCGGCTGAACACCCATTGCCGGCACCTGAATAATGCCCAGTCCGGCCAGGCAGGCGGCCCGATAGGTTTCAGTGCTGTTTACCGTGACCACGCCGCCGGTCTGCACATAGTGGCACTGCCGGCCATCAAAATATTCAAATCCCGGCGCGGGCTGACCCAGCTGCTGGGTATAGTGCACCATGGCGTGCTGCGACAGCTCCTCCAGCCGTATCGGGCGTCCGAAGCGGGAAAGGTAGTCGGGACTGGCGCAGTTGATCAAGGCATAGGTGCCAATTTTTCGCGCAATCAGCCCGGAATCTTTCAGCTCGCCCACGCGCACCACGCAGTCAAACCCTTCACGGATCACATCCACCTGGCGATCGCTGCTGCTCAGCTCAAGCTCAATACCAGGATAGTGCTGCAGAAATTCCGGCAGGCGCGGCAGAATAAAGCGGGTGGCCATCGCCACCGACATATCGACCCGCAGTTTGCCGCTCAGCGTGGCCGGGTCATGCTGAAACAGACTGTCCATATCTTCCATCATCGACAGCAGATCGAGGCAGCGATCGTAATAGACCAGCCCGTCCTGGGTGAGATGCACGCGCCGGGTGGTACGGTGCAGCAGGCGCGTGCCCATTTGATTTTCCAGCGCCTGCAGCTGACGTGACACGCTGCCCTTGGGTAAACCCAGACTTTCCGCTGCCCGGGTAAAACTGCCCATCTCCGCGACCCGTACAAAAACCTGCATTGCATGAATTTTATCCATGTTGTTCACCGATTGTTGTTGTTATTGAAACAGTGCTGCGCAGTTATCTGCGTTTATAGATCACTTTGGTTTGAATATCTTTATCAGACGTTCACTTTTGCAGCAGGAGAGAGTTATGAATCACAAAATTGCGCTGATTACCGGCGGAAACCGTGGTCTGGGACGGAATGCAGCCCTGAAACTGGCCGCGCGCGGCACACATATTGTATTTACCTACCGAAGTCACGCCGATGAAGCGCAGAGAGTGGTGGAGGAGATCGAAGCGCTGGGCGTGCAGGCAGCTGCGCTGCCGCTGGACGTGGGTGACAGCCGCCAGTTCGCTGCCTTTGCACAACAGCTCACGCAGACGCTACAGCGCCTCTGGCAGCGCGACCGGTTTGATTTTCTGGTAAATAACGCAGGTCATGGCCACTATCGGCTGCTGACTGAAACCACTGAGGCGGAATTTGATGCGCTGGTCAATGTGCACCTGAAAGGCCCGTTTTTTCTGACCCAGACGCTGCTGCCGCTGCTGAACGACGGCGGTCGCATCCTGAATATCTCCAGCGGCCTGACCCGCATCACGCAGCCCGGTTCCGGGACCTATGCCGCGATGAAAGGTGCCATGGAGGTGCTGACGCGCTATCAGGCGAAAGAGCTGGGCGCGCGGCGCATTCGCGTCAATATCCTGGCACCCGGCGCGATTGAGACTGACTTTGGCGGCGGACGGGTGCGCGATACGCGTGACCTCAACGCGCAGATTGCGTCCGTCACCGCGCTGGGGCGGGTCGGGCTGCCGGACGACATCGGTGACGCTATCTGCATGCTGCTGAGCGAGGAGAGCGGCTGGATCACCGCCCAGCGCATTGAAGCATCGGGCGGTCAGGCGTTGTGATCGCCTGCTGACGTAAGAGCGGCGCGTCAGAGCGTGATGGTGCCGTCTATTACCGTTACCGTCTGACCCCCAATCCAGATTGCCTCCTCCGTATAGGTAACGTCAATACGGCCGGTGCGCTGGATCACGCTGCCCTGGCGTGCCCGGTAGCTGCGCGTCTGGCCCTGTGCCGCCAGGTAGCGTGCCAGACAGGCATTAGCGCTGCCGGTGACCGGATCTTCAGTGAGGCTGCCATTCTCCACCAGTAGCGCGCGCACCTCATACTGCTCCGGCTCCCCCGGCGGCAGTGTGCCAAAAATCAGCGTGCCGCTGACGCCAGCGCGCTGCTGCAGCTGCTGCAGCTCGGCCGCGGAAGCCGTGACATCGCGTACCGCCTGCGCGCTGCTGAGCGGGATAAGCAGCCAGCGAATTCCCATATCCGCCACGGCAGGCGACTGCGTCAGATCAAAGGCCTCACTGTTAAGCGCGCGGCTTATCAGCGCATCGCTGAACGGCGTCAGGCTCGCCGCCGGGGCCGCGAACGCCAGCGCGCCATCGGCGGCGATACGCACTTCGACCAGCCCGACGCCGCACTCCTGAATAATGCAGCCGGCGTTTTTCAGCGGCCAGCCCGCTTCCAGCAGCGCATGTGCCGTACCCAGCGTCGGGTGACCGGCAAACGGCAGCTCCCCTTCCGGGGTAAAAATGCGTACGCGGTAGTCCGCCGCACCGTGCTCTGGCGGCAGAACAAAGGTGGTCTCTGACAGATTGGTCCAGCGCGCAATGGCTGCCATCTGCCCGTCAGCTAACCCCTGTGCATCCATGATCACAGCCAGCGGATTTCCGCGGAATGCGGTTGCGGTAAAAACGTCCACTTGTTTAAACGCCACTCTCATACCGATCCCTTTTCTGTCAGTCAATATGGGGAATGATACCCTGCGCATGGTAAAAGCGTGCTAACAGGACTATGAATAGATTAATAATTCTGCAGGCGGAGTCCGCAATGTTAAAAATTTTAGGTCGTAATACATCCATCAACGTGCGCAAAGTGCTGTGGCTCTGCGCTGAGCTGAATATCACCTATAAACATGAGGCCTGGGGCGACGACGGGCTGTCGCTGCATGCACCGCAGTTTATGGCGCTGAATCCCAACGCGCTGGTGCCGGTCATCATCGACGACGGGCTGGTGATATGGGAATCCAACGCTATTCTGCGCTACCTGGCCAGCAACTACGGTGGCGCATGGCTCTATCCGGACGAACCGCGCGTACGCGCGCCGGTAGATCAGTGGATCGACTGGCAGGCCACTGAGCTGAATACCTCCTGGCGCTACGCCTTTATGTCGCTGGTGCGTAATTCGCCGGCGCATCAGGATCCCCGCCTGCTCGCGGCAGCGGTAAAAGGCTGGACGCACACCATGGGCATTCTCAACCAGCAGCTGGAAAAATCGGGCCGCTACGTGGCCGGACGTCACTTCAGCCTGGCGGATATTCCGGTCGGACTGGCGGTGAACCGCTGGTTTGAGACGCCGCTGGATCACCCCGATTTTCCGGCGATACAGACTTATTATGAGCGGCTGACGGAGCGTCCCGGCTTTACCACCTGGGGACGCAACGGCACGCCTTAGGGCACAGCAGGGGCGATGCCGGTCATCTCACACGCCAGGGCGCCCGTGCGCGCTAAGGCACGGGTATAACGCGCGTCAAACGGATAGCAGCAGGAGAGGCGCAGCGCATGCCGGTAGCGTTCGCTCAGTGTATAAAGCGCACCTGGCGTGACGCAGATCTGCTCCTGCAGCAGCCGGGTAAACAGCATCACCGTGTCGATCTCACCCGGCAGCTCGACCCAGAAAACAAAACCGCCGCGCGGTAGCGTGGCGCGTGTCCCCTGCGGGAAATGGCGTGCCAGAATGCCCCGAGCCGCATCCAGGTTTGCCGCATAGCGCCGGCGCAGCGAGCGCAGATGATGATCATAGCCTCCGCTGGCCAGGAACTCTGCCAGCGTCTCGCTCAGCAGCCGCGATTCAGTCATTGATGAAACCGCCTTCAGCCGCGCGATGCTGGCGTGAAACCGGCCCGCGGCGGTCCAGCCAATGCGGAAATCAGGGGCCACGGTTTTGGTAAAGCT
Organism: Pantoea sp. SIMBA_079; assembly: GCF_046940275.1. Lineage (NCBI taxonomy): Bacteria > Pseudomonadati > Pseudomonadota > Gammaproteobacteria > Enterobacterales > Erwiniaceae > Pantoea > Pantoea sp. SIMBA_079. Next base: position 127,934 of record NZ_JAWRYR010000010.1, on the reverse strand, counting down.
GGTGCAGTAAATCACCCAGCCATCGCGATCAAACGCCTTAACCGGCGGGGACAGCGGCCAGTCAAACTGCAGTTCATCATAGAGTCCGTCTTCAATCAGCGGGATGCGGTGGTGATTCATCAGCGCGGCCAGCCGTTTTTTGTTCTCCAGCGGCATCACGTACCCCAGCGGATTTTGCGCGCCCGGCATGGCGATCAGCGCCTGAATGCGCTGCTCCTGCAGCAGCATCTCCAGCGCATCCAGTGAGAGGCCGCGATGCGGATCGGTCGGGATCTCCAGCGCTTTCAGCCCCAGCGAGGCGAGCAGCGGAAACAGGAAAAAATAGGTGGGGGACTCCAGTCCGATACAGTCGCCGGACTGCGTAACCGCACGCAGCGCCAGCTGCAGCGCCTCCATGCAGCCGTGGGTGAGGGTGATCGCCTGAGCGGTAAGGTTCAGTCCGGTATGCACGCTGCGCCGGGCGATCTCCTCGCGCAGCCGCTCGCTGCCGGGCGGCAGCGCATAGCGGCCGATAATATCGCCCTGGCGCCGGATCAGCGCGGCGGTGATCCGGCCCAGCTTCGCTGAAGGAAAAAGTTCGCTGTCCTGCGGACAGGCCAGTGAAATATTGGTGTAGTCAGGATTATTCTGCGCGGCAAAAACCTGCTCAATCAGCGCCAGCTTCTGTGCATCCGGATCGCTGATTTCTGCAGCGGGCGTCTGCAGCGACGGCGTAACGGCCGGCAGCACACCGCGCACGTAATAACCTGACTGCGGCCGCGCCTCAATCAGTCCGCGATCTTCCAGCAGCTGCCAGGCGCTGAGCACGGTATTCACGCTGAGCTGATGCGACTGCGCCACCCGCCGGATAGCAGGCAGGCGTGCGCCGGGTCGCAGCGATCCCTGATGAATAGCGTCAGCAAATTTTGCTGCCAGCTGCTGATAGCGCGGTTGATCGTCAGAAAAAGCGAGGGACACAATAGCCTCCGGAAATCACAGGTACAAAGCAGGAAAAACGCGACTGTACCCATCACAATACTGAATTGCTGTCTCTGTTGCCATTACGGCTGGCGCATTACGATGGTGTCAGCTTATTCAGTCCGGAGAACGCCTGTGCTCGATCCCACCTTTTTCAGTTACGTTACCATCATGTCTATTACGCCCGGCCCGAACAATCTGCTGCTGGCTACCTCAGGCGTCAACTTCGGCTTTCGCCGCACGCTGCCAATGCTGGCCGGTATACTGCTCGGCTGCGCGCTGCAGATGCTGCTGGCCAGCGTGGCGCTGGAGCTGCTGCTGACGTGGATGGCGACCGTGCATCTGCCGCTGACGCTGGCCGGCTGTGGCTATCTGCTCTGGCTGTCATGGAAAATATTTCGCGCCGGTGCGCCGCAGGTCAGCGCCCGTCCGCGTCCCATGACGCTGCTGGGCGGCGTGGCTTTTCAGGCCGTTAATCCGAAAGCCTGGCTGATGGTCACAAACGTGGCGCTGCTCTACGCCAGCAGCAGCAGCGTCTGGCTGGTTCTGGCCGCTTTTGCGGCGCTGAATCTGCCCTGTATTCTGCTCTGGGCGGCGCTGGGGGATCGGCTGCGTACGCACCTGCAAACGCACTGGAAACGGCGGCTGTTTAATGCGGTGATGGCATTATCGCTGGTCGCCACTACTGTCTGGATGGGGTATGACGCGCTGAGCGCGATATAGAGCAGGTGCGCCGGGCGGCGCACCTGAAAAGTCAGCTTACTTGCCGACCACGTGAGCGGTAATCCGCGCTTCGTCGTTTGCCGCATGCGAGGTGATCACCGGCTCATATTCCAGCTGCAGTATGCGGCTGGTATCCGCCAGTACTTTCTCGGTCAGCGCCACGTCACCATTAAGCTTGCGGCCCCAGGACGGTATAACGGCACGGATTTTAGTCTGCCACTCCGGTGAGCGCATCTGCTCAGGAAAGGCTTTTGCCATCAACTCCAGCATAATCGGTGGCGCGGTCGATGCGCCAGGCGAGGCGCCCAGCAGCGCAGAAATGGAGCCGTCAGCAGAGGTGACAACTTCAGTGCCGAGGCGCAGCACGCCGCCTTCCTGCTCATCGTTTTTAATAATCTGCACGCGCTGACCCGCCGTTACCAGGCGCCAGTCTTCCTGTTTCGCCTGCGGCACATAGGCACGCAGCGCCTCCATACGATCGGCGTCGCTCTGCAGCACCTGATCGACCAGATATTTCACCAGGTCAAAACTTTTCAGGCCGACCTGCATCATCGGCAGCAGGTTGCTGGTGTTCATCGCACCAAACATATCCAGCAGCGAACCCTGCTTCAGAAACTTGGTGGAGAAGGTGGCGAACGGGCCAAACAGCAGCACCTGTTTGCCATCCAGTACGCGGGTATCAACATGCGGCACTGACATCGGCGGGGCGCCGACGCTGGCTTTGCCATAGACCTTGGCCATATGCTGCGCGACCACGTCCGGATTTTCGGTCACGAGAAAAGAGCCGCCTACCGGGAAACCGGCGTAACCTTTAACTTCGGGAATGCCTGACTTCTGCAGCAGCGGCAGCGCGGCGCCGCCGGCACCGATAAACAGCTGGCGGGTAATCAGGGTACGCTGCTCGCTGGTATCCAGATTCAGCAGCGTGACCTGCCAGCGGCCATCGTTCAGGCGAACCAGATCGCGCACTTCCTGCCGCATACGCAGACGGAAATGCGGTTTTTTCTCCAGTGCGGCGATCAGCTGGCGCGTTACTTCACCAAAGTTGACGTCTGTACCCATATCGGTCCAGGTAGCAGCAACCTTCTGCTGCGGATCGCGTCCTTTCATTACCAGCGGGATCCACTGCGCAATCTGCTCGCGATCTTCGGAATAGTGCATACCGCGGAACAGCGTGCTTTTCTGCAGCGCCTGGAAACGCTTGCGCAGGAAGTCGACGTTAGCGTCACCCCAGACAAAACTCATGTGTGGCGTGGTATGGATAAAGCTTTTGGGATCCTGCAGGTTGCCTTTCTGCACGTGATACGCCCAGAACTGACGCGACATCTGGAAGGATTCGTTGATGGTCACCGCTTTAGCGATATCGATCGAGCCGTCCGCCTTTTGCGGCGTGTAGTTAAGCTCTGCCAGTGCGGCATGACCGGTACCGGCATTATTCCAGCCGTTGGAAGATTCCACTGCGACGTCATTCAGACGCTCAACCATTTCAATGGACCAGTCTGGTTCCAGCTCCTGTAACCAGGTGCCGAGCGTAGCACTCATGACGCCTGCGCCAATCAGCAGGACATCAACTTCTTTCCGTTCCTGACGTTTTGCACCATCCATTGCAGCGCTGCTCAGCGCCAGGTTTACCGCAGTGTTGCTCATGAGGCGACATCTCCTCTTCTGTTGACCTGAAGCTCAACAGGTTGGCAGGCAAAATAGCCGCGCGGCTTGTTCGCGCGCTGCGCTATCTCAAGGGGTTAAGACTCAGGTTAAGCCAATGGGGCGATAACGGTTAACTACACGTTATGCATATGCTTCTGAATATAACATTCTCGTATTGGAATTAAACGTTTGTTTATTTTTTAAATGCCGAAATGATTCAGCATAAGAATTAATCAGAGTAAGCGGCGGCTTATAAGATATTTTTATCCGCTAATCAGCAGGTTATGATGATCTTAATGTTATGCGATTGTGATGAGTTTCAGATGAGTAAAAAGCGAACAGTGACAGGCGTCACAAAATAACATTCTGAATAATAAGAAATATTTATCGAGAGAAAGAATCAGGGATTTTTTGTTGCGCGATATGTCGCCCGTTTGTGTAAAAATAGTGTTACATTTCTGTGATTCTGATTTTAACGGGCGTTTTTCTTTAGAGCAGGTTCAGCGCATCTGAAACCAGCGACGCCAGACAAAACGAATAACAAAAAACTCCAGCGTGCCCAGCAGCAGAAACCACAGGCAGAATACCAGCGTATAAAGCTGATTAAGATCCTGCAGGTGTAAGCTTTGCTGCAAACGCTGCGCCCATATCAGACCAAAAGAGGGTGCCGGCAACAAAAGCGCCGAAAGAAAGCCCAGCAGCAGGATCCCGCCTGGAATAATCAATGTTTCAAAAGGGTTTTTCATCGCGCTTTTCCTGTCAATATTGCGCGGGCATTAGCGCATAAAAGGGGCGGGCAGTGCAATCTGTGAATCAAATGGCGTCAGGAAATTTCTTCGATTCCATTAACTTAGCGGTAAAAATAGCGATCGTTAAGAGTTATAGCCTTTGCTATACTTAAACCCCTGATTTTGTTGTCTTTTTTTTGAGTGTTTTGCATGTTAGACTGCGCGCACTTTTTCATGACTGAATAATGAGCACGAACAAAGCAGAGGATTTCCGCATTTGTTCGTTAACTGGCTAAAAACCCATGACATTCATTGCAACCCTGATCCTGGCTTTTGGCATGTCAATGGACGCCTTTGCCGCTGCACTGGGGAAAGGTGCGTCGTTGCACCGTCCGGGAATAAAAGAAGCCTTACGCACTGGCCTGATTTTTGGTGCAATCGAAATGCTGACGCCGCTTATTGGCTGGGCTATCGGGCTGGCGGCCAGTCACTACATTATGGCGTGGGATCACTGGGTGGCCTTTGGTCTGCTTAGCGTACTGGGCGGCCGGATGATTATGGAAGGTTTCCGGCAGACAGCAGATGAGCCCTGCGAAGCGCCGCAGCAGCACGGTTTTATGGTGCTGGCGCTGACGGCGGTTGCCACCAGCCTCGATGCGCTGGCCGTGGGCGTGGGTCTCGCTTTCCTGCAGGTGAATATTCTGTTTACCGCGCTGACCATCGGTGCAGCCACTACGCTGATGGCGACGACCGGTGTGCTGGTCGGGCGCTTTATCGGTCCGATTCTGGGAAAATGGGCAGAAGTTTTGGGCGGTGTCGTACTGATCTGTATCGGCAGCACCATTCTGATTGAGCACCTGGGATTGATGAGCTGAACGGCAATTTTGTGATCTGGCTCAAATAAAATTGCATGAAAAACGCGCTGCCGCTATAATTTGCGCGTAATTTTTCAACAATATTTGAGTCAGGTGTGTCATGAAAGCTTTTTTCCGTTATGTGTTTCGTGCCTATGTCGCAACGTTCAAACACGTACCGCCGGGCGCGCTGTCTTAAGCGTCCAGAGTTACCCTCGATAATCGCCTTCAGGGATCGAAGGATGATTATCACCCCCTCTTTGTGCTTTCCCGTGCACAGACTGACACAAACCCTCACCACTTTCTTTGCAGGTCATACCGCATTTCCGGCTGGCTTTTGATACGCTGCGCGCCATTTCTTATTACAACGAGGCGGTTATGCAGCTTTGCAGTTTTTATATCATTGATTGTGCACGCAAAAGCTATGGCATTGTGCAGAAAGAGGGTGTTGTCGATCTGGGACTGCGCCTGGGTGCTGCCTGTCCCGACCTGAAAACCCTGCTGGCCCGCGGCGGTATCAGCGATCTGGCCGCATTTCAGCATCAGCAAGTGGATCATGCGTTTAGTGCCATTCGTTTTCTGCCGGTGATTGAGCAGCCCGGCAAAGTTTTTTGCGTCGGCATGAACTATGCGGACAAACGTAAAGAATTTGCGGAAACGCTGGATGCGCCCACGCTGTTTGTTCGTTTTGCTGACTCCCTGGCGGCGCATGAGCAGCCGCTGCTGAAGCCCGCGACCACGGCAGAATTTGATTATGAGGGCGAACTCGCCGTTATTATCGGCAAAACCGCCTCGCAGGTAACGGCGGGCGACGCGCTGGCGTATGTGGCGGGCTATAGCTGCTTTATGGATGCCACGGTTCGCGATATGCAGTTTACCTGGTTTACCGCCGGAAAAAACTGGCAGCAGACCGGCGGTTTTGGCCCGTGGATGACCACGGCTGATGAGATCCCCGATCCGCAGCAGCTGGCGATCAAAACCTGGCTCAATCAGCGTGAAGTGCAGAATGACACCACGGCCAGCATGGTGCATCCGGTGGCGAAGATTATTGAGTACATCTCTGCCTTTAGCCCGCTCTCTCCGGGAGACGTTATTATTACCGGCTCGCCGGGCGGCGTCGGCAAAAAGCGTACGCCACCGCTGTTTATGTTCCCGGGCGATGAGATTGAAGTGGAGATTGAAAAAATCGGTCGTCTGCGTCATCGGGTGGCCTGACCGGCACCCGGCACAGCGGTCTGAAGGGTGACCGTTTACCGGCGATAGCGTATTATCTCAGTACGGGTGATGGCGTACCACCTGATCCAACCGCCGCTGTTTTCAGACGGCTGATGACGCCTGACTATACGCTTATTCCTGTGCGGACAGGGCGGCGGGTCAGGCGTTTTTCTTTTCCTGCTGCCTTTACGCACGCTTCACTCCGGAGATCAAATTATGCTGAAGTCGCTGTGTGCTGTGATGGCTGGCGGAGCTGCTGGCTGCACCCTGCGCTGGCTTATCTCGCTGCGTTTTAACGCACTGTTTCCTGATTTGCCACCAGGCACGCTGATCGTCAACCTGGTGGGCGGGTTTATCATCGGTGCCGCCCTGGCGTGGTTTATGCGCTACCCGCAGCTTGATCCGGCATGGAAACTGCTGATCGTTACCGGACTGTGTGGCGGCCTGACCACGTTTTCTACCTTTTCAGCAGAAATTGTCAGCCTGCTACAATCAGGTAAATACCTGTGGGCAATGTCGAGCGTGATGGTGCATGTTGTGGGGTCGCTGCTGATGACTTTTGCAGGCTTTGCAGTGGTTAACCTGCTCGGCTGAGCGCCTGACCGTGGCCCGGCAGGGAGGATTTTATTCAACTGCAAAGGAGCGTAACCATGCCGGGTAATCCACTCTTCCTTAATCTGGTATTGCTGCAGGGCGAGCCTGCAGCAAAGCTGCTCGCGGCACAGGATGCAGGTTTTGATCAGGCCGAGATCTGGCGCGAGGATGTGGAAAACATGGAGACGGCGCACTTAGCGCACTCCGCCATCCGTTTTACTAATCTGCAGGTGCTGCGCGATTTTACTGGCGCCCCGGACCATGAGCGCCGGCAAAAACGCGAGGAGCTGCAGCAGTTTATCCGGTTAGCGCACGCGATTGGCTGCGACACCATTCAGGCACCTGCCACCACGCGGCAGGACTGTATCCCGGAACGTATTGATGATGATTTACGCTGGCTGGCGGCGGAAGCGGCGCGCCATGATATGCGTATCATGTATGAACCCATGGCGTGGAGCAGCGTGGATAATACGCTGCCGCTCGCCTGGCAGCGCCTGCAGCGTCTTGACCTGCCCAACGTCGGGCTGGTGGTGGATCTGTTTCATATCTGTGCGCTGGGTGGCGACGCCTCACACCTTGAGGGCATCCCGGTAGATCGCATTTATGAAGTTCAGCTGTGCGATATGGCTGAACAGCCGCCGCAGAATAATCAGGCGCTGAGTGACTATGCGCGTCATCAGCGGCTGCTGCCGGGCGACGGCATTATCGATGTGGCCAGCTTTGTCAGCCGGCTGCAGCGTGCCGGTTACTGCGGTCCGGTCGGCATTGAAGTGTTCAATGACCAGCTGAAAGCGCGGCCGGCGGCAGAGAGCGCGCGGCGTGCCTGGCAGGCCCTGAATCGCTGCTGGCGCTAATCCTGCAGGCACTGCGCAATATACGTTACCGCCTCTCTTGCGCCCTGCGGCGAGATGGTGTGGCCGGTGGTGGCCTCAAACGCGGCCGTCACGTTAACACCTGCCGCCTGTAAGCGGCTGATGGCAGATTCTGTTTCGCTGAAAGGGATCACATCATCCGCTTTGCCGTGGATCAGTAGCGCGGAGGCACAGGGCTGCGGGGTCAGCGTCTCATCAAAGGCCAGCCGGCCGGAAAATGCCACCACGCCGGCCAGCGGGTAGCGTCCTGAGGCCAGCGCATCCAGCGCCATGATCGATCCCTGTGAGAAACCGACCAGGATAACCTTATCCCAGGCATCCGGCATACCGTGCTGCGCCATCAGGCGCTGCAGCGTATCGTCGAACGCATCGCGTGCTGCGCGCACGCGGGCCGGACGATTCTCCGGCGTAATGCCGGTCAGGCTGAACCACTGATAGCCCATCGCATGCTCAAACGGCCAGGGGGCGTCAGGTGAGGCAAACGCCACGTCGGGCAGCAGCCCGGCCCAGTGCTCACCCAGCGCCGCGAGATCGTCGCCACTGCTGCCGACGCCATGCAGAAAAATAACCAGTGCGTTTGCCATGCCTGCTCCTTAAAAACCGTATGCTGCCATATCCGGCCCGGCGGGCACAATGCCGTTGGGGTTCAGTGCCTTAATGGAATAGTAGCCCTGTTTGATATGGTCCATATTCACCGTCTGCCGGATACCCGATACCGCCAGAACGCTTTTAAGATAGCGATCCAGCAGCGGATAGTCACACAGACGGCGCAGATTGCATTTGAACAGGCCATAGTAGGCGGCGTCAAAACGAATCAGCGTGACAAACAGCCGGATGTCGGTTTCTGTCAGGCGTTCGCCCAGCACAAAGGTACGGCCATCTTTCAGCAACGTTTCCAGCTCATCCAGCTGCGCAAAGACATCGCTGAAGGCCTGCTGATAGCTCACCTGGGTGGTGGCAAAGCCGGTGCGGTAGACACCGTTGTTTAACCGGGTGTAGATCGTTTCATTCAGCGCATCGATCTCCGTGCGCAGATCGGCAGGATAGAGATCCAGACGATCGTCTGCCAGATCGCCAAAGCCGCTGTTCAGCATGCGCAGAATATCGGCCGACTCATTATTCACAATCGTCTGCGTCTTTTTATCCCACAGAACCGGTACGGTAGCGCGCCCGGTAAAACCGGCATCGGCGCGGGTATAAAGCTCATGCAGATAGTCAGCCTGATTCAGCGTATCGCGCTGCGCCCCCGGGTAATCGCCAAAGCGCCAGCCTGCGCTGCCCAGCTGCGGTTCAACCACGGAAACCGTGATAACCTGCCCGAGACCTTTCAGGCTACGCGCAATCAGCGTGCGTGATGCCCATGGGCAGATCAGCGCTACGTAGAGATGGTAGCGATCCGGCTCTGCGGCAAATTCAGTTGTGCCATCGGCACTGATCCAGTGACGGAACTGTGAGGTCTGGCGTACAAATCCGCCCTGCCGATCGGTGGCCTGTACGGGATGCCAGGCTTCGCTCCATTTGCCATTCACTAACATAACGCTGCTCCTTTATCATCAGGGCGCAGAGAGTAGCGCGCCGCAGGCCTGGTGATAATCCAGGCAAAACGGCTTTCATTCTTTCCGAAATGGAAGTAATCACACAGGCGGCTGGTGGAGAAAATGTCTGGCCAGAAAATCGATCAGCAGCCGGGTTTTTTGCGCCAGAAAACGGGCAGAGGGATAAAGTGCAAAGAGTCCCATGGGCGGCGGTGCAAACTCCGCCAGCAGCGGAATAATCTCTTTGCGCTGCAGGGCTGGCGTGGCGATAAAGCCGGGCAGGCGGGCGATGCCGAGTCCGGCGATAGCGGCATGCAGGCACGCTTCGGTATTGGAAAAACAGAGGCGGCCGCGAATCGGTACCGTTGCGCTGTCGCCCGCTGCCGTTATAAAAGGCCAGTTCCACGGATCGCGAAAGTTGGTGTCGCTGATGCACTGGTGCCGGGCAAGATCGCGCCAGTGCTGTGGCGTGCCGTGCTGGTGCAGGTATGCAGGTGATGCGGCTATATGCACCGGCACGTCACCCAGTCGTCGGGCAATCAGGCTGCTGTCATCGAGGTGGCCAATGCGCACCGCCAGATCGAATCCTTCATCCACGATATTCACGGCGCGATCGGAAAAGCTGACGTCCAGCTCAATAAGCGGATAGTGGCGGGCAAACGCGACCAGCACCGGTGCCAGCACCGCCGTCCCAAACGTGCCTGGCGCGCTGATGCGCAGCCGGCCAGAAGGCAGGCTGGCATTTTCGCGCATAGCGTCATCCAGCGCATCAAACGCATCCAGCAGCGTTTTAATGCGCTCATAGTAAGCGCGGCCCGCATCGGTCGGAGAGAGCGCCCGCGTGGTACGCTTGAGCAGCTGAACGCCCAGCAGCTGTTCAAGCCGCGACACCAGTTTTGACGCCTGCCCGCTGCTGGTGCCAAGGCGCATCGCCGCAGCGGCAAAGCTGCCCGCCTCCAGTACAGCAACAAACATCCGGTCACAATCGAGTCGATCCATCATCTCTCCAGGCAGGGCAAAGGCAGAGTATACGATCAACCCGCGCCCCTGTAAGGAGCACATTTATACGGGGATTCCATCGTAGGGGGCGGGATTTCATCGTAGGGGGCGCATTAATGCGCCCCTGGCCGCAACCCGCACGCGAATCAACCCAGGGCGCCATTAATGGCGCCCCTACGGGGATCCCGTTGTAAGGGGCCGGGTTTCCATCGTAGGGGGCGCATTAATGCGCCCCTGGCCACAGCCCGCACGCGCATCAACCCAGGGCGCCATTAATGGCGCCCCTACGGGGATCCCGTTGTAAGGGGCCGGGTTTCCATCGTAGGGGGCGCATTAATGCGCCCCTGGCCACAGCCCGCACGCGAATCAACCCAGGGCGCCATTAATGGCGCCCCTACGGGGATCCCGTTGTAAGGGGCCGGGTTTCCATCGTAGGGGGCGCATTAATGCGCCCCTGGCTGCAGCACTGCATCCTGGCGAGAAAGGGCGCTGTGACGTATCGTATACGCATTAACCCGGGTGCCGTGACGGTGCCCCTGGCCGGGAGGGCTGCATGTCACTGCATTTTCTATCATCACTGACGGAGATCGCGGCCGCGGAATGGGACGCGCTGTTACCTGACGATCAGCCCTTTTTACGCCACGCCTTTCTGACTACCCTTGAGGAGAGCGGCAGCGTACGCGCTGAAACGGGCTGGCAGCCGGCACATCTGCTCTGGCGGGAACAGGGCAAAACCGGTGCCGCACTGCCGGGCTATGTTAAATCCCACTCGCGCGGCGAATATGTCTTCGATCAGGCCTGGGCCGAAGCGTGCCAGCGTGCCGGGATCCGCTACTACCCGAAATGGCTCGGAGCGGTTCCGTTCAGTCCGGTGACGGGGCAGCGTCTGCTGGGCGAAGCGCCTGCTATCAGCCAGCTGCTGGCTGCGCTACCGGAGGCGCTGCAGGCGCGACAGATAAGCGGGGCGCATATCAACTTCACCACGCCGCCCGCCAATGCCCTGATCGCAAAGCAGCCCGACTGGCTGATGCGCCTTGGCCTGCAGTATCACTGGCACAACCGTCACTACCGCGACTTTGCTGACTTCCTTGATACGCTGATGTCGCGTAAACGCAAGCAGCTGCGTAAAGAGCGGGAGCTGGTGCAGCAGAGCGGCTTTGTGTTTAGCTGGTATCGTGGTGATGAACTGCGGGAGGATCAGTGGGATTTTGTCTACACCTGCTACGTCAGCACCTACGCGGTACGCGGCCAGCGGCCTTACCTGACGCGCGCATTTTTCAGTCTGCTGGCAGAGCGTATGCCGCAGGCGATCCGCGTGGTTATCGCCACGCTCGGTGAACAACCTGCCGCGATGGCCTTTTATCTGTGCGACAGCACCACGCTGTATGGCCGCTACTGGGGCTGTCTGGCGGAGTTTGACCGCCTGCACTTTGAAACCTGTTTTTATCAGGGTATGGAGTTTGCTATCGCGGAAGGGCTACAGCGTTTTGATGCCGGTGCGCAGGGTGAGCACAAGCTGGTGCGCGGTTTTGAACCGGTAATAACGCACTCCTGGCACTATCTGGCGCATCCGGGACTGCGCGCGGCGGTGGCTGATTTTCTGCAGCAGGAACGGGCAGGGGTGCACGACTGGGCAGATGAGGCGCGCACCGCCCTGCCGTTCCGGCGCGGCGATTAATCGGTGCCGACGAAACCGCCGGTCTGATGCTGCCACAGGCGGGCGTAAAGGCCGTTCTGTGCCAGCAGCTCGTGGTGATTGCCCATCTCCACGATCTCACCCTGCTCCAGCACTACCAGCCGGTCCATCTTCGCGATGGTCGACAGGCGATGGGCGATGGCGATCACCGTTTTGCCCTGCATCAGATTTTCCAGGCTCTCCTGTATGGCTGCTTCCACTTCGGAGTCCAGCGCTGAAGTGGCTTCATCCATAATCAGGATCGGCGCATCCTTGAGCAGCACGCGGGCGATAGCGATACGCTGCCGCTGGCCGCCGGAGAGCTTGACGCCGCGCTCGCCAACGTGCGCCTCCAGCCCAGTACGTCCCTGAGCATCAGAGAGCAGCGGAATAAACTCATCAGCACGCGCCTGCGTAATCGCCGCCTGCAGCTCCGCTTCCGTGGCGTCCGGACGACCATAAAGGAGATTGTCGCGGATGGAACGGTGCAGCAGTGAAGTATCCTGCGTGATCATACCAATCTGCCCGCGCAGGCTCGTCTGGGTGACATCCGCAATATTCTGATCGTCAATCGCAATGCGTCCGCCGTTGAGGTCATACAGGCGCAGCAGCAGATTCACCAGCGTGGATTTACCGGCACCGGAAGGGCCAATCAGGCCGATTTTTTCGCCTGGCTTAATGGTCAGATTCAGCCGGTTAATCACCTGACGATGGCTGCCATAATCAAAGCGCACATCCTCAAAACGGATCTGGCCGCGCGTCACCCGCAGCGGTGGTGCCGCCGGCGCATCCTGGACGCTGAGCGGCTGCGCAATGGTGCCCAGCCCATCCTGTACCATACCGATATTTTCAAAAATACCGTTCACCACCCACATGATCCAGCCGGACATATTCACCAGCCGGATCACCAGCCCGGTCGCCAGCGCAATGGCGCCGACGCTGATCAGCGACTGGCTCCAGAGCCACAGCGCCAGCCCGGAGGTGCTGACAATCAGCAGGCCATTCAGCGTGGAGAGCGTAATATCCATGCTGGTCACCATGCGACTGGCGTGACGGGTTTTGTCTGTCTGGTCCTGAATCGCCTCGCGCGCGTAGCGCTTCTCCAGATCGTTATGCGCAAACAGCTTGATGGTGGCGATGTTGGTATAGCCATCCACAATGGTGCCCATCAGGCGCGATCGCGCCTCTGAGGAGACCACTGAACGCTGCTTCACGCGCGGCACAAAAAAGCGCAGTGACAGGCTGTAAGCAATCAGCCAGATCACCAGCGGGATCATCAGCCGCCAGTCCGCCTCCGCAAACAGCACCAGCGAGGTACCGGCATAGATCACCACGTGCCAGATGGCATCCACCAGCTGTACCGCTGAATCGCGCAGCGCGTTGCCGGTCTGCATGATGCGCTGGGCAATGCGCCCGGCAAAATCGTTCTGAAAGAAGTTAAGGCTCTGACGCAGCACATAGTTATGATGCTGCCAGCGGATCATGCTGGTCATGCCGGGGTTAATGCTTTGATGCACCAGCAGATCGTGCAGGGCGATCACCACCGGCCGCAGGATCAGCGCTACCGCCGCCATCCAGAGCAGCGCCGGCCAGTGTTCACTGAACAGCGTCGCTGGCGTGGCATGGTTGACGAGATCGATAATGCGGCTGAGATAGCTGAACAGCGCGACTTCAATCAGCGCCTGTGCCAGACCCACCACCAGCAGCGCGGCGAAACCTGGCCATACCTGACGCAGATAGTAGCGATAGAACGCGCCGAGGCTGGCGGGAGGAGAATCCGTTGGTGCATCCTGGAAAATATTGATAAAACGTTCAAAACGGCGAAACAACATAGGGTCACTCTTTCCGGAAGGTCAGAGTTAACAGCTTAGTGCAATCAGACGGAGATCACGGATATGGAGATAAAGATTCGCGGCCGCGAACCGCGCGACGCCGCGGCTTACCAGCGCCTCTACAGTCAGCCAGAGGTCTATCGCTGGACCACGCAGCTGCCCTTTCCCAGCGTAGCCACGTGGGAGAAAAAATTTGAGCGTATGGATGCCGAAGGCTATATCGCGTTTGTCGCTGAGCTGGAGGGGCAGATGGTGGGCGAACTGACGCTGTTTACCGAACAGCGGCTGCGCACCCGCCACAGCCTGAGCTTTGGCATCAGCGTTGATCCGGCGTTTGCCGGACGCGGTATCGGCGAGCAGCTGATCCGCACCGGGCTTGACTACGCCTTTAACTGGATGGGAATTATCCGCGTGGAGCTGGAGGCATTTCATGACAACGCGCGCGCGCTGCGTCTCTATACGCGTCTGGGCTTTGAGCATGAGGGCGTAAAGCGCCAGGCCTGCCTGCGCGATGGCGACTATCACGATATCGTGGTGATGGCGAAACTGCGCGACCGTCAGTGACGGTGCGCGCGCATTCTGAGGTGCGCGAAAACAAGACCTGACAGCAGAGCCGCCGCACCGGGCGGCTCTGCTGCGTTCTCAGGCGGGGCTACTGGCTCTTTTTAACGTCGTTCTGCATATTCTCTTTGGTGACCAGCTCAAACGGGATCCAGACGTGAGAGGCAACCTTTTCACCGCCGATCAGCTTTTGTGCGACCTCAACAGACGTTTTGCCCTGGCCGATAGCGTCCTGAAATACGGTGACCTGGATTTTATCCTGCGCCAGCGCCTGCAGTCCGTCCGGCGTGGCGTCAATGCCGCCAATCAGCAGCTTTTTGTTGCTTTTTGCCAGCGCCATTGCCGCGCCGATTGCCATCTCATCGTTGTTCGCTGCGACGATATCAATCGACTCGCCGTTGCCAAGCCAGTTGAGCATTAAATCCATGCCTTCGTTGCGTGCATAGTTAGCGGGCTGTTTCTGCACCACCTTCATACCGGGATATTTCGCGACGACCTGCTCCACATCCTTCGTACGCTGCAGAGCGCCGGCATCAGTAAGATTGCCGATCATAATCGCCACATTGCCTTTGTAATTAGCCATCTTAGCCAGCGCTTCCATCTGCAGCGTGCCGGATTCGCGTTCATCTGAGCCAACAAACACTACGCCCGGCGGCAGCGCTTTATCGCCCGGCGTACGGTTCACATACACCAGCGGAATCTTTGCCTGCTGCGCCAGACGGGTAAGCTGTGGCGTGCTGGCCGAGTCGACCGGATCGACAATAATGGCGTCCACGCCCGCGCCGATAAAACTCTGTACCTGATCGGTCTGACGACCGACATCGCCGCGCGCATCCTCAAACTGTACCTCCAGCCCGCGCGCTTTCGCCTCTTTATCGATCGACTGGCGGATAATGGTTAAAAAATTCTGATCAAAGTAGGCCATCGACACGCCGATTTTATCCGCCAGTGACGACGCAGAGGCCGAAAGTAATCCCACCAGCAGCACCGCTTTTACTGTTTTCATTGCGTACTCCAGAGCATGAGAGAAAAGGGTTTGGAACAAATATTTCAGTAGAGTTGAAAATGACCTGTTGAAACCATTTGAGACTACGATCGGCGTACAAACCTGACAATCTGCCGGTGCGCGTTTTGCTGCCGGGAGCACATATCAGCCCGTACATAGTCAGCAGTAACCCGCTTTTCTTTCGCCTGGCGCACACTCTGCAGCGCTCGCCGGAGAAAGATCGGCAATCTGTGCGGCACAGCACGCTGCATTGTGCCAAACGCTAAAAGCGGGGACGTTTTTAACCTGCCGATCCCTGCAACCGCACAATGACCGCCCCCCAGCCCGCTTTCTATAGTTGCTGAACAGTAAAGATTGCGCGGTATTGCTGACCCCTGTCGCATCGCGGCAGGACGCTTCCCTTTCAAGGAACTGAGCCTATGTTGCAACGTCAAACCCGCAGTGAAACCAGCCGTGTGCGCCTCTGGATCCTGTGTCTGATCCTGTTTCTGTCGGTAGTGGCCTATGCTGACCGGTCGATCCTGTCGATCTCCGGTTCCGCGATCAAAGAGGAGTTCGGGCTTTCGGCGATCCAGCTTGGCCTGATCCTCTCCGCCTTCAGCTGGGCCTACGTGATTGGTCAGATCCCCGGCGGCCTGCTGCTCGACCGCTTCGGCACGAAAAAAGTCTACGGCGTGACGCTGGGGCTCTGGTCGATATCCACGCTGCTGATGGGCTTTGTCGGTGAGTTCTCAGCCGGCGTGACCATGACGCTGACGCTGATGTTTGCGCTGCGCTTTGCACTGGGCCTGATAGAAGCACCCAGCTTTCCCGCCAACGCCCGTGCGGTCATTATGTGGTTTCCCGGTGCCGAGCGCGGGCGCGCTTCATCGCTGTTTGCCTCTGCCCAGTATTTCGCCGTCGCCATTTTTTCGCCGATCTCAGGCTGGCTGGTCATGCGGTTTGGCTGGGAATGGCCGTTCTTTGTGCTGGGCACCCTCGGCATTCTGGCCGTGTTTGTCTGGATGGCGTGGATGCACACGCCGCGCCAGCATCCGCGCGTGTCAAAAAGCGAGCTGAACTACATCGAGCAGGGCGGTGCGCTGGTGGATATCGATGCCGCAGAGACGCTGAAAGCCCGTCCTCCGGTTGATAAACGCATGTTTAAACTGCTGCTCAGCAGCCGCATGCTGTGGTGTGTTTACCTCGGACAGTACTGCACTATCGCGCTCAGCTATTTCTTTATTACCTGGTTTCCCATCTATCTGGTCCAGGCGCGCGGTATGAATATTATGGATGCCGGGTTTGCCACGATTGCGCCCGCGCTGTTTGGCTTCCTGGGCGGGATCAGCGGCGGTTTTCTCTCTGACAAGCTGCTGGCACGCGGCTGGAGCCTCTCCTGGGCGCGCAAGGGGCCGTTTATCGCCGGTATGCTGATGGCGGCTTCGCTGACGCTGGCCGCGGTGATCCCGACCAACGCCGGCATTATCGCTATCATGTCTTTCGCCTTCTTTGGCAAGGGAGTGGCAGCCGGTGCCGGCACCTGGACCATTGTCAGTGACACCGCGCCAAAAGAGGCAGTGGGGCTGGCGGGCGCCATCTTCAACGGTATCGGGAATATGGCTGGCTTTATCACGCCGCTGCTGTTTGGCATTATTGTCGGGCTGACCGGCAGCTACAGCGTCGGCCTGCTGTTTGTCGGCGCGCACTGCGTTATTGCAGCCCTGCTGTTTCTGCTGGTGATGGGGCCGATTCAGCGCGCAGACAGCCAGACGCCAGCGGGCCAGACGCGCACGTCGCACCGTGAGCAGGGAGATGAAGCAAAAGCGCTCTGAGCCGGTAGTCTGGCCGCCGCCACCGGTAAAGGGCACCACCGGAAAAAATGTGCGCTTTACCGGCGGGCTCACAGTCGCACAAAACGCCTCTGAAGATTTTTTGATCAGCTGCCGATACCCCTCCTGACCATCCACAGCGAGTCAGGAGAGTATGTGTGATAAAGCTGATTTCCGTGGACGAACTGCAAGAGGGCATGTTTATCCACAAACTTGAGGTCTGGTGGCTGAAAGATCTGCGCATCCGCAACCTCATGCTGATTACTGACCAGCGCCAGATCGCCATGATCCGTAGTGAAGGGATCCGCAATGTCTGGATCGATCTCGATAAGTCGGTACCGATCCCGCGCAGCCTGCCTGTCAGAACGCCGGTAGCGGAAAGTGCCTTTTTCCGCGAGCTGGATCAGGCGCAGCAGATTTTCGCCCAGGGCAAACCGCGCGTGCTGGCGATGTTTAATGAAGCCCGTATGGGCCAGCGGCTTGACCTCAGCTTTACGCTCGATCTGGTTGAGCAGATAGCCGGATCGATTGCGCGTGAACCTTCGGCGCTGCTCAGCGTGGCGCGCCTGAAAAATCATGATGATTACACCTATCTGCACTCCATGGCGGTGTGCGGGCTGATGATCTCACTCGGTAAAAAACTGGGGCTGGAAGCCGATCAGCTGCGTCGCGTGGGCATGGCCGGCCTGCTGCACGATGTCGGCAAGGCGGCGGTGCCGCTGGCTATCCTTAATAAGCCCGGCAAACTGAGCGACGATGAGTTCGCGGTAATGCGTGAACACCCGATTGTTGGCGCACAGATGCTGATGGACGCGGATGCCGGCTACGATCTGCTGGATGTGGCGCTGCATCACCACGAAAAATTTGACGGCAGCGGCTATCCGCACGGCCTGCGCGGCGAGGAGATCACACTCTATGCCCGCATGTCCTCCGTCTGTGATGTTTATGACGCGCTCACCTCGCATCGTCCCTATCGTAAAGGCTGGACGCCCGCAGAAGCGATGCACAACATGCTGAGCTGGCGTGGCCATTTCGACCCGGCAGTGCTGCACAGTTTTGTGCGGGCGATTGGCATTTATCCGGTAGGATCGCTGGTACGGCTGGCGTCGGGACGGGTCGCGCTGGTGGTGCAGGCGGGCGAAAAATCGCTGCTGAAGCCTAAGCTGCACGTCTTCTGGTCGCTGCATGCCCGGCGCGAAGTCAAACCGGAAATTGTCGATTTAGGTGACAGCTTCTGCACCGACAGCATCACCGGCGCTGAAGAGGGGTCGCTGTGGCAGAACATTGACCTTAACCGCGTCTGGGCGCTGGAAAGCGCTTAATTTTCCGCTTTTTTTATACTTTCTTTACGCCTGCCTTCCGCCTTTTTATCTCTTCTTTATACCGCGCCGCGCATGCTTGTCGCTCTACTGATGACTCCGGAGGTTGCTGTGAGCATGGGCGTAATAGCGGGCATTGTGCTGCTGATTTTGTTGCTGGGCTATCTGGTATATGCCCTGCTTAATGCGGAGGCATTCTGATGGCGGCGAATGCCTTTTTATTGATCGCGCTGTTTCTGCTGGTGCTGATGGCGCTGGCGCAGCCGCTGGGGCGCTTTCTGGCGCGGCTGGTCGCGGATAAACCGCTGCTGCCGCGCACCGAGCGCCTGCTGTGGCAGCTGACGGGCGCCGGGGAGGCGGCGATGCGCTGGCAGCACTATCTGCTGGCACTGCTGCTGTTTAATGCCGTCGGCTTTGTGGTGCTGCTGGCGATACTGATGCTGCAGGGGACGCTGCCGCTTAATCCGCAGCAGATGCCGGGCCTGAGCTGGGATCTGGCGTTTAACACCGCCGTAAGCTTTGTCACCAATACTAACTGGCAGGCGTATGGCGGTGAGAGCAGCCTGAGCTACTTCAGCCAGATGGCGGGGCTGACGGTACAAAACGTTCTCTCTGCGGCAACCGGTATCGCCGTGGCGTTTGCCCTGATGCGCGGCTTTGCTAACCGCTCGCTGGCCACGCTCGGCAACGCCTGGCGTGATCTGACGCGCATCACGCTCTATGTCCTGCTGCCGCTCAGCCTGGTGCTTGCGCTGTTTTATGTCAGCCAGGGCACGATCCAGAGCTTTGCGCCTTATCACACCCTGACCACGCTGGAAGGCGCACAGCAGACGCTGCCGTTCGGTCCGGTGGCGTCACAGGAAGCCATCAAGATGCTCGGCACCAACGGCGGCGGGTTCTTTAACGCGAACTCTGCACACCCGTTTGAGAATCCAACCGCACTGACCAACGTTGTTCAGATGCTGAGCATTTTTCTGATCCCGGCGGCGCTCTGCTTTACGTTCGGGCAACACCTGGGCGATCGCCGTCAGGGTCATATGCTGCTGTGGACCATGAGCATTCTGTTTGTCCTCGCCGCATCGGCGGTGATGTGGGCAGAGGTGCGGGGCAACCCGCATTTCCTGGCGCTGGGCGCTGACAGCGCGCTCAACATGGAGGGCAAGGAGACGCGCTTCGGCATACTCAACTCTGGCCTGTTCGCGGTGGTCACCACGGCCGCCTCCTGCGGCGCGGTCAATGCGATGCACGACTCCTTTACCGCGCTGGGCGGCATGGTACCGATGTGGCTGATGCAGCTGGGCGAAGTGGTGTTCGGCGGCGTGGGTGCAGGGCTGTACGGCATGCTGCTGTTTGTCCTGCTGGCGGTGTTTATCGCCGGGCTGATGATCGGGCGCACCCCGGAGTATCGCGGTAAAAAAATCGACGTGTGGGAGATGAAAATGACCGCGCTGGCGATCCTGGTCACGCCCGCGCTGGTGCTGTCGGGCACTGCCCTGGCGCTGATGACCGATGCCGGCCGCGCAGCGATGGCCAACCCCGGCATTCACGGTTTCAGCGAGGTGCTTTATGCGGTGTCGTCTGCGGCAAATAACAACGGCAGTGCCTTTGCCGGACTTAGCGCCAGCACGCCGTTCTGGAACCTGCTGCTCGGGGTCTGCATGCTGGCGGGCCGCTTCGGCATCATCATTCCGGTCCTGGCGATTGCCGGATCGCTGGCGGCGAAAAACGTGCAGCCCGCGGGCAACGGGACGCTGCCGACGCACGGCCCGCTGTTTATCGGCCTGCTGATCGGCACCGTACTGCTGGTGGGTGCGCTGACCTTCATTCCCGCGCTGGCGCTTGGGCCGGTCGCGGAACATCTGCAACTGATTCAGGAATAACGCAATCATGAGTCGTCAACATCTGGCGCTGTTTGATGCACAGCTGACCCGCACCGCGCTGCTGGATGCGGTCAAAAAACTCGATCCGCGCGTGCAGTTCCGCAATCCGGTAATGTTTCTGGTGTGGCTGGGCAGCGTGCTGACGTCGCTGCTCGTCGCCGGCATGCTGGCCGGCTGGCTGAGCGGCAGCGCCGGCTTCACCGCCGCAATTGCCTTCTGGCTCTGGATCACCGTGCTGTTCGCCAGCTTTGCGGAAGCGCTGGCGGAAGGGCGCAGCAAAGCGCAGGCCAACAGCCTGAAAGGCATAAAGAAAACCAGCGAGGCGAAGAAGCTGGCGGCGCCGCACTATGGGGCAGCATGGCAGCCAGCCTCTGCTGATACGCTGCGCAAAGGTGACGTGGTACTGGCTGAAGCGGGAGATGTGATCCCCTGCGACGGCGAGGTTCTGGAAGGCGGCGCGTCGGTGGATGAGAGCGCCATTACCGGTGAGTCAGCGCCGGTGATACGCGAGTCCGGCGGTGATTTTGCTTCCGTGACCGGCGGCACGCGTATTCTGTCTGACTGGCTGGTGATCCGGTGCAGCGTGAATCCGGGTGAAACCTTTCTCGATCGCATGATCGCTATGGTGGAGGGCGCAAAACGTCGCAAAACCCCGAATGAGATCGCGCTGACCATTCTGCTGGTTTCACTGACCATCGTATTTCTGCTGGCAACCGCCACGCTGTGGCCGTTTTCCGCGTATGGCGGGACGCCGGTCAGCGTAACGGTGCTGGTGGCGCTGCTGGTCTGCCTTATCCCTACCACGATTGGTGGCCTGCTGTCGGCCATTGGTGTCGCGGGCATGAGCCGCATGCTGGGGGCAAACGTGATTGCCACCAGCGGACGCGCCGTAGAGGCGGCGGGGGATGTCGACGTCCTGCTGCTGGATAAAACCGGCACCATCACGCTCGGTAATCGCCAGGCGACGCAGTTTCTGCCCGCGCCGGGCGTCAGCGAAGAGCAGCTGGCGGATGCGGCACAGCTCGCCTCGCTGGCCGATGAAACGCCGGAAGGACGCAGTATTGTGGTGCTGGCAAAGCAGCGGTTTAACCTGCGCGAACGCGATCTCAGCGCCATGGGCGCCAGCTTTATCCCTTTTTCCGCCCAGACCCGCATGAGCGGCGTGAACGTGCAGAATCGGCTGATCCGCAAAGGCGCGGTGGATGCCGTGCGCCGTTATATTGATGCCGGCAATGGACGTTTTCCGGCGGAGGTCAACGCCCGGGTTGAGGAGGTGGCACGCGCCGGCGGTACGCCGCTGGTGGTGGCCGAAGGCGCGCAGGTTCTGGGCGTGGTGGCGCTGAAAGATATTGTCAAAGGCGGCATTAAAGAACGGTTTGCTGAACTGCGCCGGATGGGGATCAAAACCGTGATGATCACCGGCGACAACCCGCTGACCGCAGCGGCTATCGCGGCGGAAGCAGGCGTGGATGATTTTCTGTCAGAGGCGACGCCGGAAGCCAAGCTGGCGCTGATCCGTCAGTATCAGTCAGAAGGCCGGCTGGTGGCAATGACCGGCGACGGCACCAACGATGCGCCTGCGCTGGCGCAGGCAGACGTCGCGGTGGCGATGAATTCCGGCACCCAGGCGGCGAAAGAGGCAGGGAACATGGTCGATCTCGACTCTAATCCGACCAAACTGCTGGAGGTGGTGCATATCGGTAAACAGATGCTGATGACGCGGGGCTCGCTGACCACCTTCAGCATCGCCAACGACGTGGCAAAATATTTTGCCATTATTCCGGCGGCGTTTGCCGTGACCTACCCGCAGCTCAACATGCTCAACGTCATGGCGCTGCACTCTCCCGCTTCGGCGATTTTGTCGGCGGTGATGTTTAACGCCCTGGTGATTGTGTTTCTTATTCCGCTGGCGCTGAAAGGGGTGAGCTACCGGCCGATGAGCGCGGCGGCGCTGCTGCGACGCAATCTGTGGATTTACGGTGCGGGCGGGCTGGTGGTGCCTTTTATCGGTATCAAAGCGATTGACCTGCTGCTCACGCTGTCAGGCCTGGTATAAGGAGAAGAGAGATGAGTCAGTTACGTCCGGCTGTTGTATTGTTTATGGTGCTGATGCTGTTCACCGGTGCACTCTATCCGCTGCTGACCACCGGGCTGGCACAGTGGTGGTTTCCGCAGCAGGCGAGCGGTTCGCTGCTGGAGCAGGCGGGCAGCGTGCGCGGCTCGGCGCTGATTGGGCAGCTGTTCACTCAGCCCGGCTATTTCCAGGGACGGCCATCGGCCACGGCAGAGCATCCTTATAACGCCCG
This sequence comes from Pantoea sp. SIMBA_079, assembly GCF_046940275.1. Taxonomy (NCBI): domain Bacteria; kingdom Pseudomonadati; phylum Pseudomonadota; class Gammaproteobacteria; order Enterobacterales; family Erwiniaceae; genus Pantoea; species Pantoea sp. SIMBA_079. The sequence continues at coordinate 105,420 of NZ_JAWRYR010000010.1, read as the reverse complement.
GGCCTCCGGCGGCAGCAACCTGGCCGGGAGTAACCCGGCGCTGGACAGTGCCGTCGCGGCGCGCGTGGCCGCACTGCGGGCAGCAAACCCGCAGGCGGCGGCTGCCGTGCCGGTTGAGCTGGTCACCGCGTCTGCCAGCGGGCTGGACCCCGATATTTCACCTGCGGCCGCGCGCTGGCAGGCGCCGCGCATTGCGGCGGCACGCGGTATCACACCGGCCCAGGTGGCCGCGCTGATTGCGCAGCTTACCGTGCGTCCGCTGCTGCCGTTTATCGGTGAAGAGACCGTTAACGTACTGCGGCTCAATCTGGCGCTGGATAATTTGAATCCGGTGCGCATTCATGCGCACCCGACACTGTAGGGTCACCCTTCATGGCGACCGTTTCAATGATGGTACGGAACTCACTCTTTGAACGACATGAATGATGAACTGTCCCGGCCCGATCCCGACGCGCTGCTGCTGACGCAGCAGGACGGGCATCGCGGCAAGCTGAAAATTTATTTTGGTGCCTGTGCCGGCGTGGGTAAAACCTTTGCGATGCTGCAGGAGGCGCAGCGGCTGCGTGCGCAGGGGCTGGATGTGCTGGCCGGTATTGTGGAGACCCATAATCGCGCAGAAACGGCGGCGCTGCTTGATGGCCTGACGCTGCTGCCGCGCCGCGCCGCCGGTCGCTCACACCATACGGAGTTCGATCTGGACGCGGCACTGGCGCGTCACCCGGCGGTGATCCTGATGGATGAGCTGGCGCATACCAACGTGCAGGGCGCGCGCCATCCTAAACGCTGGCAGGATATTGACGAGCTGCTTGATGCCGGCATCGATGTCATTACCACGGTTAACGTACAGCATCTCGAAAGCCTGAATGACGTGGTGGCCGGAATTACCGGGATCCAGGTGCGCGAAACCGTGCCCGATCCCTTTTTCGACAGCGCGGATGAGGTCGTGCTGGTGGACCTGCCGCCGGACGATCTGCGTCAGCGGCTGAAAGAGGGCAAGGTCTACATCGGCGACCGGGCCGAACGCGCGATTGAAAACTTTTTCCGCAAGGGCAACCTGTTTGCGCTGCGTGAACTGGCGCTGCGCCGTACTGCCGATCGCGTGGACGATCAGATGCGCGCCTGGCGTGATCAGCAGGGACGCGATCGGGTCTGGCATACCCGGGATGCGATTTTACTCTGTATTGGTGATGACACCGGCAGCGAAAAGCTGGTGCGCACCGCTGCGCGTCTGGCGGCACGGCTCGGCAGCGTCTGGCACGCCATTTATGTGGAAACCCCGCGCCTGCATCGCCTGCCGGAGACGCAGCGGCGCGCGATCCTGCGTACGCTGCAGCTGGCGCAGGAGCTGGGCGCAGAAACCGCCACGCTCGCCGATCCGGATGAAGTGCGCGCGGTGCTGCGCTACGCGCGCGAGCATAATCTGGGCAAAATTGTCGCCGGACGCCAGCCGCACCGGCGCTTCCGCCGCGACAGCTTCGCCCAGCGTCTCGGCGAGCTGGGGCCGGATCTCGATCTGCTGGTCGTGGCGCTGGATGAGCCGCTGCGTCCGGCGCTGCATGCGGCCAGCAGCAAACCGGCCAGCAGCGATAAGTGGCGGCTGCGGCTGCGCGGCTGCGTCATGGCGCTGCTGCTCTGCCTTGCGGTAACGTTTATCGGGCGCGGCCTGCTTGCGGAGTTCGACAGCGCCAATGCCGTCATGATCTATCTGCTGTCGGTGGTGCTGGTGGCGCTGCGCTACGGGCGCTGGCCCTCGGTGTTTGCCACCGTAATTAATGTTCTCGCGTTTGATCTGATGTTTGTCGCGCCCACCGGCACCGTCGCCGTTTCTGACCTGCAGTATCTGGTCACCTTTGGCGTGATGCTGGCGGTCGGCGTGATCGTCGGAAATCTCACCGCCGGGGTGCGCTATCAGGCCAGGGTGGCGCGCTATCGCGAGCAGCGCGCCCGCTACCTTTATGAGATGGCAAAATCGCTCGGCAGCGCGCTGACGCCGCAGGATATTGCCGCTACCGCACAGCGGGTCATTGAGGTGACATTGCAGGCGCGCAGTCAGCTGCTGCTGCCCGATGAGCAGGGGGAGCTGCAGGCGACCGGACCGGATTTACGCGGCACGCCGCCCGATGCCGGGATCGCAAAATGGAGCTACAGCAAAGGCCAGCCCGCCGGTGCCGGCACCGATACGCTGCCGGCCGTGCCCTATCAGATTGTGCCGCTGAAGAGCGGTCAGCAGTGCCGGGGTCTGCTGGTGGTCGAGCCGGAGAACCTGCGCCAGCTGATGATCCCGGAGCAGCAGCGGCTGGTGGAGACGTTTACCGTGCTGATCGCCAACGCGCTGGAGCGCATGGCGCTGACGCAGAGCGAAGCGGCGTCGCGCCTCGCAGCAGAGCGGGAGCAGCTGCGGAATGCGCTGCTGTCAGCGCTGTCACACGATCTGCGCACGCCGCTGACGGTGCTGTTTGGTCAGGCAGAGATGCTGATGCTCGACCTTGCGCATGCGCATGCGCAGTCGCCGTTTGTCGCGCAGGCCGGCCAGATCCGTGAGCAGACGCTGAGCACGATTCGCCTGGTCAGCAATATGCTGGATATGGCGCGCATTCAGTCCGGCGGCCTGCAGCTGCGCGAAGAGTGGGTGGCGCTGGATGAGGTGATCGATGGCGCGCTGCGCAGCATGGGGCCGATGCTGAAAGGTCACGCGTTTGAGCTGGCGCTGCCGTCGGAGCTGGTCCTGATTAAAGGCGACAGCGCGATGCTGGAGCGGGTATTTTCCAATCTGATTGAGAACAGCCTGAAGTATGCCGGTAACGCGGCGCAGCACGGTATTCGCGCCTGGCGCGACGGCACCCGGCTCGAAATCGGCGTCTGGGACAGCGGGCCGGGCATCGCGGGCGACAGCCTGACGCAGATTTTTGATAAGTTTGCCCGGGGCGATAAAGAGTCTGCCGTACCAGGGGTCGGGCTGGGGCTGGCGATCAGCAAGACCATCACCGAAGCGCATCGCGGACGCATCTGGGCGGAAAACCGTGCCAGCGGCGGGGCTGAATTTCGCCTGTCGCTGCCGCTCCCGGCGCCGCCGGAAATTTCCGAGGCCGCGCTTAAATAACTTCACACAAGTTCGGGTATACTCGGCAGCTTCGCTGCTAACTTATGGAAACTTATGGAACGTTTTACCGAAAACCTGATGTATTCATCACGCTGGCTGCTGGCACCGGTTTACATTGGACTTTCGCTGGGCCTGCTGGCGCTGACCGTTAAATTTTTTCAGGAAATTTTCCATCTGCTGCCGAACATCCTCAGCATTGCGGAAAACGATCTGATCCTGCTGCTGCTGTCGCTGGTTGACATGACGCTGGTCGGGGGGCTGCTGGTGATGGTGATGCTCTCCGGCTATGAAAACTTTGTCTCGAAGCTCGATATCGCCGAACACAAAGAGAAGCTGAGCTGGCTGGGCAAGATGGACTCCGGCTCGCTTAAAAATAAAGTCGCCGCCTCTATTGTCGCGATCTCCTCTATCCATCTGCTGCGCATCTTTATGGATGCGCGCAACGTCGCCAACGACAAACTGATGTGGTACGTGATCATCCATCTGACCTTTGTGCTCTCCGCGTTTGTTATGGGCTGGCTGGATAACATGTCCAAGATGGAGAAAAAGAAGGCTGACTGACCGGCTCAGCGTGCCGGCGGCCGGGTACCCAGCAGCTGCGGCATCACCGCTTTGATCAGCGTAAAAAAATGGCGCAGCCTTGCCGGATAGTAGCTGGCCCACGGATAGGTCAGCCAGACCGGCAGCGGCGGTGCCTGCCACGCCGGCAGCAGCTGCACCAGCGCGCCGGATGCCAGATCGTCCTGCACGACCCACGATGACACCACCGCAGCGCCCATTCCGGCCAGCGCGGCCTTGCGCACGGCATAGAGGCTGTCGCTGGCGAGCCGCGGCGCGATAGCCAGACTTACCATTGTGCTATCGCTGACGCGCTGCAGCGCAATCTCATTGCGATAAAAGCTGGTCAGCGCCAGCCACGGCAGCTGTGCCAGTTCATCGGTCTGCGTCACCGGGGGATGGGCGGCCAGCAGCGCCGGCGCCGCCACCACAATACGCGGCACCTCGGCCAGCAGCACGGCCACAATGCCCGGATCGTCGGGCGCGCCAACCTGAATCGCACAATCAATATTTTCACGGATAAAGTCCGGCGTGCGATCGTTGAGCATCCACTCCACATTCAGACGCGGGTAGCGCTGCAGCCAGGTCACCAGTGGCGTAATCAGCTGATCCTGTCCGAAGGCGTGCGGTGCGCGTACCCGCAGCGTGCCCGCCGGTTCATCATGCGACCCGGTCAGCTCATCTTCCAGCGCATACCACGTGGCCATTAACTGTCGCGCCTGCGTATAGCAGCGCTCCCCGTCATCCGTCAGTTTAAGCGCATGTGTGGTGCGCAGTATCAGCTTCAGGCCGAGATAGTGCTCCAGCGCCTGCAGACGGCGGCTGATGGTGGGCTGTGTGATGCTGAGCTGCCGCGCGGCGGCAGAGAGAGAGCCACTCTCAACGATACGGATAAAGGTCTGCATCAGGGCGATACGATCGGTACTGGTCAGGTTGTTCATACGTGTCATGCATAACAGTTGTGTGTTACCGCACTCTACCGCGTATGGCTGCCGTGCGCTTTACTGGATGCAACTTTTCAGGAGAACTGCCCATGTCTGTTTTATCCTCATCTGCCCGTCGCGCAGAAACGCTTCCCGCTCCGCTGCTGTTTACGCTTGCCGCCGGTGCCGGGCTGAGCGTCGCTTCTATTTATTACAGCCAGCCCATGCTGGATATCATCAGTAAAACATTTAACACCGGCATCAGCAGCACCGGTATGGTGCCGATGCTGACGCAGGCGGGCTATGCGCTGGGGATCCTGCTGCTGGCCCCGCTGGGCGATCGCCATGACCGGCGCACCATTATTCTGATTAAGGGATTACTGCTGGTGGCCTCGCTGCTGCTGTGCGGGTTTGCCGGCGGGATCGGCGCGCTGCTGATCGCCAGCTTTGTGACCGGACTGACCGCCACCGTGGCACAGGATATTGTGCCCGCTTCTGCCGCGCTGGCGCCTGAGCATCGCCGCGGCAGGGCGGTTGGCGTGGTAATGACCGGGTTGCTGGCGGGTATTCTGCTGTCGCGGGTGATCAGCGGTCTGGTGGCGGAGTATGCCGGCTGGCGTACGCTCTATTTTATCGCCGCGGGCGCTATGCTGCTGATGACGCTGGCACTCTGGCGCGTGCTGCCGCGCTTCACACCCGGTACCGCCGTCAGCTATCCGCGCCTGCTGCTGTCGCTGGCGCAGCTGTGGCGTCAGCATCAGACGCTGCGCCGCGCCGCGCTGGCACAGGGACTGTTATCCGTGGGATTCAGCGCCTTCTGGTCCACGCTGGCGCTGATGCTGAGCGAGCGCTTTCATTTCGACAGTGCCGTTGCGGGCGCGTTTGGCCTGGCGGGTGCGGCAGGGGCGCTGGCAGCCCCGCTGGCCGGTAGCGTGGCCGATCGCATCGGTCCGGCGCGGGTGACACAGTACGGCTCTGCGCTGGTGATGGGGTCGTTCGCGCTGATGTTCCTGCTGCCGCTGCTGCCGCTGCCAGCGCAGCCGGGCGTGATTATCCTGAGTACGGTGGGATTTGATCTGGGGGTGCAGGCGACGCTGGTCGCGCATCAGACGCTGGTCTACAGTCTGGCACCTGAGGCGCGCAGCCGCCTGAATGCCCTGATGTTTACCGTAATATTTGTCGGTATGGCCGCCGGTGCGGCACTGGGCAGCCTGGCCCTGGCGCATTTTGGCTGGAGCGGCGTGGTCACGCTGGCAACGGCGGCGGCACTGCTGGCCCTGCTGGTACGTCTGCGCAGCGCACACCTCAAAAACTAATTTTCAATCATGTGCCAGGCTTAAGAGAGTTATGTTTTTGAAAAGCGGAGCGTTATGAATTTCCTTGCCTGGACCGCCGTTGTCGGCGGTCTGTTACTGATCATGTCACTGGCCTCCGGCTGGATCCATCGCGGACCGGTGACCTCATTCGGCCTCTATCTTATCGCCGGGATTATCTGCGGTCCCTGGGTGCTGGATCTGCTGCGTATCGATATTGTGGGTCACTCTGAGCTGGTGGCGCATATCACCGAAATCACGATGGCCGCGTCGCTGTTTATCACCGGGCTGAAGCTGCGTCTGCCGCTGAAAGCGCACGCGTGGCGGGTCGGACTGCGGCTGGCATTTCCGGCGATGCTGCTGACGGTGGGCGGTATGGCGTGCCTGGTGCACTGGATCACCGGTTTTAACTGGCCGCTGTCGCTGGCGTTTGGCGCCATTGTTGCGCCAACCGATCCGGTGCTGGCCAGCCTGATTTCAGTCAACGATGCGCGCGATGATGATGCACTGCGCGTTGCGCTCTCCAGCGAAGCGGGGATGAACGATGGTTCGGCGCTGCCGCTGCTGATCCTGGCGCTGCTGCTGATGCGCCCGGAAGGGTTTGATCTCGCCAGCCTGGGGGAGTGGGCGACGCTGGATGTGCTCTGGTCTATTGGCGGTGGTATTGCGATTGGCTATCTGCTGGGGCGCATTATCGGCCAGCTGGCGGCGCGGCTGCGCAGCGCGCACGATGACGTAGCGCCAAACGATTTTCTTGCGCTGGCGCTTATTGCGTTCAGCTATGCTGCCTCGCAGGCGCTGGATGCCTCTGGCTTTCTGGCGACCTTCGCCGCAGGCGTCGGCCTGCGTCGCGCTGAACTGCGCGTAACGCGCTGTTTTCCGCTGGAAGATCTGCCGGAAGAGAAACAACATCTGCCGGCCGAGGTTATGGTGAACCCCAATCAGCGCGTACGGCAGAGCGGTGGCGGAATGGTTAAATCCGTGGGCCTGGTGATTGGCGATGCGCTCTCATTTGGCGATACGGTGGAACGCCTGCTGGCCGCCGCGCTGATGGTTGTGCTGGGCATTACGCTGGCGCACCACTGGAACCCGATGGGCATTGGCCTGGCGCTGCTGCTGTTTATCGTGGTGCGACCGCTGGCAGTCTGGCTTACTACCTGGCGCTGTGAAATGCCGCGCGCGCGCCGGCTGCTGATTGGCTGGCTCGGCATTCGCGGAATTGGCAGTATCAACTATATCGCTTTTGCCTGGGTGCACGGCCTGCAGGGCACTGAAGCGCAGCAGATGGTGGATATGGCCCTGACCATTGTAGTATGCAGCGTGGTGCTGCACGGTATCACAGTGACACCGCTCTTAAACTGGCGTGCTGCCCGTCAGGCGGCACGCGCGCAACAGGATGAAACCTGAGTTTCCGGAAACAACAGGAGCCTTTATGAAACGCTTATTGATTGCCCTGATGGGCTTAACCCTTTCTGCCGGTGCGCTGGCGGAAGAGGCGGATGCACAAGAGAATATCTACGCTGGTCAGCTCTGCCATCTGGTCAGCAGCGAGCAGAAAACCGGTGACATGGAGAGCTATACCGCGAAGCTGAAAGCGCAAATGGCCGCCAGCCAGTCGCCTTCTGCAATGAACAAGCCTGAGTTCGATGAAGAGATCGCACAGGAAGTGATCAACGGCTGGCTGGAACTGGGTGAAGAAGAGCGCGGTAAGCTGCGTCACGATCAGCAGCAGTGCGAGCAGACCGTCATGACGCAGTTTCAGCAGCAGGATTAAGCCGCGTCTTTGGTCTGCAGGCCGCCGCAGCTGTAACAATCACATTATACGCGCCTTTTACGGCGCGTTTTTTTATGGCTTTTTGGTGCGGAATGCGTACATTATCGCCGGATAGAAATCAGACTTTCGTCACACCAATAATCTGACCCGGAGCCGGGTGTTTCCTGAGAGTGGCTGGCACGCAACATGATGACACGTCGTCGTTTTTTACAGGCGAGCGGAGCAACCGTTCTCGCGATGACCACCGGCAAGCTGTTTGCCCGTGATGACATCATTCCGCTCTGGCCGGATGAGCCGCCGGGCGGTGGCGGCCCGTCTGGCTTGTTGAGGGTCAACACCAAAGGCTCATGGACCAACATCGTTTCACCCGCTATTCAGCGCTTTCGTCCGGAGAATCCCAACGGCGAGGCGGTGCTGATTGCCGCAGGCGGCGGTTATCGCTTTATCGGTATGGGCCGGGAGGCGTGGCCGGTTGCGCGCTGGCTGAATGCCAATGGCTATACCGCCTATGTGCTGAGCTATCGCCTGCCCGGTGAGAAGTGGCAGGCGGGCAATCTGGCACCGCTGCAGGATGCGCAGCGCGCCATTCGCATGGTGCGCGCGATGGAGTCGAACGTACACCTGCTCGGCTTTTCGGCCGGAGGTCATCTGATGGGCATGGCCGCCGCGCGGCCTGATTTTCGCACTTACCCGCAGCAGGACGCGCTGGATGAGATCGTGCCGTCGGCCAGCAGCGTAGGGCTTATCTATCCGGTGATCACGCTGGAAGCGCCGTTTCAGCATACGCAGACCCGCCTGATGATGGTGGGGGCACACGCCACCGCGACTCAGGCGGCAAACTGGTCAGTGCAAAACTATGTCACCCGCGTCTATCCACCGACGTTTCTCGCCCAGGCAGAGGACGATCGCACCTCTAATCCCTACAACACCGAACTGATGCGCGACGTCTGCCGGCGCATGCGCGTACCGGTTGAGCTGATTGAGCTTAGCAGCGGCGGGCACGGCTTTGGCCTGGGTAAAGCGGGCACGCCTGCTGCGCTCTGGGACCAGGCGTATGTGCGCTGGCTTGATAAACTGAGCTGATCGCTGCGGCGTGTCCGCCGCACACCTTACCAGGCACGAATGCTGTTGCACTGCCACACTCAGTAACCGGTAGCGCGTTATTGTGTGTTCTGACAGGAGAAAAGCGAATGAAAGCGATGATTCTTAACCAGCCCGGCGGCCTGGATAATCTGCAGCAGGTGGATCTGCCCGATCCTGGCAAGCCCGCTGCTGATGAGATCCGCGTCCGTATCCACGCCACCTCACTTAACTATCACGATCTGCTGGTCGCAGACGGCTCGATCCCGACTGAAGCAGGGCGCATCATGATGGCGGACGGCGCCGGCGTTGTGGAAGAGGTGGGCAGCAGCGTCAGCGAATTCCGGCCCGGCGACCATGTGGTCTCCTGCTTTTTCCCGCAGTGGCAGGATGGCCTGCCTTACGCCCGCGTGGGTGACTTTACCCGTACGCCAGGGGATGGTGCCCACGGCTTTGCCGCTGAAATCGTGGTGCGTCCGGCGCATCACTTTACGCTGGCACCGCGCGGCTGGAGCCATGCCGAAGCGGCGACTATCACCACCTCCGGGCTGACGGCGTGGCGGGCGCTGGTGGGGGATGCACAGATCAAAGCGGGTGATACCATCGTTACGCTCGGCACCGGCGGTGTCTCTATCACCGCACTGCAGATTGCTAAAGCGATGGGTGCACGGGTGATTGTCACGTCCTCTTCTGATGAAAAGCTGGCGCGTGCGCGCGAGCTGGGCGCCGATGCCGGTATCAACTATCGCACCACGCCCGGCTGGGGCAGCGAAGTACAGCAGCTGACGGAGGGTGTCGGTGCGGACGTGGTGATTGAACTGGGCGGACCCGGCACCATGGCAGAGTCGATCAAAGCAGTGCGCATCGGCGGACATATCGCGCTGATTGGCGTACTGACCGGCCATGAGGGTGTGATCCCGACCTCGCTGTTAATGGCGAAGCAGGCGCGGATCCAGGGGCTGATTGTGGGTCATCGTCGTCAGCAGCAGGAGTTTGTACGTGCGCTGGAGCAGATTGCGGTCCGGCCGGTAATCGGCGAGCATTTCAACGCTCTGGGCGAGCTGCCGGCGGCGTTCCGTCATCAGCAGGGTGCCAGCCACTTTGGCAAAATTACCGTCTCCTGGTAATAGGCTACGGCGATCAAAAAAGGCGCCCGTCCGGGCGCCTTTTTGTTAACGCATCGTCACAAACTCTTCCGCTGCGGTGGGGTGAATCGCCACGGTATTGTCGAAATCTTTTTTCGTGGCACCCATCTTCAGCGCCACGGCAAAGCCCTGCAGCATCTCATCCATGCCGCTGCCGATGCCGTGAATACCAACAATCTTCTCTTCCGGGCCGACGCAGACCAGCTTCATGCGGCACGGCTGGCGATGCTGCGTGACCGCGGTATACATGGCGGTAAAAGAGGATTTATAGACCTTCACATGATCGTCGCCATACTGCTCACGCGCCTGCGGTTCGGTCAGGCCCACCGTGCCGATAGGCGGATGGCTGAATACCACGGTCGGGACATTGCTGTAGTCGAGATGCTCATCCGGCTTGTTGTTAAACAGACGCTCAGAGAGGCGGCGGCCTGCCGCTACTGCCACCGGCGTCAGCTCGACGGCACCGGTGTTATCGCCCACCGCATAAATGCCGGCAACGCTGGTATTCTGAAACTTATCGACCCGGATATAGCCTTTCTCATCAAGCGCAACGCCGGTCACGTCAAGGTTGAGATTATCGGTCGCCGGTTCGCGGCCCACGGCCCAGACCAGGCAATCCACCGTCTGTTCGCTGCCATTTTCCAGCTGCAGCGTCAGGCTGCCGTCGGCATTTTTCACCACGGCTTTTGGCGTCGCTTCGGTGTGCAGCTGCGGGCCTTCCGCCTGCATCACCTCCACCAGCGTTTCACTCAATAGCGGATCAAAACTGCGCAGCGGAGCGTGTTTACGCACAAACAGATGCGTTTCCGCGCCCAGCGCATTGACCACGCCTGCCAGCTCAACGGCAATATAGCCTGCACCCACGACGGCCACGCGCCGCGGCAAAGATTCCAGCTCAAAGAAACCGTCAGAATCGATGCCATATTCTGCACCCGGCACAGCAGGGCGCACCGGGCGTCCGCCGGTGGCGATCAGGATATGATCGGCGGTGATCGTTTCACCATTCACTTCCACCGTGTGCGCATCCACAAAGCGGGCAAAGCCTTTGATGACCTCGACCTTGTTTTTGCCCAGTACGTTGTCATAGGAGCTGTGAATGCGATCGATATAGGCGCTGCGGTTTTTTACCAGCGTGGCCCAGTCAAAGCGATTCACCGTGGTGTCAAAGCCATAATCCGGTCCGTACAGGTGAATAGCTTCGGCGATCTGCGCCGCATGCCACATGACCTTTTTCGGCACGCAACCGACGTTAACGCAGGTGCCACCCAGCTCTTTCGCTTCGATCAGCGCACACGTCTGGCCGTGCATGGCTGCACGATTAATGGAGGCGATGCCGCCGCTGCCGCCGCCGATAGCGAGGTAGTCAAAATGTCTGGTCATCCGTTGTTTCCGTCTGTTGAGAAAATATGGCGTAAAGTTTACCGCTACCTGACGGAGCGGCGCAAAGGTTCCGCCTATGATTATCAATTTGCGCGTAAGACCTCGCCCAATCGGGCGGGGATATAAGCGCGGTAACTGCGTAACATTCCTTGACCTTCTTACATAATGCGCCATAATATGTAAAGCATGAAACGCGCATATAAATACAGATTCTATCCAACACCCGATCAGATTGAGTTACTGGCTCAAACGTTCGGTTGTGTGCGTTTTGTCTATAACAGCATCTTGCGCTGGCGCACCGATGCTTATTACGAACGACAAGAGAAGATCGGCTATACACAAGCCAGCGCACGATTAACCGCACTGAAAAAAGAGCCAGATTTTGCCTGGCTCAATGACGTTTCCAGCGTGCCACTACAGCAAGCCTTGCGCCACCAACAAGCCGCCTTTTCTAACTTCTTTGCAGGTCGGGCAAAGTATCCGACATTCAAAAGCAAGCGCCATAAACAGGCCGCTACGCTGACGGATGCCGCGTTTAAATACCGCGACGGCAAGTTGTACATGGCAAAGAGCAAAGCGCCTTTAGACGTGCGCTGGAGTCGCCCTTTGCCGTCCGTGCCGTCTACCGTCACCGTGTCCAAAGATTCAGCGGGGCGCTACTTTGTTTCGTGCCTCTGCGAGTTTGAACCTGTATCACTGCCGATCACCGCGTCCACGGTCGGCATTGATGTTGGTTTAAAAGATTTGTTCGTCACCGATACCGGATTCAAAACCGGCAATCCCCGCCATACTGCTAAATATGCGAAGCGATTAGCCCTGCTACAGCGACGTTTGAGCAAGAAACAAAAAGGCTCAAAGAACCGCGCCAAAGCCCGCGCCAAAGTCGCCCGCATTCACGTGAAAATTGCTGATTGCCGCCTGGATAACTTGCACAAGCTATCCCGCAAGCTCATTAACGAAAACCAAGTTGTTTGCGTCGAATCCCTGAAAGTGAAGAACATGATCCGTAACCCGAAGTTATCCAAAGCGATAGCAGACGCAAGCTGGGGTGAATTCGTGCGCCAGCTTGAATATAAGGGCGAATGGTCGGGGCGATCCGTGGTCGCCATTGACCAGTTTTTCCCGTCCTCAAAACGCTGTAGCGGTTGCGGCTATACCATGCCAAAGATGGCGCTTAACGTTCGTTCGTGGATCTGCCCTGAGTGCGGGGCTAACCATGATCGTGACGTAAACGCTGCGAAGAATATAAAAGCGGTCGGGCTGACCGCGTTAGCCCACGGAGCGACTGTAAACCCTAAAGCCGCGTAATGCGGCTTAGGTAGGTTGCGTTGAAGTAGGAATCCTCGCCCTTTAGGGCGGGGAGCAGTCAAGATAGAGTGAAATCCAGGTTTCGCTTACAGGTAAGGCTATTATGCATCTGACTTTTTTAGGCACCGGCGCGGGTGCGCCCAGTTTACAGCGCAACGTTACCGCGATCGCCCTGACGCTTTCAAAGCGTGGCGACACCTGGCTGTTTGACTGCGGTGAGGCGACGCAGCATCAGTTTATGCGCTCGGCGCTTCGCCCCGGCAAACTGGAGAAAATTTTCATTACGCACCTGCACGGCGATCACATCTTTGGCCTGCCGGGTCTGCTCACCAGCCGTTCAATGGCAGGCATGCCCGATCCGCTGACGATCTATGGACCTAAGGGACTGAAGGCGTTCGTTGAAAATGCGCTGAGCCTGAGCAGCTCCTGGACCACTTATCCGCTGGAAATTATAGAGATTGAGGCAGGTCCGGTGCTGGATAACGGCGAGTTCCGGGTGATCGCTTATCCGATGAACCACGTCGTGGAGTGCTATGGCTACCGCATTGAACAGCATGATAAGCCCGGATTTCTGGATGCTGCACGGCTGAAAGCCGAAGGCGTTCCGCGCGGTCCCTGGTATCAGGATTTAAAGCAGGGGAAAGTTATCCGTCTGGAGGACGGGCGCGAAATTAACGGCGCAGACTATCTGGGGCCCGCTACGCCAGGTAAAGTGCTGGCAATATTTGGCGATACCGCGCCGACCGACACCGCGCTGGCGCTGGCGGCCAATGCCGATGTAATGGTGCATGAAACCACGCTTGAAGCCGCAATGGCGGAAAAGGCCAACGGGCGGGGGCACTCAACAACGGTTCAGGCGGCAGCCGTGGCGCAGCAGGCGGGCGCCAGGCGTATGATCGCGACGCACTTCAGTTCGCGCTATCTCTCTGCGGATCGGGAAAAGCTGCTGGCAGAGTGCCAGTCGGTGTTTGCGGCAACCGAGCTGGCACACGATTTTGCTGTGGTGGAGATTTAACGCGCCGGGCCGTTACTCAGGTACCACCTGCGTGACGCTATAGTGCCCGGTGCCGGCGGGCACCAGCGTTTTGTGCAGCCACGGCAGCAGTTCTTCCATCTGCGCTTTGAGTTTCCACGGCGGATTGATCACAATCATGCCGGAGGCGGTCATGCCGCGCTGGTCGCTGTCCGGACGCACTGCCAGCTCAATCTGCAGAATATTGCGGATACCAGTGGCTTCCAGATCGCGAAGCATATGTTTGATCTGCTGACGCATCACAACCGGATACCAGAGCGCATAAATACCGGTGGCAAAGCGCTTATAGCCTTCCTGAATCCCTTTCACCACCTCCTGGTAGTCACTTTTCATCTCATAAGGGGGATCGATCAGGATCAGGCCGCGCCGCGCCGGCGGTGGCAGTTTCGCCTTCAGCTGCTGATAACCATCGCCGCGTTCCACGCGCGCGCGCGCATCTTTGCTGAACTCATTGCGTAACAGCGGATAGTCGCTGGGATGCAGTTCGGTCAGCTGCAGCTTATCCTCTTCGCGCAGCAGATAACGGGCGATCAGCGGTGAACCTGGGTAGTAGCGCAGGTTGCCACCGGGATTCAGGTTACGCACCGCGTTCAGATAGGGTTTCAGCAGCGCGGGCGCGTCAGGCTGCTGCCAGATGCGGGCGATGCCTTCCAGATATTCACCCGTGCGCTCGGCGTGTGCGCTGCTCAGCTGGTAGCGTCCGGCACCGGCGTGCGTATCCAGATAGAGAAAGGGCTTATCCTTCTCCATGAGTGCGGTCAGGATCAGGCTTTCAACGGTGTGTTTCAGCACGTCGGCATGGTTGCCGGCGTGAAAACTGTGGCGATAACTCAGCATAAAAAATGGGGGTCCGCAGTTGGATCAAAGGAGTTGACGATGGAATATGGCGCGATTATAGCCGGATCAAAGAGAAATTGCTGCGCTTTCGCGACACCCGACCCGGTGCTGCGGCTGCGCTGCGCAAACCGGAGCGGCTGCAGGAAAGCGCGACGGGCCAGCAAAATAGTAACGGGTCGATTTAGGCGAATGCTTAATTTGCTGTCAGATCGCGCCTGGAAATGCAATTTTGAGCGTTTTTTCCTACTTCTATTCCATTATACGGCATTGATTTTAATGTCCGGCGCCCGCATTTTAGTAAAATTGCGTAGCGCGAGTATTCGCGCCCATAATTCCATGATGAAAGGATCGCGCTTATGACTAACCCATTACTTACCCCTTTTACCCTGCCCCCTTTTTCTGCCATCAAACCTGAACATGTCGTGCCTGCCGTGACCGAGGTTCTTGAAGAGTGCCGCGATACGGTAGACCGTGTGGTGACGCGGGGAGCGCCTTACACCTGGGAGAGCCTGGTTCAGCCAATTGCAGAAGCAGACGATCGCCTGAGCCGTGTATTTTCACCGGTCAGCCATCTGAATGCGGTAAAAAATAATCCCGATTTGCGCGACGCTTTCGACAAAGCGCTGCCGCTGCTTTCTGAATATTCTACCTGGGTTGGCCAGCACGAGGGACTCTACAAGGCGTACCGCAGCCTGAAGCAA
Source organism: Pantoea sp. SIMBA_079 (assembly GCF_046940275.1). Lineage (NCBI taxonomy): Bacteria > Pseudomonadati > Pseudomonadota > Gammaproteobacteria > Enterobacterales > Erwiniaceae > Pantoea > Pantoea sp. SIMBA_079. Next base: position 90,268 of record NZ_JAWRYR010000010.1, on the reverse strand, counting down.
AGCGAAAGTTTTGCTGCACTCAGCCCGGAGCAGCAGCGCGCTATTGATAACAGCCTGCGTGATTTCGAGCTGTCAGGCATCGGGCTGGAAAGAGACAAACAGCGGCGCTATGGCAAAATTATGGCGCGCTTGTCGGAGCTGGGCTCAGCCTACAGCAACAATGTGCTGGACGCGACCATGGGCTGGAGCAAGCTGGTCACCGATGAAGCTGAGCTGGCAGGCGTACCGGAAGATGCGCTTTCTGCCGCCCGTGAGCAGGCCAAACTTCGCAAGCAGGAAGGCTGGCTGCTGACGCTGGATATCCCGAGCTATCTGCCGGTTATCACCTATTGCGACAACGCCGCGCTGCGTGAAGAGCTGTACCGTGCATACGCCACGCGCGCTTCCGATCAGGGACCCAACGCAGGCAAATGGGACAACGGCCCGATAATGGAAGAGCAGCTGGCACTGCGCCATGAGCTGGCCCAGCTGCTTGGCTATGACTCTTATGCCGATAAATCGCTGGTGACCAAAATGGCCGATAGCCCGTCTCAGGTGATCGACTTCCTGGGCGATCTGGCAAAACGCGCGCGTCCGCAGGCTGAACAGGAGCTGGCGCAGCTGCGCGAGTTTGCTAAAGAGGTGTACGGGGTTGATAACATGCAGCCCTGGGATATCACCTATTTTAGTGAAAAGCAGAAGCAGCATCTCTACGCGATCAGTGATGAACAGCTGCGTCCCTATTTCCCGGAAGCCCGCGTGTTAAAAGGTCTGTTTGAGGTCGTAAAACGTATCTACGGCATCAATGTAAAAGAGCGCAAGAACGTTGAGATCTATCATCACGATGTCCGCTTTTTCGACATCTTTGATGAAAGCGGTGAGCTGCGCGGCAGTTTTTATCTGGATCTCTACGCGCGCGAGCATAAGCGCGGTGGCGCCTGGATGGATAATTGCGTTGATAAAATGCGCAAAACAGACGGCAGCCTGCAGAAGCCGATCGCCTATCTGACCTGTAATTTCAGCCAGCCGCTGGCGGGCAAACCTGCCCTGTTTACGCACGATGAAGTTATCACGCTGTTCCATGAATTTGGCCATGGTCTGCACCATATGCTGACGCAGGTTGAGGTTCCGGGAATATCGGGTATCAACGGCGTGCCGTGGGATGCGGTCGAACTGCCGAGCCAGTTTATGGAAAACTGGTGCTGGGAACCGGATGCACTGGATTTTATCTCTGGCCACTACGAAACCGGCGCCTCCCTGCCGGACGAGCTGCTGGAAAAAATGCTGAAAGCGAAGAACTATCACGCGGCGCTGTTTATTCTGCGTCAGCTTGAATTCGGACTGTTCGATTTGCGGCTCCATACGGGTTTTGACCCGCAGCACGGAGCGAAGGTGATGGACACCCTGCATGCGGTCAAAAAACAGGTTGCCGTTGTGGAAGCGCCACAGTGGGGACGCTTCCCGCATGCGTTCAGCCATATCTTTGCAGGCGGATATGCCGCCGGTTACTACAGCTATTTATGGGCCGACGTGCTCGCAGCCGATGCGTGGGCGCGCCTCAGCGATGAGGGCATCTTCAATCGTGAAACCGGTCAGGCTTTCCTTGACAATATCCTGACGCGCGGCGGTGCTGAAGAGCCGATGGAGCTGTTCAAACGCTTCCGCGGCCGTGAGCCGCAGCTTGATGCCATGCTGAAAAGCTACGGGATTCAGGGATAAACCGGCTGGTGAACATTGGTTTAGTGGATGAAACAGGCGCCGGAAACGGCGCCTTATTACAACTGGCAACGCGCTGGGGGCTTGAGCAGGATGAGACCGCGCCGCTTGCGCTGGTACTTACCCCTTCGCATCTTGAGCTGCGCAAGCGCGATGAGCCAAAGCTGGGCGGTATTTTCGTCGATTTTGTCTCCGGTGCCATGGCGCACCGGCGCAAATTCGGCGGCGGACGCGGTGAGGCGGTGGCCAAAGCGGTGGGCATTAAGGGCGGCTATCTGCCGGATGTGGTCGACGCAACGGCCGGTCTCGGACGCGATGCGTTTGTGCTTGCTGCGCTGGGGTGCCGGGTACGGATGCTGGAGCGCCACCCGGTGGTCGCCGCGCTGCTTGAGGATGGCCTGCAGCGCGGCTATGCCGATAGCGAAATTGGCGGCTGGCTGCGCGAGCGGCTGACGCTGCTGCACGTAGCGAGCCAGCAGGCGCTGAGCGATATCGCACCCGCGCCGGATGTGGTCTATCTCGATCCCATGTATCCGCACAGGCAGAAAAGTGCGATGGTAAAAAAAGAGATGCGCGTATTTCAGTCGCTGGTCGGAGCCGATGAGGATGCCGATGCGCTGCTGGAGCCCGCCCGTCGCCTGGCGAAAAAGCGTATCGTGGTTAAGCGTCCTGACTACGCGCCGCCGCTGGCAGGCGTGGCAACACAGTCTGCCGTGGTAACAAAAAGCCACCGCTTCGATATCTATCCGCCGCTAACCTGAAGCGGCAAAGCAGGGCAGCAGAAATAAAACAGGCCGGTTCTCCCGGCCTGTTTTTTTATTCTTCTTCGGCGTCGCGCAGCGGCACAATCAGCATGTCGATATGCACGGTGTTAATCAGCTGACGCGCGGATGACATTAGCTTGCTCCAGAAATCCTGGTGATGACCGCAGACCACCAGATCCACGTCATATTTCCGGATTGCATCCACCAGCACCTGGCCCAAATCGCCGCTGCCGCTCAGCGTTTCGCCAACCGGATAGCCTGCGCTGGCAGAGAGGGCTTTCAGGGCGCTGTGCGTCTCCTCAGAAATACGCTTCTGCATATCGCCGAGGTTAACGTCAATCAGGCCGGTATAGAGATCGGAATAGTTAACGTCAACGTGAATAAGCGAGATTTTGGCGTCATAAGGGCGCGCCAGAGACACCGCTTTATCCACCAGCAGCTGGCTTTCCGGAGAGAGATCGACTGCAATCAGGATATGTTTATAGGCCATGATAAAACTCCTTTCTCAATATTCTGGGGGGCCACCCTCCCGCAAACCACGGCGGGCGTTTTCCTTAGCGCGAAGCGGCGATGATGCGCCGGTGACTCAATGAAACGGCAGGATCTGTTGTTATCTGCTGAGTATAGCCAGTGTCACCGGCAAATGCTGCACCGCTGCGCCTGAGTGTGATGACGATGCGCAGAGCAGGGAGCAGGTATAGAGTGACGATACGCGTCGCTGGAAAAAATTTGAGCAGATATTCTACACTGAAATTGCGTGCCACTTTTCTCTGGTGGCGAGGCGCAGATCTGTAAAACAACAATGCCAATCTGCTTATCGATGGCTGGCTTATTTTCCACAGGACGTTTGCAGCACTTCCCCGCTGCAGAACACGTCATTGCGGTACCAGCCAGAAGGGGGAACTATGATCAGCACTATCGCGCTTTTTTGGGCTCTTTGTGTGGTTTGTCTGGTGAATATGGCGCGCTACTTCTCTTCTTTACGTGCGCTGCTTTACGTATTGCGCGGCTGCGATCCGCTGTTATACCAGTATGTTGACGGGGCTGGCTTTTTTACGTCTCATGGTCAGCCGGGCAAGCAGGTACGGCTGGTACGCTATATCTGGCTGAAACGCTATCTTGACCATCATGACGATGAGTTTATCCGCCGCTGCGAACGCGTACGCGGTCAGTTTGTGCTGACCAGCGGGCTCTGTTTTCTGGTCGTGGTGAGCCTGGTGGCCATGGCGATCTGGCAGTAAAACGGCCTCCTCATGCCGGACGCCGGCAATAAAAAAGGGCGACACGGTTGTCGCCCTTTTGCCGGAATACTGCGGTATCAGATCAGATGCAATGCAATCCAGTAGAGTCCGCCTGACAGCAAAATACAGACCGGCAGCGTGAAGATCCACGCCATGGCGATGTTTTTGATGGTGCGACTCTGCAGTCCGCCGCCGTCAACCAGCATGGTGCCGGCCACAGAGGAAGAGAGGATATGCGTGGTTGAAACCGGCATACCGGTATAGCTTGCCACCCCAATCGATAGGGCAGCAGTCACCTGCGCTGACATACCCTGCGCATAGGTCATGCCTTTCTTACCGATTTTCTCACCGATGGTTGTCGCCACACGCCGCCAGCCGATCATAGTGCCGATGCCCAGCGCCAGCGCCACGGCAACGATAATCCAGACCGGCGCATACTCGATAGTGCCAAGCAGATCGCCCTTCAGCTTGCTGAGGAAGCGCTTATCATCCGCGCCGGTTTCCGGCAGCTTGGCCGCTTTATCCGCAGTATCAGAGATGCACAGCAGCAGACGACGCATCTGGCTACGCTGATCGACAGAGAGCTGATCGTAGCTCTGCAGATTGTTCAGCAGGCCCTGAGCCCGGCCGATTGCCTGCAGCGCACGCGCGCTGTCACAGTGGAACTCCTGCGGGCCGCTCGGAACTTCTTCCGGCGTTGGCAGTGCAGGCGGTGCCATCTGCACAATGTGCGTCAGTGAATCGCCGTGCTGGCGGTAATACTGTTCGAGATGATTAACCGCATCGCGCGTGCGGGTGATGTCATAACCTGACGCATTCATATTCACGACAAAACCCGCCGGAGCCACGCCAATCAGCACCAGCATGATCAGGCCAATGCCTTTCTGTCCGTCGTTAGCGCCGTGTGAATAGCTGACACCGATGGCCGAAACAATCAGCGCGATGCGCGTCCAGAACGGCGGCTTTTTCTTGCCGTCTATCTTTTCACGGTCAGCGGGAGTCATATGAATACGCGCGCGTTTCTTCGTACTGCTCCAGTAACGGCGCAGCAGGAAAATCAGGCCGCCGGCGATGATCAATCCAATAATCGGTGACAGGATCAGCGACAGAAAGATATTGATCACTTTCGGCAGATTGAGCGCATCCACCACAGAGGTGCCGGTCATCAGTGCATTGGTGAGACCAATACCGATAATCGCGCCAATCAGCGTATGAGAACTGGAGGCCGGCAGGCCCAGATACCAGGTGCCGAGGTTCCAGATAATGGCAGCCAGCAGCATGGAAAAGACCATGGCGAGGCCGTGCGCCGAACCGACATTCAACAGCAGATCGGTAGGAAGCATATGTACGATAGCGTAGGCCACGCTCAGACCGCCGAGCAGCACGCCAAAAAAGTTGAACACACCTGCCATCACCACTGCCAGCTGCGCCCGCATCGCACGGGTGTAGATGACGGTAGCGACCGCGTTGGCTGTGTCGTGGAAGCCGTTGATTGCCTCATAAAACAATACAAACAGCAGGGCAAGAACCAATAACAGGCCGGTACTCAGGTCAAGACCAGCAAACAGATGTAGCATAAACGTTACGCCATTTTGGAGGACATGAACGCGGCGCATTATCTGCGACAACGCACTGTATGGGAAAGAGAAATATAGCCTTTTTTTGTCTTAAAATGGTAACCCGGAGGACAAAACAAGGTAAAAGAGCCTAAAAATGAAACAGTTACATTATGACATATTTACAGCATTTTTTTGAAGGTGGCGCAAAAAGCCGCAGATCACTACAATCAGCGCCTTTCGTAATCAGGTGGACATCGCAGTGGAAAAGTTTGACGTTATCGTAATAGGGGCAGGCGCAGCCGGTATGTTCTGTGCAGCGCAGGCGGGACAGCGCGGGCGCCGCGTACTGCTGCTGGATAACGGCAAAAAAGCGGGCCGTAAGATCCTGATGTCAGGCGGCGGCCGCTGCAACTTTACGAATCTGTATACCGAGCCGGCGGCCTACCTGTCGCACAATCCGCACTTCTGCAAATCTGCGCTGGCGCGTTACACCCAGTGGGATTTTATCGATCTGGTTAACCGGTACGGCATCGCCTGGCACGAAAAAACGCTGGGTCAGCTGTTTTGCGACGACTCAGCGCAGCACATTGTCGATATGCTGCTGAAAGAGTGTGAGGCGGGTGCGGTGACGCTGCGGCTGCGCAGCGAAGTGCTGAGCACGGCACGCGACGGCGAGGGGTTCCGGTTGCAGCTTAATGGCACAGACGTATGGGCAGAGAAGCTGGTGATCGCCAGCGGCGGATTATCGATGCCGGGACTGGGTGCGTCGCCGTTTGGTTACAAAGTGGCAGAGCAGTTTGGTCTGCGCGTCTACCCGACCCGCGCCGGACTGGTGCCGTTTACGCTGCATAAACCGCTGCTGGAGCAGCTCAGCACGCTGTCGGGCGTTGCGCTGCCAGCCACCATTGAAGCGCAGGACGGCACGCTGTTTAAGGAAGCGATGCTGTTTACCCATCGCGGCCTATCTGGTCCGGCAGTGCTGCAGATCTCCAGTTACTGGCAGCCAGGGGAGTTTGTCAGCGTTAACCTGTTGCCGGCACTGGCGCTGACGGATTACCTCGATGAGCAGCGCAGCGCGCACCCCAACCTCAGCCTGAAAAACAGCCTGGCGAAGATCCTGCCGAAGCGACTGGTGGAGGTCCTGCAGGCGATGAACCAGATCCCGGATGTCACCCTGAAGCAGCTCAACAGCAAACAGCAGGCTGAGCTGGCGCAGTTACTGCACCAGTGGCGCGTACAGCCAAACGGCACCGAAGGCTATCGCACCGCGGAGGTTACGCTGGGCGGCGTTGATACCACGCAGCTCTCTTCAAAAACCATGGAAGCGCGTGACGTACCGGGCCTCTATTTCATTGGCGAAGTCGCGGATGTGACCGGCTGGCTGGGTGGCTATAATTTCCAGTGGGCGTGGAGTTCTGCCTGGGCCTGCGCCCAGGCACTCTGAGCATTACTGGCGGCTCAGCAGCAGCTGGCCCAGCAGGCTGTCGCGGTTAACCACGCCATATTTCAGATTGGTAGCGAGATATTTGCGATCAAATCCGGTGAGCTTGGTCAGCGGCGGCAGCACGTCTGGCAGGCGATCAACCATCAGCATGCGGCTCAGCCGGACCGGGCGCCACTCGCTCAGACTTTGATAGAGCAGCGCGCTGGCTTCGCACTTACGCAGATAAAGGTTGTAATCATTGCTTTCGCGCAGCGCCTGCTGCTGTGCCAGATAGACCACCAGGTAATCAGGTGGCGTAATGCCCTGTACCAGGGTGTCATAGTCAGGCTGCGCCAGCAGCTGCCGGAAGAAAGCTTCAGCACCCAGCGTGACAATCGGGCGGAAATAGTGCAGCCAGCGACCAATAAAGGCATTATGCGCGGGGGCCGCAAGGAACCACGACTCAATCACCGGATACGCCATATCGTGCGTTGAGCCGGCCCGGTAAAACGCAATCAGGTCGTAACGCGCATCGGCGTTAACGGCCAGCAGTGCATCCAGCGTCTGGTTGAGAATAATGGTGGCGTCCATCCAGATGCCGCCATAGCGATAAAGCAGCTCCAGCCGGATGACATCGCTTTTGTGCGACGGACGCATATCGGGATGCGTAAACTGCAGGTCCGGCAGATAGCGGGCGAGATTGCGATTGTTGATCACCGTCATCTGATAACCCGGGTTTTCCCGGACAATTTTATCCACAAAAATCTGCACTTCAGCGGGCAGCGTTTCGCTCTCCCAGTACATCCAGATCTGCTGCGGGATCGGCGTGCCGGTGGCGGGCTGGCTGCACATATTGATATCCTGCTCATCGCGCGGATTATAGCTTGCCAGCTGTTTACGCCGCGTCAGCATCTTCTCTGCCCGCAGACCCAGCGAGACCAGATGAGTTTTAAGATTATTTTTGTTCATGCTTTTTCCTGTCGCAGGCCGTCAGCTATCGCAGTTTTTATGCAGGCAAAAAAACTGGCCCTGTGGCAACGTCCTGAATGCACCCTGAGCGGCGCGAAATGAAGGTTAAAATTAACAAAGGGCGGGAAGTTGCTCAATCAATAAACCGTAAAACAACAACTTTAAGAGAATCCGCAGAAACCAGCGCTGATGGCCGATACGTGCGGGTAGCCATGCTGCTAATCTGCTATTATCGGCAGGTTTTTTACTCCGCTGATGCTGTGACACTATGTTAAAAATGAAATTTCTGCTGCCGGTTCTGCTTTTGCTGAGCGCCGCAGTATGGTGGCTGATGCCACATTATGATGATGAAGATAAAGCTTATTATATTGCCGTATTTTGTACGCTGACTCACGACGGGCGCGATAACAGCCCGCAGGCGATGCAGCAGATTATTGAAGGCAGTAACTCCGATTATGCCCTGCAGAAAATCCGCTTTAAGGCTGATCTGGCAACACATCTGCAGCAGGTGTGGCAGGATCTGACCTTGCCGCAGCAGCAGCAGGCGCATCAGGAAGCGCTGCGCTGCCGGCAGCTCATGTCAACCGTGATGCTGCCGGGTAAGCCAGTAGAGTAGAGGCTATAGCGCTGATCCGCGGCAGACGCAAAGCGTCTCACCGGATGGTTATGCCGTGTCTTCCTCCGGAGAACCCGGCTGACCCTCCATCCGCCGGCAAATTGCACAGGGATCATCACTGCTGCGGAGTTGCGCTTCCGCTTCGCGGCATAGCCTGCGTCTGCGGCACTGCAGCGGTGTGCAGCCCAGCGTCTGCTTAAAGGAACGGGTCAGTGATTGCTGACTTTCAAAATGGTATTTCAGCGCCAGGCGAATTATCGGCGTGTCGCTGTATTTAAGATCGGCAATACACTGTGTCAGCTTTTTCCTGCGAATATAGCGCGCCAGAGTTTCACTATAATAGCGGGCAAATAATTTCTGCAGATACCATTTCGAATATCCTGATTTCTGGGCGATATCGTCGATGCTTAAGCGTTGCTCCAGATTGTCAGTGAGCCACTCTTTGATCGTAGTGATAACCTGCTGATTATATTTCTGCTTCATGCCGATGTTTTCCTTCACGCGTCATCATGAAAGTCAATTAAACGGTATAAAGCAGAGGCGTGCTAAATTATTTTTTGAGTTTTAAGTAATATATTTTTATATCGGGAATAGTCTTGTATTTATATAAGTGATTTATCGCGCCTTCTGGAAATAACAGAATAAAAGCAGCGTTAATTATTTTAATTTATGCTCAGAAAGTATTATTCGCGTGTGTATGATTATTGAGTAAGGCCAGCCCGGCGATAGCGATCGCCGGGCTGTAAAATGCTTATCAGAGCAGCTTTTGCTCGGCGAGATCCAGCGCAAAGTAGCTGAATATCAGGTCGGCACCGGCACGCTTAATGGCGCCCAGGCTTTCCAGAACGACATTACGCTCGTCAATGGCGCCCGCCTGCGCGGCAAACTTGATCATCGCATATTCACCGCTTACCTGGTAAGCCGCCAGCGGCAGCGTGGTGCGTTCGCGAATATCACGCAGAATGTCGAGATAGGCACCGGCAGGTTTAACCATCAGTGAATCCGCACCTTCGGCTTCATCCAGCAGGGATTCGCGGATCGCCTCGCGGCGGTTCATCGGGTTCATCTGATACGTTTTGCGATCGCCTTTCAGCGCCGTGCCTGCCGCTTCACGGAACGGGCCGTAGAACGAGGACGCAAACTTAGTGGAGTAAGACATGATCGCCGTATCGGTAAAGCCCGCCCCATCCAGCGCCTGACGGATCGCCTTAACCTGACCATCCATAGCCGCTGAGGGAGCGATAAAGTCAGCACCTGCCTGCGCGGCAACCACCGCCTGTTTACCCAGATTAATCAGCGTCTGGTCATTATCCACACCGTGATCGCACAGCACACCGCAGTGGCCGTGGCTGGTGTATTCACAGAAGCAGGTATCGGACATCACGATCATCTCCGGCACCGTCTCTTTACAGATGCGCGCCATACGCGCCACCAGGCCATTTTCCTGCCACGCGTCGCTGCCGGTAGCGTCGGTATGATGGGAAATACCGAAGGTCATGACAGAACGGATACCCGCTTTGGCAATACGCTCAATTTCATACGCCAGACGTTTTTCCGGAATACGCATCACGCCCGGCATGGCGTTGATCGGGACGTAATCATCCACCTCTTCTTCGACAAAGATCGGCAGCGCCAGATCGTTGATGCTGAGGCCGGACTCCTGGAACATTGTGCGCATTGACGCGCTTTTACGCAGCCTTCTCGGGCGCTGGATCAGATTAAATTCAGACATGCTCACACAACTTATTCGGATGAAAATAGTGACTACAGTTTACTCTTTTTCGCGCCGGGTAATGAAGAATGTGTGCTGCTGACAGGTTCAGGCGGGAGATAAAAAAGTCCCGCCGGGCGGCGGGACTGGTGGATATTACTCTTTAATAACCGGATGCTGGTCGACCAGATTGCGACGTTTAGCCTCAAGGCGTGCAATCTCTGCATCAATATCTTCAATCTTCTGTTCGATATTGTCGTGATGCTCCTGCAGGATCTCACGCGCTTCATCAAGGTCAGACGCCGCAGGCGTGGCGCCACGCAGGGGCTTGTTCGCCGTCTCTTTCATATAGAGACCGGTAATCAGGCCCACCACAGCTACCACCATCAGATAGTAAGCTGGCATATAGAGATTATTGGTCGCTTCTACTGCCCAGGCGGTCACGGTTGGCGTCAGACCGGCAACCAGAATCGAGATGTTGAATGCACTGGCCAGCGCACTGTAGCGAATATGCGTCGGGAACATCGCCGGCAGGGAAGAGGCCATCACGCCGGTAAAGGCGTTGAGGATCACTGCCAGCAGCAGCAGGCCGGCAAAAATCAGCCCCAGCACGTTGCTGTTGATAAGCGTAAACGCAGGGATGGCACAGAAGAACAGCGCAATACTGCCGAGAATGATAAACGGACGACGGCCAAAGCGGTCGCTCAGCATACCCATCACCGGCTGTACAAACAGCATACCCATCATGATGGCGATGATGATCAGCACCCCATGATCTTCCGAGTAGTGCAGGTTATGCGACAGGTAGCTCGGCATGTAAGTCAGCAGCATGTAATAGGTCACGTTGGTAGCAAGTACCAGACCGATACAGGCCAGCAGGCTTTTCCAGTGTTTGGTGGCGATCTCTTTAAATGACACTTTCGGTCCATCGCGCAGACCGTCACGGTCACCCTGCTCCAGACCTTCAACGTGCTGCTGGAAAGCCGGGGTCTCTTCCAGCGCATGACGCAGGTAGAGGCCAATCAGACCCAGCGGCAGTGCCAGGAAGAAAGGTACGCGCCAGCCCCACTCAAGGAAGTTATCTTCCCCGATGATGGTTGAGAGCAGCACCACAACGCCTGCACCCAGTACGAAACCGGCGATAGAACCAAAGTCGAGCCAGCTGCCCATAAAGCCGCGCTTACGGTCCGGGGAGTACTCTGCGACAAAAATCGATGCGCCGGTATACTCGCCGCCGACCGAGAAGCCCTGTGCCATTTTGGCCAGCAGCAGCAGAATCGGTGCCCAGATGCCAATGGAGGCGTAGGAGGGGATCAGGCCGATACAGAACGTACTGATCGACATAATAACAATGGTGATAGAAAGAATTTTCTGCCGGCCATACTTGTCACCCAGCATGCCGAAGAAGAGCCCGCCCAGCGGACGGATCAGGAAGGGAACCGAAAAGGTACCCAGCGCCGCGATCATCTGCACGCCCGGGGAGGCGTCAGGGAAAAAGACTTTACCCAGCGCATAGGCAACAAAGCCATAGACACCAAAATCGAACCACTCCATCGCATTGCCCAGCGATGCTGCAGTAATAGCCTTGCGTAAGCGGGCGTCATCAATAATGGTGACGTCATCCAGCCCGATAGGTTTTACACGCTTCCTACGTAATTTCATGATGTTACCCTGTATTGGAATTCGAAAAATCCTCAACGCCGCAGGCTGTTTGCTATCAACTCAGTCCGCGGCGTTGAGAAGATTAAAGCATAGCCGTGAAAAAGGGTTTTTCCCTGGCCAGCCACAGCAATTATTACTCAGGTAATTATTGCGAACCGCGACAGAGTATACCGTTTTTATGTGATATTTGTCATGTTTTCACCAGTAAGTGGTTACTTTTTAACTGATTATATGGTCGTAAAGCAGTGTCATAAGGGTGAAAAATATTTTACTTTTTTTGACATAACCCACATACCATGCGGGCTGCGGCGGGAATTAATGCGGGGCGGAAGTAATGCCGGAAAGCGGCTGAGTACCGTGCTCTTCCATCCAGCGGAGGAACGTCTGGCTGGCAACAGGACGGGCATAATAATAGCCCTGAATAAAGGTGACCTGACGCTGCTGCAGATACGTGAGCTGCAGCGCGGTTTCTACCCCTTCGCCCAGCACCTCCAGCTTCAGTTTGTGGCAAAGATTGATAATGGCATCCAGCACCGGCGTTTCTATCTCCAGCCCTTCAATGGCATTGATAAAGCCGCGATCGATTTTCAGATAGTCGAGCGGGAAGGTCATCAGGTAGGAAAGGGAGCAGTGTCCGGTGCCAAAATCGTCAATGGCGACTTTCATGCCCTGCGCCTGCAGAAAACGCAGCTTGCGCGCGACTGCTTCGCCATCCTTAATCAAACTGCGCTCGGTAAGTTCAAGGGTGATCAGCATCTGCTTGTCGCGGATAGCCTGCGCAAATTGCATGATGTCCTGAGTAAAGTCTGTGTGTTGCAGATGATCTGCCGCCAGATTAAAACCGAGGTGAAAACCCGGCATCACCGGCCAGCTGGCAATATCTTCACTCATCAGTTCCAGCAGATGCCGGGTGAGATCCACAATCACCCCCTCCGACTCCGCGTGCGTAATAAAAATATCGGGCCGCACCATTTCACCATTGGGCAGCTGCCAGCGCAGCAGCGCCTCGGCCCCTGAACAGCGGGCAAGCGTATTGTTGTAAACCGGCTGATAGTGAACAGAAAACTGACGATTACGCATGGCGCGGCGGATCTCATCGGCCCAGGAAATACGCCGGCGCAGCCAGTTCGCCGTCAGTATCATCAGCATGATCGAGAAGATGGAAGCCATCGGCAGGAAAATAAACAGCGCCTGCCGCCAGGCGGCGATCAGCTCTGCCGGAGGCACAATTACGCTAACGCGAATAGGATAACGCTGTGATTCGCGCTGAAACGGCGTGCTCTGCATATAGCGTTCAGCGGGTGCTTCACCCTTACCGCTGGCGATAATTGCGCCCTCGCCGAACTGCAGGCTCATTTGATAGCTGCGTGACTCTCCCATTGCGTGCATAAAGTCCATCAGATACTGGCCATCAATGACCGCCCAGACGCCGCTGCTGTCCGGTAACTGGCGTACAAATATGACTGCCGGACGATGCGGTACGCCCGAGGTGCCTGGCAGCGAGAGGCTCCACGAAGCTTTACCGGTTACCGGTAGCGGACGCATCATCATCGCTTCAAGCGTGCCGTCACTGATGCCGTAAGCAGAGGAGCAGGTGATGTTATTGCCCTGCAAGATCCCCACCGACCGGAAATAGGCGTTAAGCGTGCCGATACGCTGCAGGTGCTGTTCAATGTTACTGCAGGGGCGAGACGGGTATTGTCCCAGTTCAGCAATCATGTTCCAGGCGTTGTCGCTCATCTTTTCTGCCTGAGCCAGCAAAATAGTGGCTGTCGCCACCTGCTGCTGCCGGACCATATGGCGCGCCTCAATCGCCGTACAGACGATACCCAGCACCAGCGGCAGGAGTCCGGCGCAGACAATATAGAGCCAGCCAAAATCACGACGTTTTTTTCGCAGAGGCACCAGACTCTCCTCGGTGGGGTTAGGCGTTTATCCGCCGCGCCAGCAGCATAACATCTTATTGACGCTGTGCAGGGCAGCGATTCGCCGGCTGTGCAGTCAGCCGACGCTGATGATCGCTGCCCGTTGCGCTTAATGCCCGCTTTTTTCTGCTCCGTTTGGATTTATTCAGCAGATAACTCGCGATTTTACAGTTAAAAGCAACGATAACGCGGTATTCCCCGGTAAAAGAAAAACGGCAGCGGAACCAGAGACTATCTGCTCTGTCGCGGTGGTTCGCGCCGTTTCAGACGTGGCCTGCCGGTGCCCAGCATGATCGCCAGACGGCTGCCGCCCGGCGTGGTTTCCATCAAAATTTTTGTCACGCTGGTCAGCGGCACCGAGAGCAGCATGCCGACCGGCCCCAGCAGCCAGCCCCAGAAGATCAGGGACAGAAAGACCACCAGCGTGGAAAGGCCCAGCCCGCGTCCCATCAGACGCGGTTCCAGCATATTGCCAAATACCATATGGATTGCGCTGAACAAAAACGCGACCAGCATCGCATCGTAAATATCGTTCAGCACCAGAGCCTGAATAAAGGGCGGAATGCCGGCGATAATCGGGCCGATATTGGGGATAAAATTAAGAATAAAGGCAACCACCCCCCAGAACAGCGCAAACTTCACGTCCAGCAGCAGCAGTACCAGCCACACGGAGAATCCGGTTATCAGACTCACCAGCGTTTTCAGCGCCAGATAGTGGGTCACGCCTTTGAGCGCTTTGTGCAGGCCCGCGATGCGGATTTGCGGGTTAGTCAGGGCGTTACGCATTTTATAGGGCAGGTGATGCACTTCAAACAGCATAAAGACCACGGTCAGGATCAGCAGCACTATATTGGTCATCGCGCCGGAAAACTGCGCCAGTACCGTAGTCGCCATGTTCATGATCAGATTCGGATCAAAGTGCTGCGCCAGCGTTTCGGTTGAAATATTAATGTGAAAACCGGCTGCCAGATGCTGGATCACCGTAAGTTTCTGCTCCAGCATGGCGCGGATTTGCGGATAGGTATCGCTGAACTCTCCGACTGAACTTGCCAGTACAGCCACCAGCAGCAGCATCATAATAAAGATAACGGTAATAACCAGTGAGATGGCCACACCGCGTCGTAAACCACGACGCATCAGTGTACTGACCAGCGGATTCAGCACGATAGCCAGAAAGCTGGCGAGCAGAAAGGGCACCAGTATGTCTGACGCGGCGCGGACGCCAGCCAGAATAATCACTAACATCGCCAGCTTGACCAGAATATTCTGGCCAATTCTCTCCTGTGGCTTTTCGTTCATTGCTGCTCCTGAGGGGATTTTTTCTGATCCAAGTGTAGCCGAAGGCGGGTAAGAGGTTGTTTATACACATGCAGGCAGCAGAGACGCCAGGGCACAGCGCCAGAAAGAGGGCGGCAATCCAGGGCGTTCAGCAGATGCATACCCTCTGAAAAGGCGTATAGTTAATTTTCTGTTATCAAATGCCTGTCGTGAGCGCGTTTATTTATGCCTGACCTGCCTGCTGCTACAGAGCACAGCCGTCTCCGGCTGAATCTGCAGATTCTGTCTGTCGTAAAATTTAATTTTGCCACCTATCTGACCATCGGACTGCCGCTGGCGGTGCTGCCCGGGTTCGTACATGACAATCTGGGGTATAGCGCGTTCTGGGCCGGAGTAGTCATCAGTCTGCAGTATATCGCCACGCTGCTCAGCCGGCCCTATGCCGGCCGCTTTGCCGACAGCTGGGGACCCAAACGCGTTGTGGTACTGGGGCTGGCAGGCAGCCTGCTAAGCGGCCTCTGTATGCTGCTCTCCGCTCTGACGCAGGAGCAGGCGTTACTCAGTCTGACGCTGCTCTGCCTGGGACGCATTATTCTCGGCGTCGGTCAGAGCTTTTGCGGCACCGGCACGTCGCTCTGGGGCGTGGCAAAAGCGGGCTCTTTGCACATCGGGCGTGTGATTTCCTGGAACGGGATCGTGACCTACGGTGCCATGGCGCTGGGGGCACCGCTGGGTGTCGCGTTGTTTCGCAGCGGCGGACTGCTGCAGCTCTCAGGAGTAATTGTGGCCATTAGTCTGCTGGCGATGGTGCTGGCGCTGCCACGGGCAGCGGTCAAAGGCAGTAAAGCGCGCCCGCTGCCGTTCCGGGCGGTACTGGGCAAAATATATGGTTTTGGACTGCTGCTGGCGATGGGATCGGCCGGATTTGGCGTGATTGCGACCTTTATTACCCTGTTTTACCGCGAACGTGGCTGGGAAGGCGCGGCTTTTGCCCTGACGCTGTTCAGCAGTGCGTTCGTGGGCATGCGCCTGCTGTTTCCGGATGCGATTAACAAATGGGGCGGGCTGCGCGTCGCCAGCGTCTGCTTTGCCATTGAGGCAGCGGGCCTGTTTCTGGTCGCAGGCGCAGCCGATCCGTGGATGGCAAAGCTGGGGGCTTTTCTGACCGGCGCAGGATTTTCCCTGGTGTTTCCGGCTATCGGCGTCGTTGCGGTTAAAGCGGTGCCGCAGCAAAACCAGGGCAGCGCGCTGGCAACCTATACCGCATTTATGGATCTGGCGCTGGGCATCACAGGGCCACTCGCCGGCCTGATCATGAGCTACGCCGGCGTATCACTGGTCTATCTGCTGACGGCGCTGCTGGTCTGTATTGCGCTGGGCTGCACGCTGCATATGATGAAATCCCGCCTGCAGGATGACGCAGATACGCCATAAAAAAAGGCCCCCGACCGGGGCCAGCAACGGCAAATGTATCCTGAAAGGACACCAATAAGGATCGCTGAGACATCTGCAGAGGCAAATGCACTGATGGAAAACAATAAGAACATTTATTTCATATTAATTGAATATTGAAACGTAAAAGATTAGATCTGCTTCGCAAAATTGTGCATTTGATTTCATTAAGCGCGCGCGATTTTTTGTCTGAGGCGCTGGAAATCGGCCCACCAGCCAGAAAAAATGCGATCCAGTCCGCTAAAAGTAAATCTTTCAAAAAAGAGTATTTGAAAAATTTATTTCATTGTAATAGCTTCATAGCACGCTTTTCATCTCACCTGCCCGGGTAGCCTGACGCTAACCCCTTTGCTGCCTGCAGGGCCCTTTACATCAATGAGGCATCGACATGACTATTATTGGAAACTTTATCGGTGGCAGCATCACGCACAGCGCCAGTAATGAAACCATTCCGGTTTACGATCCGGCAACCGGCAAAGTGGTGCGTGAGCTGACGCAAAGCACCGCTGCAGAAGTGGAGCAGGCGATTGCGGTAGCGCACGCTGCCTTTCCGGAATGGTCAAAAACCGCGCCGCTGCGTCGTGCGCGCGTCATGTTTAATTTCAAAGCGCTGATGGAAAAGCATCGTGAGGAGCTGGCAGAACTGATTGTTTCAGAGCATGGCAAGGTCTGGTCTGATGCGCTGGGTGAGCTGACGCGCGGTATTGAAGTGATTGAGTTTGCCTGCGGCATTCCGCACCTGCTGAAAGGTGAAAACTCACCGGGCGTAGGGACTGGCGTTGACAGCTATTCACTGATGCAGCCGGTGGGCGTGGTGGCAGGCATTACGCCATTTAACTTCCCGGCGATGGTGCCGCTCTGGATGTTCCCGATTGCGCTGGCGTGCGGTAATACCTTTATTCTCAAACCACCGGCCCTGGATCCATCCGCATCGGTACGTATGGCGGAGCTGCTGAAAGAGGCAGGCCTGCCGGATGGCGTATTCAATGTGGTGCACTCATCTAATGATGATGCAGAACAGCTGTATAAAGATCCGCGCATCGCGGCTGTCAGCTTTGTCGGCTCGTCCGGCGTGGCGGAGCACATCTATAAAACGGCCAGCGCGCACGGCAAACGCGTACAGGCGTTTGGCGCGGCGAAAAACCACGCTATCGTCATGCCGGATGCCGATCTGGATGCCACCGTCAATGCGATCATGGGCGGCGCGTTTGGCTCAGCAGGCGAGCGTTGCATGGCGCTGCCGGTGGTGGTTGCCGTCGGTGATGATACGGCAGATAAACTGATCGCCCGCCTGACGCCGCTGATCAAAGCGCTGCGCGTGGGGCCGGGCATGCAGCAGGGTGCAGAAGAGAATGAGATGGGACCGGTGGTCTCTGCCGCCCATCAGAAAAAAGTGCTGGGCTACATCGACAAAGGTGAGCAGGAGGGGGCGAAGCTGGTGGTCGATGGCCGCGCTATCCGGGTCGCGGGCCATGAAGAGGGCTACTATGTAGGCGGCACGCTGTTCGATAATGTTACGTCAGATATGGTGATCTGGCGTGAAGAGATCTTTGGTCCGGTGCTGAGCATTATGCGCGCCAGCGACTACAGCAGCGCACTGCAGCTGGTCAACAGCCATGAGTTTGGTAACGGCAGCGCCATCTTTACCAGCAACGGCCACACCGCGCGTGAGTTTATCCAGAATGTTGAGGCAGGCATGGTGGGCGTTAACGTTCCGGTCCCGGTTCCAATGGCATTCCACAGCTTTGGCGGCTGGAAACGTTCTGTATTTGGCGCGCTGAACGTGCACGGCCCGGATGGCGTACGCTTCTATACGCGGATGAAAACCGCCACCGTACGCTGGCCCAGCGGTCAGCAGACCGTATCGGAATTCAGTATGCCGACGCTGGGTTAAGGCGACGCACAGGAGGAAAGCATGTCCCTGATTTCAAAAGCACAGCAGCCTGACAGCAGCGGTCGTATTCAGCACGTCACGCCGCAGAGCGCGGGCTGGGAATATGTTGGTTTTGCGGCTTACCTGCTAAAACAGGGCGAGACGCTGACGCTGCAGAGCGGTGAGAACGAGCTCTGCCTGGTGCTGGTTGCCGGGCGGGCGTCGGTGAAAACCCGTCACGCTGCCTTTGCCGGCATTGGCAAACGCATGTCGCCGTTTGAGCGCATTCCCCCGTGGTCGGTCTATGTGCCGCATCACGATGAAGCGGAGATCACCGCAGAAACCGATCTTGAGCTGGCCGTATGCAGCGCGCCGGGGCATGGCGATCTGCCGGCCCGGCTCATCCCGCCGGAAGACGTAGGCATTGAGCATCGCGGCAAAGGGCGTAACCAGCGTCTGGTGCATAATATTCTGCCGGATAACAAAGCGGCGGACAGTCTGCTGGTGGTCGAGGTCTATACCGACGAAGGAGCAAGCAGCTCCTGGCCAAGCCATAAGCATGATGAGAAAGCGAGTCCGGATGAGACCTATCTGGAGGAGACTTACTATCATCGCTTTGACCCGGAACCCGGTTTTGCTATGCAGCGGGTCTATACCGACGATCGCTCACTCGATGTCTGTATGGCACCCGGCAATCGCGATGTTGTCATGGTGCCACGCGGTTATCACCCGGTCGCCACGCTGGCAGGGTATGACAACTACTATCTGAACGTGATGGCGGGGCCGGTGCGGCTGTGGAAATTTACCTGGGAGAAAGATCACGCCTGGGTAAATAGCGAAAACTACCCGCGCAGCCGCTGAGTCGCGGCATAAATGACAAGAGGGCAGCCAGCGCGCTGCCCTTTTTTATGGATGCGGTTATTCCTGCTCGCTGCTGTTATTCAGCGCCAGCGATACGGCCAGCGTCTGCGCCAGGCAGAGTGAGGCAACCTGAGAACGAAATCCATCGACCTGCGCTTCACGTACCACAAAGCAGACGTCGCTGAAGGCGGCCAGCGGGCTGACCTGACTGTCGGTGATGGCGATCTGATGTGCGCCGCGCCGGGCACCCAGTTCGACCAGCTCAACGGCTTCACGCGCATAAGGCGAGTAGCTGATAGCGATAACCACATCTTTGGGATTCACCATGCTCAGCTGCTCCGCAAACATGCCGCCGAGGCCATCAATCAGAAACGCACGGCGCTCAAGGTGACGCAGCGCGTAAACCAGATAGGAAGCCACGCTAAATGAACGGCGCAGGCCAATAATGTAGATATTCTCCGCCTCATTCAGCATCTGTACCGCTTTGTTGAGCTGCTCAGGGTTAATCTGCATCGCCAGCTGCTGCAGCGCCTGACTGTTCACCATGGTGAAGACGTTGAGGATCTCCATCGGGCTTTCCGGCGAGCTGGCGCTGTCATCGGTTGCCGTCTGGCGAAACAGGCGGGCGCGCTCGGTATAGTTAACGGTCTCTTCCATCAGGTGCTGACGAAATACCTGTTTCATTTCATTGAAGCCGCTGAAGCCAAAGGCGTTAGCAAAACGGATCAGCGTGGAGGGCGGCACATCAGCCTGCTGCGCGATAGAGGCTACGGTATCAAAGGCAATACTATTGCTGTTATCAAGAATATAACGAGCCACCTGCTTCAGACGCTTGCTCAGCGTCTCATAGCGACGACGGATATCGTCCTGTAACAGGGTCAGCTGGGTTGGATTATTGGTCATGACTTCGGCCCGTTAACAAAGAAAAAATGGCTGGATAATGAGCGCTATAGTATCAGATGGATGGAAAATTTCATTCAATTGTCATCTGCAGCGCATCTATTTCATCGGATTATGCAATACCTCACAAAACCGCGCGGCGGCGGCACATTTTGCGCTAAAGGGATCGGGACCGGATAGAGAGAAGCGGAAAAACAGCCTGTGCAGAGGGTTTTCACCCTCTCCGCCAGGGGAGAGGGTGTGCTGAAACACTACCTGCCTGGCTTAACCGCGCGCTGCGCGCCAGTAGCCAATCAGGCGCAGATAGTTGCCTTTTACTGTCTCAATCAGCGTCTGGTCATCCAGCTCGCCTTTCAGCCACTGACGTGACGGCTGACCAAAGATGGTGCGCCCGACGGCAAATCCTTTTACCCACTCCGCCTGCGCCGCAGCGGCAAAGCCCGCCTTGAGCTTATCTTCCGGCGCGTCCAGGCCAAGCAGCAGTATGCCGCGACAGTACGGATCCTGCTGCTCAATCAGTGCACCTATTTCCTGCCAGCTCTCTGCAGAAAGCGGCGGCAGTTTCCACCAGTCGGGCTGAATGCCCAGGCTGTAGAAATGGCTCAGCATCTCATGATAGTAAGACTCGTTATGATCGGGATTACTCTCCGGCAGGATCACTTCGACCAGCAGTTCATGACCGCTTTTGTTACAGCCGCGCCACACATCCAGCAGCAGGTCATCCTGCTCATTGCGCAGCTCCGCGCTGTCATGCGGATGGTAAAACACCAGACATTTCACCACATGCTCTGCCGGCCAGTCGATCAGCTGTGAGCCGATATTGCCATGCTCCAGCCGCAGCGGCCGCGATCCAGGCTGCTCAATCGGACGACCAATCCACCACTTTTTGCCGGTAATGGCGTTCAGCGCTTTCTGCCCGTAAGTGGTATCTGCCAGAATGCCGCTCTTTTCATTCAGGCCCGCTTCTGTCGCCGCCTCCTGCGCCGCCTGCAGCAGCAGGAGTTTTAACTGCGGAATGCGCTCTTCGCTGACGCCCGCTTCCTGCGCCATATCGGCCAGCTGTTTACGGTGGTCGAAGGCAAACACATTCAGCTCCGGCCACTGCTGCCGGCGCGTGGTGACACGGTGCAGGTGAGTAAGACGCGTATCGCGATCCGGTCGTTTAACCTCACGGTCGCGGCTGAGGAAATCATCCAGCTCCGCTTTGGTTGGCATTGCCGGTGCGCAGCCGTGCCGCGACACCACCAGCGCGCCACAGGCATTCGCGTAGCGACACGCCTGCTCCCAGCTCTCATCGTTCAGCCAGCCGCGCAGCAGACCGGACATAAATGCGTCGCCCGCGCCCAGTACATTCAGCACTTCAACCTGCACGCCGCTCTGCAGCCGGGTCTGCTCCCAGCTGTCCGGAATATCGCCCTCAAACACCACACAGCCCAGCGGGCCGCGTTTGCACACCAGCGTGGCCTGACTTGCCTGACGCACATTTTTCAGCGCCGTCAGCGTATCGGTGCTGCCGCCGGCGATGTGAAACTCCTCTTCGGTGCCAACAACAAGGTCAAAGTAGTGCAGGACTTCCTGCAGCTGGCGGGTCACCTGGCCCGATTCAATAAAGCGTGTTTCACCATCGCCCAGTGAGGTCAATCCCCACAACACCGGACGATAGTCGATATCCAGCGCGGTACGCAGCCCGTTGCGGCGGGCAATATCCAGCGCTTTCAGTACGGCGGCGCGGGTATCCGGATGGGAAAGGTGCGTGCCGGTAATGGCTACCGCGCGTGAGGACGTAATAAATGCCTCCTCTATATCATCCGGCACCAGTCCCATATCCGCGCAGTTATCGCGGTAGAAGATGAGCGGGAAGGTCTCTTCATCTTTAATACCCAGGATCACCAGTCCGGTCAGACGCGTTTTATCGGTGATCAGGCCGTCAGTATTACAGCCGACGCGCTGCAGCTCTTCACGTAAAAAACGACCATTGTGTTCATCGCCGACGCGCGCCAGCATCGCAGATTTCAGCCCCTGAATGGCCGTGCCGTAAGCAACATTGCCTGAGGAGCCACCCAGATACTTATTAAAGCTGGTCATATCTTCCAGGCGCGAACCGATTTGCTGGCCATAGAGATCAACGGCGATGCGTCCGATACAAATCACATCAAGCCGCTTCTGTTGTGTACTCATACCTATAGTTTCCTTCTGTGATAAGCAGGCACGAACGTCATCACCCGTGTCGGGTGCGCTGCTGTCGGGTTCTCAGATTGCCTGACTGGCTGGAAAATCAGTATGAGGAATGAATATTTCATAAACAACATAAAATGAAACATACATCTTTATTTTGTGAGCCAGGTAAAATTACCGTGCTGCACAGCAGCTCAGGGACAACACCGTAAACAGGCCCGGTATTTCCGGGCTGTGAACCCGATCGCAGGAAATATCTGGCAAATAGCGGAAGCTCTCCGGGTGAAACAAAAGTTCACAGCGCTGCCCCTCTTTCTGTCTTCTGTTCCACTTTAGCCACGCAGAAACGGCTGCTCAGCCCCGTTACTCTGCTGAATTTGATCTCCATCGCAAAATGAAATGTTTCTTCTGTAATTGTATTTTATGGAAAAAATATTTGTTTATAATCGCCGCATGTTTCACTTATGCGCGGGGCAGCCAGACACTCTGCTCCGGGTCGCAAGGCTCCTCTGCGGAGGCCGGCAAGTAAAGGAAAAGAGATATGGGCACGATCAGACTGACGACGGCACAGGCGCTGGTGAAGTTTCTCGATAATCAGTATCTGAATGTCGATGGCGCAGAGAACAAGTTTGTGAAAGGTGTGTTCGCCATTTTCGGCCACGGTAACGTACTCGGTATGGGCCAGGCGCTGGAGCAGGATAGCGGCGATCTGATTGTGTATCAGGGGCGTAACGAGCAGGGTATGGCGCATGCCGCGACCGGGTTTGCTAAACAGTCGCTGCGCCGTCAAATCATCGCCTGTACCTCGTCGGTAGGCCCGGGCGCAGCCAACATGATTACGGCTGCGGCTACTGCCACGGCTAACCGTATTCCGCTGCTGCTGCTGCCCGGAGATGTATTCGCGACCCGCCAGCCCGATCCGGTGCTGCAGCAGATTGAGCAGAGCCATGATTTAAGCATCAGTACCAATGATGCTTTCCGTGCCGTCAGCAAATACTGGGACCGCATCAGCCGGCCGGAGCAGCTGATGTCCGCCTGTATTAACGCCATGCGCGTGCTGACCGATCCCGCCGAAACCGGCGCAGTAACGCTCGCACTGCCGCAGGATGTGCAGGGTGAAGCCTGGGATTTTCCGGACTATTTCTTTCAGAAGCGGGTGCATCGGCTCGATCGCCGGCTGCCTTCTCCTGCGCAGCTGGAAGCAGCGCTGGCACTGATTGCGCGCAAGCACAAGCCAATGATTGTGGTGGGCGGCGGCGTGAAATATTCCGGCGCGGGCGAGGCGCTGCTGAAGTTTGCTGAACGCTTTGCCATTCCGTTTGCGGAAACGCAGGCGGGCAAGGGCACCCTGATTTCCGATCATCCGCTGAACCTGGGGGGCGTGGGAGAAACCGGCTCTCTGGCTGCGAATCTGCTGGCGAAAGAGGCCGATCTGGTCATCGGTATCGGCACCCGCTACACCGACTTTACCACCGCCTCAAAATGGATTTTCCGTCATCCGGAGGTCAGCTTCCTTAACCTCAACGTCAGTAACTTCGACAGCTACAAGCTGGATGGCGTACAGCTGCTGGCCGATGCGCGTGAAGGTCTGACCGCGCTGGCGCAGCAGCTGCAGGGTTTTGAAAGCCACTGGGGCGATCAGATTGAAGAGGCGCAGCGTCAGCTGCAGCAGGAGACGCAGCGCGTTTATGCTGCCACCTGGAACAGCCATGATTTTGTGCCGGAAATTGCCGATCATATCGATCGCGACGCGCTGTTTGCTGAATTTCAGCGCCTCACTCAATCCGTGCTGACGCAGAGCAGCGTACTCGGGACCCTGAACGAGCAGCTGCCTGATGATGCTGTGATAGTTGCCGCAGCGGGCAGCCTGCCGGGCGATCTGCAGCGCGTATGGCGCACCCGCAGTTACAACGATTATCACGTGGAATATGGCTACTCCTGCATGGGCTACGAAGTCAACGCCGCACTGGGCGCCAAGCTGGCTCAGCCGCAGCGTGAGGTCTATGCCATGGTCGGTGATGGCTCTTTTATGATGCTGCACTCAGAGCTGGTGACGTCGATTCAGGAGGGCGCAAAGATCAACGTCATCCTGCTGGATAACATGACCAACGGCTGCATTAACAATCTGCAGATGGAACACGGTATGGACAGCTTTACGACCGAATTCCGCTTCCGCAATCCGGAAGGGGGTCGGCTGGATGGGGGCTTTGTGCCGGTAGACTTTGCGGCCATTGCCGCCGGGTACGGCTGCAAAACCTACCGCGTTACCACGCTTGAGCAGCTGAAGGCGGCGCTGACCGATGCACAGCAGCAAAGCGTGTCCACCCTGATCGATATCAAAGTGCTGCCAAAAACCATGGTGCACAAATATTTCAGCTGGTGGAACGTCGGCGTGGCGCAAACCTCTGAATCTGAACGTACGCAGCAGGTTGCTGACAAGCTGAATCAGCACATTCAGCAGGCACGTAAATATTAACGCTTCTGGCCGGCGCAGACCGGCCGTCTTATCTCTTATCTGACTCTACAGGTGTAATCATGACGCTCAAACTCGGGGTAATCGGGACCGGTGCAATTGGTCAGGAGCATATCCGCCGCTGTAATAACGTATTGCAGGGCGCAAAAGTGGTGGCGGTTTCCGACATCAACGTTGAGGGAGCGCGGGCGGCGCTGCAGCGGCTGAACATCAGCGCAGAGGTTTATCAGGATGGTCATGAGGTCATCGCCTCACCGGAAGTGGACGCCATTCTGGTGACCTCCTGGGATCCGACCCATGAAGAATTTACGCTGGCGGCCATCGCCGCCGGCAAGCCGGTGTTCTGCGAAAAGCCGCTGGCGATGAGTGCGGAAGGCTGCCGCCGTATTGTGGATGCGGAAATTCAGCACGGCAAACGGCTGGTGCAGGTAGGCTTTATGCGCCCCTATGATGCGGGCTATCGCGCCCTGAAAAAAGTCATTACCGCAGGTGAGATTGGCGAACCGCTGATGCTGCACTGCGCGCACCGCAATCAGAGCGTGGGTGAGAATTACACTACCGATATGGCGATCACCAACACGCTGATCCATGAGCTGGACGTGCTGCGCTGGCTGACTGAGGATGACTACAAATCAGTGCAGGTGGTCTTTCCGCGTACCACATCAAAATCGCATGCGCAGCTGAAGGATCCGCAGATTGTTCTGTTTGAAACGCAGAAAGGGATCCGCATCGATGTGGAGATCTTTGTGAACTGCGCCTATGGCTACGATATCCAGTGTGAAGTGGTGGGCGAAGAGGGGATTGCGCGCCTGCCGGAGCCGTCGGCGATACAGACGCGTAAAAACGCATGCCTCGGCACGCCGCTGCTGACCGACTGGAAAGATCGCTTTATCGACGCCTATGACGTTGAGCTGCAGGCGTTTATCAACGACGTCAAAGCCGGTGAGCTTACCGGACCTTCTGCATGGGACGGCTTTGCTGCTTCCGTTGCGGCTGACGCCTGCCTGAAAGCGCAGAACAGTGGCGCGATTGAGCCGGTTGAAATGCCGCCGCGTCCGGCATTCTACAGCAACTAACCTGCTACCTATTTTGCGGCGGCACGGCTGTCCCGCCGCCCTGATTCCGGGATCTGAAGATGAACAAAGAGAATGTAAAGCTGGCGATAGCACCGATCGGCTGGACCAATGACGACATGCCCGATCTGGGCAAAGAGAACACTTTCCAGCAGACAGTCAGTGAAATGGCGCTGGCCGGGTTTACCGGCAGCGAAGTCGGCAGTAAATACCCGCGCGATCCGGCTATTCTGAAACCGATGCTTGATATTCGCGGCATTGAGATCTGCAACGCCTGGTTCAGCACCTTTTTTGCTAATGGCGATAAAGCGAAGACCATCGATGAGTTCGTTAATCATATGAACTTTCTGCACGCCATGGGCGCGCGCGTTATCGGCTGTTCAGAGCAGAGCAAAAGTATTCAGGGCACTACGCTGGCGGTGTTTGAGCAGAAACCGGTGTTCAGCGATGAAGAGTGGCGTCTGACGGCAGAAGGCTATAACGAACTGGCGCAGCTGGCTGCAGAAAAGGGCATGCGCGTGACGCTGCATCACCATATGGGCACCGGGATCCAGACGCCGGAAGAGATTGACCGCTTTATGGCGCTGACCCATGACAATGTAGGCCTGCTCTATGATACCGGCCATATTTACTACTCCGAAGGCTCACAGCAGGCGATGCTGGATGTGCTGACCACGCATCTGCCGCGTATTTTCCACGTGCATCTGAAAGATGTCCGCGACGAAGTGGTGGCTGAAGTACGTGAGAACTCCCTGTCGTTTCTTGATGGCGTGAAGAAAGGCACCTTTACCGTGCCGGGAGATGGCGCGATCGATTTCGCGCCGGTGTTTAAAATTCTCGACGATGCGGGTTATAAAGGCTGGATGGTGGTAGAGGCGGAACAGGATCCGGCTATTGCCAACCCGTTTGAGTATGCGGTAAAAGCGCGCAACTATATCCGGGAACACGCCGGACTCTGACAACGGCTGCTGTGCCTCTGCACCCCTGCGCCGCTGCCGCTCCCCGGAGCCGCCGCGGCGCTCGCTTATTGCCACGCCGTACCGCTGGCATCTGCGCCCCTGACTGAAACGCTTATCCGGCGACATAAAAAAACCCCGCAGCGTGTGCGGGGTCGGGAAAGCGAGGAACGGCGTTTATGATGCGAGCGAAAGCGCCGGCTTCTGGCTGTTGCGGGCCAGCCACTCGCTGATGCGCGCCTGCTGGGCCTTGTTCAGCCACATACCCTGCTTGGTACGACGCCAGATGGCATCATCCAGTTCGCGTACCCACTCGTTTTTCACCAGGTAGCGCAGTTCAGCTTCATAAAACTCATGGCCAAAGTTCTCACCCAGATCGGTCAGGCTGGTGGCACCCTCAAGCAGCATTTCGGTACGGCTGCCGTAGGTGCGGGCATAGTGCCGCGCCATGTTTTCACTGATAAACGGATAGCGGCGACGCAGGCTGGCAGCGTAGTCGTCACGCGTGCCGGAGAAGTCACCACCCGGCAGCACGGCGCTCTTCGTCCAGGCCGGACCGGCGTTCGGATAGTACTTCGCCAGTTTCTCCATTGCGTGCTCAGCCAGCTTGCGATAAGTGGTCAGCTTGCCGCCAAACACCGACAGCAGCGGCGCTTCACCGTTATCGTCACGCACGTCCAGCGTATAATCACGGGTGATCGCCTGCGGTGAATCTGACTCATCATCACACAGCGGGCGTACGCCGGAGTAGCTCCAGACGATATCGTCTGCGGTCAGCTGCTTTTTAAAGTGCGCGTTAAACACCTTCAGCAGATAGCGCGTCTCTTCCTCGTCAATCTTGACGTTTTTCGGATCGCCTTTGTACTCTACGTCAGTGGTACCGATGATAGAAAACTCATCCATCCACGGGATCACAAACACAATACGATTATCTTCGTTCTGCAGAATATACGCCTGCTTCTCGGTGTGCACACGCGGCACCACAATGTGGCTGCCTTTGATCAGGCGAATACCGTAGGGTGATTTCAGCTGCAGGCCGTCGTCAAACAGCTGTTTAACCCACGGACCGGCTGCGTTGACCAGGCCTTTAGCGCGCCAGGTCAGGATTTTGCCGGTATCGACCTCTTCTGCCTCAACCATCCACATGCCGCCTTCACGCCATGCGCGATTAACGCGGGTGCGGGTGCGCACTTCGCCACCTTTGCGCTCAACTTCCTGCGCATTCAGCACCACCATACGGGCATCATCCACCCAGCAGTCGGAATATTCGAAACCGCGCGTAATTTCCGGCTTCAGCGCTGACTCCGCGCCAAAACGCAGGCCTTTACTGCCTGGCAGCGTGGTGCGCTTGCCGAGACGGTCATACATAAACAGGCCCATGCGGATCATCCACGCCGGGCGCAGGTGCGGGCGGTGCGGCAGACGAAAGCGCATCGGGAAAGCGATGTGCGGTGCCATTTTTAACAGCACTTCACGCTCTGCCAGCGCTTCGCCGACCAGGCGAAACTCGTAGTGCTCAAGATAGCGCAGGCCACCGTGAATCAGTTTTGAACTGGCGGAGGAGGTGGCACACGCCAGATCCCGCGCCTCCAGCATCAGCACAGACAGTCCGCGTCCTGCAGCGTCCACTGCAATGCCGGCTCCGTTGATGCCGCCGCCGATCACGATCAGGTCTTTGGTTTCCACGTCATCTCCTCCGATGTTCGGAATAGTTCTAAAATGTTCGTTTTCGAGCGTAATGATAATCGGAAACCAACATTTTCGCCAGTCTTTAACGCAATAAAAACATTCCTGCGTGATGCAGCTAACATTCCGGCAGGAAAAAAAACAGATAACCCTTTTCTTTATCAGGTTATGGCACCTGTTTCTCAGGGTAAACTAGGCGCAAACAGAACAGCGGAATGAGAGATAACGATGGAAACCTTCGAGTGTATTAATGTTCAGCAGGCAAACGCGCAGCTGGCGCAGGGCGCACAGTTAGTCGATATTCGCGACCCGCAAAGTTTCGCCATGGGACATGCTGCTGGCGCGCAGCATCTCTCTAATGACAACCTGGCAGACTTTATTGCACAGGCCCGCCATGACCTGCCGGTACTGGTGATGTGTTATCACGGCAACAGCAGTAAAGGCGCAGCACAATTTCTGCTGGGGCAGGGTTTCAGCGAGGTATACAGCATTGATGGCGGTTTTGATGCCTGGCGTGCAGCGTTTCCTGCGCAGACCGCGACCGGCAGTCTCTGATCCGCCATTTTATCCTGAGGAGAGCACCGCATGATGCGTATTACTCAGTTCAGTCACGCCCGCACCGCGCAGGCGTTTGTGGATTATATGGCGACGCGCGGTGTGACGCTGCGCATAGAGCAGGAAAGTCACTCCGTGATCGTGCTGGATGATGAGAGCCAGCTGCAGATGGTCGAAAACGAACTTGCACAATTCGTTCGCGACCCCAATCACCCGCGCTATCAGGCGGCCAGCTGGCACAGCGGCACTACCCGCAGCGGGCTGCGCTATGAGCGCAGCAATATCTGGGCCGCTATCCGGGAGCGTGCCGGACCACTGACGCTTTCGGTTATGACGCTCTGCGTCGCCGTGTTTATTCTGATGCAGATAGCAGGCGATGATGTCGCGCTGGCATGGCTGGGGTGGCCGGCTGACGCCTCGCAATATTTTCAGGTGTGGCGCTGGTTCAGCCATGCGCTGCTGCACTTTTCGCTGCTTCATATCCTGTTTAACCTGATGTGGTGGTGGTATCTGGGCGGGGCGGTAGAGAAACGACTCGGCAGCGGTAAGCTGTTTGTTATTACGCTGATTTCTGCGCTGCTCAGCGGCTGGATGCAGGCCAAATTCAGTGGCGTGCTCTTTGGTGGTCTCTCAGGTGTGGTGTATGCGCTGATGGGCTATTGCTGGCTGCGCGGCGAGCGCGATCCCGAAAGCGGTATTTATCTGGAGCGCGGACTGATTGGTTTCGCTATTGTATGGCTGGTGATTGGCTGGTATGGCGCGTTTGGTCTGGCAATTGCCAACGCCGCGCACGTGACCGGCCTGCTGGTCGGGCTGGCCATGGCTTTTATGGATACCCGCCGCGCCGTCCGTCATCAGAGATAAAAAGAACACGGCTGCAAGCCGAGGAGAGAGATGTGAAGCAGACGCAACGTCATGACGCCATTATCGATCTGGTCCGGCGTCAGGGGTATGTCAGTACGGAAGAGCTGGTTGAGCATTTTGCGGTCAGTCCGCAAACCATCCGCCGCGATTTAAACGATCTGGCCGATCAGAACAAAATTCAGCGCCATCACGGCGGCGCGGCACTCCCCTCCAGTTCGGAAAACACCGCCTGGCAGGATCGCAAAATGATGTGGTCAGCAGAAAAAGCCCGCATTGCCGCGCGCGTGGCCAGCCAGATCCCCGATGGCGCAACGCTGTTTATTGATATTGGCACCACCCCGGAAGCGGTAGCCCATGCGCTGCTGAACCATAACGATCTGCGCATTGTCACTAATAATCTGAACGTTGCCATTCTGCTGATGGGCAAGCCCGATTTCCGGGTGATCATTGCCGGCGGAGAAGTGCGCACGCGTGATGGCGGGATCATGGGCGAAGCCACGCTCGACTTTATTTCTCAGTTCCGCCTCGACTACGGCATTCTCGGTATCAGCGGCATCGATATGGACGGCTCGCTGCTGGAGTTTGACTATCATGAAGTGCGCACCAAACGGGCCATCATCGACAATTCGCGCTGCGTAATGCTGGTTGTGGATCACTCAAAGTTCGGGCGTAACGCCATGGTCAATCTGGGCAACATGGGACTGATTGATTATATGTATACGGACCAGAAGCCTCCTGCCAGCGTGCTTAAAGTGATCGAGCAGCACGAGGTCCATCTCGAACTCTGCTGATCCTGTGCCGGGCTGTGTGCCCGGCCAGCTATTTTTATCCTCTCCGTCCTGATCCGGTCGCTTTTTTCACCAGGCGCGACTTTACTTATCCTTTTGAGCAGTAGCCGCTAGCCCGGACGCGAAAGGAGCGTTGATGTCTCTCAGTAAACTGGATAAGGCCGCAGAAGCGGCGGGAATTGCTTTGCGTTTTGTGAATGCCAGAGGGGAACAGGAAACCATCAGCGATGAGACTAAAGAGGCGCTGCTGAGGGTGATGGAAGCGCCTGCCGGCAAAACGCCGCCGGTGCCGCCGGTGCAGGTCTTTGTGGCGCGCGCACGACGTGAACTCACGGTGAATGGCAAAGGAGAATTTACCTGGCATCTGACCACCGAGCAGGGTAAAAGCCACAGCGGCACGGTACAGGGCGGTGAGCGGCTGACGCTGCCGCCGCGTCTGGCGCAGGGCTACCATCAGCTCAGCCTGCGTAAGGGACGTCAGCAGTGGCAGTCGCGCCTGATTATCGCGCCGCGTCGCTGCTATCTGCCTGAGCCGCTGGCACAGGGAGAAAAGCGCTGGGGGGCGCTGGTGCAGCTCTATACGCTGCGCTCAGAGCAGAACTGGGGTATCGGCGACTTTGGCGATTTAAAGCGCATGCTGGAACAGGTGGCGGCGCACGGTGGCGATTTTATCGGCCTTAACCCGCTGCATGCGCTCTATCCGGCGCAGCCTGAACTTGCCAGCCCCTATAGCCCGGCATCGCGCCGCTGGCTGAATATTCTCTATATTGACGTCAGCCAGGTGGCAGGGTTTCAGCAGAGCGCAGCGGCGCAGCGCTGGTGGAAAAGTGCCAAAACCCGTAAGGCGCTGGAGAATGCGCGTGCGGCAGAGGCGGTTGACTATACGGCGGTAGCGGCACTCAAGCTGGAGGCGCTGCGTCTCGCCTGGCAGCAGTATCAGCCGCAGGCGGCGGATGACACGGCGTTCCAGGCATTTCTGACGGCGGGCGGCGAGCCTTTACGTTACCAGGCGGCGTTTGACGGCATTCTGGCTGAGCGCAGCGGGCAGGATCGGCAGGCGTGGGGCTGGGAAACGTGGCCGGAGGGCTGGCGCAATGCCGCACAGCCTGAAGTACAGACGTGGTGCGCGCAGCATGAAGAAGAAATTGGCTTCTGGAGCTGGCTGCAGTGGCTGGCGCATCAGCAGTTCAGCGACTGCTGGCTGCGCAGTCAGGAGCTGGGTATGGCGGTGGGTCTCTACCGCGATCTGGCGGTGGGTGTGGCTGAACATAGTGCAGAAACCTGGCAGGATCCGCAGCTGTATAAACTTGGCGCCTCGGTCGGTGCGCCGCCCGATCCGCTGGGACCGCTGGGACAGAACTGGGGGCTGCCGCCGCTCGATCCGCACGTGCTGCGCGCACGTGGTTATCAGCCGTTTATCGACCTGCTGCGCGCAAATATGCGCGACTGTGGCGCGCTGCGCATCGACCATGTGATGTCCCTGCTGCGGCTGTGGTGGATCCCGCACGGGGAAAACGCGGATAAAGGTGCCTATGTCTCCTATCCGGTAGACGATCTGCTGGCGATTCTGGCGCTGGAGAGTCAGCGGCTGCGCTGCATGGTGATTGGTGAAGATCTCGGCACCGTGCCGCAGGAAATTGTCAGACTGCTACGTGACAGCGGCGTTTTTTCCTGGAAAGTACTGTTCTTTGAGCAGGAAAAAGAGGGGCGCTATCGCCTGCCCGACAGCTATCCGCAGCAATCTATCGCCAGTGCCAGCACCCACGATCTGCCTACGCTGAGCGGCTTCTGGCAGGCAGACGATCTGGCGCTGGGTGAGAAGCTGGGGATGTATAAAGGCAGCACGCTGCAGTCGCTGCAGGCGCAGCGCGTTAAGCAGAAGCAGGCGCTGCTGGATGCGCTGCATCAGGCTGGCGCAATGCCGGCGCGCAGTGTAAAGCAGGCAGAAAAGCAGGCGCTGACGCCGGCGTTTAATCAGGCTATCCATCGTTTTCTGGCGCTCACCGGCAGCGCGCTGCTGGGCCTGCAGCCGGAAGACTGGATGGGCATGACGACCCCGGTTAACGTACCGGGCACGACAGATGAGTATCCTAACTGGCGACGCAAATGGAGCTTTACGCTGGAAGAGGCGTTTGCGGATAACAACGTGAAGAAGCTGCTGAAAACGGTAAGCGAGGCGCGCAAAGCGTAGCGAAAATGCGGCAGCACAGCGTGCTGCCGCATGAAACCATCAATAGTAGGAGTGTTCGCCGCGCTGATGTTCAGTGAGATCGCGGACACCTTTCAGTTCCGGGAAGGCCGCCAGCAGCTCTTTCTCAATGCCATCTTTGAGCGTGACATCAATCATCGAGCAACCGTTACAGCCGCCGCCAAACTGCAGAACGGCGATGCCATCATCAGTGATCTCCATCAGCGAAACACGGCCGCCGTGGCTGGCCAGCTGCGGATTGATTTGTGCCTGCAGCAGATACTCTACCCGCTCTGCCATCGGTGCATCGTCAGAGACTTTACGCATTTTCGCGTTTGGCGCTTTCAGGGTCAGCTGGGAGCCGAGATTATCCGTAACGAAGTCAATCTCTGCATCTTCAAGATAGGGCGCGCTCAGCTCGTCCACATAGGCGGAGAGTTTATCGAACTTCAGTTCGGTATCCGTGGCTTCTACCGCGTCAGGCGGGCAGTAGGAGACGCCGCACTCGGCGGTTGGCGTACCCGGGTTGATAACGAATACGCGGATCTGGGTGCCATCTTCCTGTTTTGACAGCAGTTTTGCGAAATGCTCTTGCGCAGTATCAGTAATACGGATCATGGCGATTGCTCAATAGTTGACTAAATTACCTGGTTATAATACGCCCAACACCGACGCTCTACAAGGTACGGCACAGGCAGCCAATATGGATGCTGGCAGCGCCCTGAGCCTGCAGCAGGCGGCTGATTTCCGCTACGGTGCTGCCGGTGGTGACCACATCATCAATCAGCAGGATATGGCGATTCTGCACCGGCATTTCAAGGCGGAATGCGCTACGCAGATTATGACGGCGCGCGCGGGCATCAAGCTGATGCTGGACGCTGCTCTGCCGTATCCGGCTGACACCTTCACGATATTCACAGCGCAGCCAGCGTGCCAGCGGCTGCGCGAGCAGCGCAGACTGATTAAAGCCACGCTGCCAGGCGCGCTGGTGATGCAGCGGCACGCTCAGCACCAAATCGAACGCGGGATCGGGTTCACTCCGGCGCTTTGTTAACAATTTTAACAAAAGCAGCCGCGCCAGCATCACCCTGAGTGCTATCGCGCGGGAAAATTTCAGCTGCTGTACCCAGTGACTCAGGGGCGGAATGTAATCGCTGACGCAGGTTAAGCTGTGCCACGGCGGCGGCTGATTCAGGCAGCGTCCGCAGCGCTGCGGTGTGGTGGCAGGCAGGCCGCAGCAGGGGCAGAGCGCGGGCAGAGCGGGCAGCTGATGCAGACAAAGACTGCACAGACCGTGATGGGCAATCTGCAGCGGAAGATGGCATAGCCAGCAGCGGGCCGGGGTTGATAGCATAGCGACCTCTTTTTCTCTTTTCGGGAGTGTAACCGATGAGTTCGCTTTACTGGCACACCACGGGCACGGGCGATCGCGATCTTGTGCTGCTGCACGGCTGGGGACTGAACGCCGAAGTGTGGCAACACATTGTTCCGCGACTCAGCCCTCATTTTCGCCTGCATCTGGTGGATCTGCCCGGGTTTGGCCGCAGCGCCGCGGCTGGTCCGCTGACGCTGATGCAGATGGCGCAACACCTGCTGCCGCAGCTGCCTGATCGCGCCACGCTGCTGGGCTGGTCACTGGGCGGGCTGGTGGCCAGCCAGCTGGCGCTGCTGCAGCCCGCGCGTGTGGCTGCGTTAATCAGCGTGGCCTCCTCACCCTGCTTCACCGCACAGGCGAGCTGGCCGGGTATTAAACCCGACACGCTGACCGGCTTTCAGCAGCAGCTCAGTGACGATTTCCGGCGTACCGTTGAGCGCTTTCTGGCATTGCAGACCATGGGGACAGAAAACGCCCGTCAGGATGCGCGTCAGCTGAAAGAGGTGGTGCTGTCGCAGCCGATGCCGTCAGTGGCGGCGCTGCAGGGCGGTCTGGAGATTTTGCGGCAGAGTGATTTACGTCAGGCGCTGGACCACCTTAGCGTGCCGTTTCTGCGCCTGTATGGTGCACTGGATGGGCTGGTCCCGCGCCGTATTGCCGGTGAGCTGGATACGCGCTGGCCCGGCTCCCCGTCGGTGATAATGGAGAAGGCGGCGCACGCACCGTTTATTTCACACCCTGAGGCGTTCTGCGGGCACGTAACGCAGTTTATCCGCGCAGCCACATAAACTGCCATGCGGCCAGCGTCACCGGCGCGCCGCCGTCCACTTTTTGGCCGCTGACCAGATCCTGATAATGGCGCGCCTGGGGCAGCGTGGTGGTCATTTCACGGCTGCTCAGGTTGAACAGACACAGCAGCCCCTCCTCATCTGGCGCATGGCGGCGAAACAGCAGGAGTGCATTGTCGCTCTCCAGCAGCGTCATGGCATTATCAGGATGAAACGCGGGCTGACGGGTGCGCAGCTGGATCAGCGCACTCAGCCGTTCAAACACCTGCTGACGCAGCCAGTCGCCACCGCTGATCCACTGCTCCATTTCGCGCAGGCTATATTTTTCGCGATTGATGGCGCGGTTGTGGCCGGCAGCGCGCACCCCTTCGTTATCGTTACGCGAGCCGAGGATGCTCTGAATATAAATGGCGGGCACGCCCGGAAACGCCAGCAGAATGGCGTGCGCCAGCAGGAAACGGCGCAGGCGCGTCTCATCATCGTCGGTCTGGTGGTTAAGCGCATCGAGATAGGTAACGTTGATTTCATAAGGGCTGGTGGTGCCGTCAGGATTATTTTTATACGACACCAGCGCCCCCTCCAGCGCCAGTTCACGCACCAGCGCAACAATTTCAGGCTCTGACAGAATGCCGCGCGCCGGATTCAGGCCAATACCGTCGTGCGAGGCGAGAAAGTTAAAAAAGGTGGTGCTGCCGCTGCCAGGCGTCAGCGAGGCGGCCCACTGACGCAGCGCGCGCGCTGAACCGGCATGGATCGCCTGCAGCACCAGCGGCGGCAGAGAAAACTGATACACCATCTGCGCCTCGTCGTCACCGCGGCCAAAGTAGCTGATGTTATCCTGATGCGGCACATTGGTTTCTGTGATGATCACCGTACCCGGTGCGACGACATCGGCAACGGCCCGGAACAGCTTCACCAGCAAATGGGTTTTGTGCAGGTGAATGCAGCGCGTGCCTGGTGTTTTCCACATATAGCCAACCGCATCCAGCCGCACATAGTCCGCACCTTTTTTCAGGTAGTCGAGCAGTACCCCGATCATGCGGATCAGCACATCCGGGCTGGCGAAGTTAAGGTCGATTTGGTCGGCGCTGAAGGTGGTCCAGATATAGCGCGTGGTACCATCGGCCAGGGTAAAAGGCGTGAGCAGCGGCGAAGTACGCGGGCGGGTTACGGCGCTGAGATCGGTGGCTGGCGGCATGCTGATAAAAAAATCATCCCAGCCCGGATCCTGCGCCAGATAGTGGCGAAACCAGGCGCTGTGCGCCGAGATATGATTACAGACAAAATCGAACATCAGCCGCGTCTGGCTGTGCAGCGCCGCAATCTGCTGCCAGTCACCGCAAATCGGATTGACGTTATGGTAGTCGATAACCGAAAAGCCATCATCGGACGAATAGGGGAAAAAGGGCAGCAGGTGCACCAGGTTAAAGACCGATTGCAGGTGCTGCTGATAAAAGCGCGTAAAACTGGCGAGGGTGGGCTGTTCCGGCTCACGAAACTGATCGGCGTAAGTGATGAGCACCACATCTTTCTCATCCCAGTGCGCTTTGCGCGGCAGCTTTACGCTGTCACGCGCGGCGCGAATATGTGACAGCAGGCGCTCGCGCGCCATGGCGGGCAGGCGTCCTTCATAGATCTCATCGAGCAGGGCGTTGATTTTATCCATCAGATTGTCAGGCCACGCGGAAGGTCAGTGGATCACACAGATTTTTTCAGCGTAGCCTGACAGGACGATTTCGCAACCCGTTACCTGCAGCCCCGGGCCGGCTGCAGGCAAATCTGGGGGCTGAAATCAGCGCTTTTTACCAAAAGCCGCAGCCAGCGCATCGCCCATTGCGCTGTTGCCCGCCGCCGCAGGCTTACCGCGTGCTTTGGCCGGATTCGCTGCGCGCGCCGGTTCTCTGGCAGCCGGACGGCTACCGCTGCGCGCGTTGCTCTCACCCGGCTGCTCATCCAGACGCATCGTGAGCGCGATACGTTTACGCTGCAGATCCACTTCCATGACTTTGACCTTCACGATATCACCCGCTTTCACCACCTGATGCGGATCTTCCACGAAGCGATCGGAGAGGGAAGAGATATGCACCAGTCCGTCCTGATGCACGCCGATATCCACGAAAGCACCGAAATTCGTCACGTTGGTGACGGCACCTTCCAGAATCATGCCGGGCAGCAGATCGTTCATGGTTTCCACGCCTTCGGCAAACTGCGCGGTTTTGAATTCAGGACGCGGATCGCGGCCTGGCTTTTCCAGCTCTTTGATGATGTCGGTTACGGTTGGCAGACCAAAGCGTTCATCGGTAAAGTCGCGCGCGTTAAGATCGCGCAGGCTGCCGGGATTCCCCATTAGCGCATCCAGCGCCTGCTCAGTGGCAGACAGAATGCGCTCCACCAGCGGATACGCTTCCGGATGCACCGTAGAGGCATCCAGCGGATTATCACCGTGATTGATCCGCAGAAAGCCGGCGCACTGTTCAAACGCTTTTGGCCCGAGACGGCTCACTTTCAGCAGCTGCTGACGATTCTGAAAACGCCCGTTTTCATCGCGCCAGCTGACAATATTCTGCGCCATCATGCGCGTCAGGCCCGCCACGCGCGTGAGCAGCGCGACCGAGGCGGTATTGAGATCGACGCCGACGGCGTTGACGCAATCTTCAACCACCGCATCCAGTTTTTTCGCCAGCTGGCTCTGACTGACATCATGCTGATACTGGCCGACACCAATTGATTTAGGGTCGATTTTCACCAGCTCGGCCAGCGGATCCTGCAGGCGGCGGGCAATAGAGACTGCACCGCGCAGCGAGACGTCGAGGTCGGGGAATTCCAGAGCCGCCAGCTCGGAGGCGGAGTAAACAGAGGCGCCCGCTTCACTGACAATCACTTTTTGCGCGCTGACCTGCGGGAACTGTTTCTGCACATCGAGGAAAAAGCGCTCGGTTTCACGCGAGGCGGTTCCGTTACCAATCGCCACCAGCTCAACCTGATGTTTTATGCAGAGTGCTGCAACGGCAGCAGCAGCTTTCGCCGCCTGACCGGTATGCGGATAGACCGTATCGGTGGCCACCAGCTTGCCGGTCGCATCGACTACGGCAACTTTCACGCCCGTGCGCAGGCCGGGATCGAGACCCATTGTCGCGCGCATCCCGGCCGGAGCGGCCATCAGCAGATCGTGCAGATTGCGGGCAAAGACGTTGATCGCTTCATCTTCAGCGCGTTCGCGGATAGTTCCCATCAGTTCAGTTTCGAGATGCAGCAGCACCTTGATGCGCCATGTCCAGCTAACCACCGCTTTGCGCCAGCTGTCAGCCGGCGCATTGTTCAGCCGCAGACCCAGGTGATCGGCAATCAGCGTTTCGCCATAGCTTTCACGTGGTGCCTCTTCACTCTGCGGATCGGCATTCAGCGACAGCTGCAGTACACCTTCGTTGCGGCCGCGAAACATCGCCAGAGCGCGGTGCGAAGGCACGCTGCTCAGCGCCTCGTGATGATCGAAGTAATCGCGGAATTTAGCGCCCGCATCTTCTTTGCCTTCAATGACGCGTGCCGTCAGGTGGGCATTTTTCCACAAATAGTCGCGCACTTTAGCCAGCAGCGCAGCGTCCTCGGCAAACCGCTCCATCAGGATATAGCGTGCACCATCAAGCGCTGCGCGCGTATCCGCCACGCCTTTATCCGCATCCACAAAGCCTGCCGCAACCGCTTCCGGCTGCTGCGAGGGATCGTTCCACAATGACTCAGCCAGCGGTTCCAGGCCCGCTTCAATGGCGATCTGCCCGCGCGTACGGCGCTTCTGCTTATAGGGCAGATAGAGATCTTCCAGCTCGGTTTTACTCAGCGTGCTGTTGATAGCCTGCGCCAGTTCCGGCGAGAGTTTGCCCTGATCGTCAATCGACTTCAGAATTGACTGGCGGCGATCGTCCAGCTCGCGCAGATAGCTCAGGCGGCTCTCCAGCGCGCGTAGCTGGGTATCATCCAGCCCGCCGGTGACTTCCTTACGGTAACGTGCAATAAAGGGGACGGTATTCCCTTCATCCAGCAGGCGTACGGCGGCATCGACCTGTTCGGCGCGTGCCTGCAACTCACCTGCGATAATCTGGCTCAGCGAATCTTTCATCATCAGTAACGATCTTGCTTATCCGGGGTTAAAAACAGGGGACAGTTATACGGACTGAGGGCGTAAATTGCCAGCCGGCAGGGCGGCAATCCATCTTTTTCTGAATGGCGCCCGCATCTTGCTGCCTGCGGCAGCGTCGCTTATTGTACGCAGCTGGCGACCTGCAAAACTGACATGAATGAGCCGATGTAATGAAAACTCAACTGATAACCCGCGAAGGCTATAACAAGCTGCGTGCCGAGCACGATCATCTGTGGAATGAGAAGCGTCCGGAGGTCACCCGTATCGTCTCCTGGGCCGCCAGCCTCGGCGATCGGTCAGAAAATGCGGACTACACCTATAACAAGCGCCTGCTGCGGCAGATCGACCGGCGGGTACGCTACCTGCGCAAATGCCTCGCTGAACTGAAAATTGTTGATTACGCCCCACAGCAGGAGGGCAAGGTCTTTTTCGGCGCGTGGGTTGAAGTGGAGAATGAGCAGGGTGAGAAAAAGCGTTTTCGCATCGTCGGACCGGATGAGATCTATGGCGACAATGTGAAAGCGTACATCTCTATTGATTCTCCCATGGCGCGGGCGCTGATCAAAAAAGAGGTCGATGATGAAGTCACCGTTAATACGCCTGAAGGACAAAAGACCTGGTTTGTGAATCAGATTAACTATCACAACCCGGCATGAGTGAACTGCGCTGCACGTGACGACAGTCACAGGCAGCGCAGGCCGCTTTATGACGCTTACTTGCCCGGCACCGTTGCGGTCGTGGTTGAGGTGCTGCTGCCATTACCATCACCACCGCCCATGGTCGCCAGCGCCACACCCAGCAATGCTGCTACCGCGCCCACGCCAATTGCATCCGAGTTGCCTTTTGCCGTCGTTGACGCCTGCGTACCCGCGGCTTCACCGACTGACGTTGCCGCCTGAACCTGGGTAAGGCTGGAGAGAACCAGCGCGCTCAGCAGAACAACTTTTTTCATTTTTCTTCTCCACATGACACCGATAGGGTCGATACAGCAGAAGTGTCGGAGATCATCGGGCCGGACGAAAGTAGTGTTTACTCGCTGATTTAACTGTCTTTATTTACAAGTGGTCTTGGATCGTACCGCTGCTGGCACTCTTCCGAGAGCGTTATCAGGAGCTAACCGGAATCTGCGCAGTTTTGTGCTGCTGGGGGGTGCTATCCCGCTGAATTGGGGGGAAAGTACAGGGCAGGCCGTCACACAGCCAGAAAAGTGTGACTGAACCACGCGCAGTGAGAAAAAGTGCCGTTTTTTCAGACAAGCGCTAAAGAGGGTAAAATCAGCGCCCAAAAGCGGGAGCAGAGCCGCATTTCAGGCAAGAAATTAAATATAAGCTCCTGTTTAATATGCTTTGTAACAATTTCGCTTAGAATATAAACCATAAATGTCTGTCACAGACAGGTCCCTTATCCTCACAATATTGCTTCAGGCAATGGCGCCTTTGGGAGTTGAACATGCAAGAGAACTACAAAATTCTGGTCGTTGATGACGATATGCGTCTGCGCGCGCTGCTGGAACGCTATCTCACCGAACAGGGCTTTCAGGTGCGCAGTGTCGCGAATGCTGAACAGATGGATCGCCTGCTGACGCGTGAATCTTTTCATCTGATGGTGCTGGATTTAATGCTGCCGGGTGAAGATGGCCTCTCTATTTGTCGCCGTCTGCGCAGCCAGAGCAACCCGATGCCGATTATCATGGTAACGGCTAAGGGTGAAGAGGTTGACCGCATTGTCGGACTGGAAATCGGCGCCGATGACTATATTCCCAAGCCGTTTAACCCGCGTGAACTGCTGGCGCGTATCCGCGCGGTACTGCGCCGTCAGGCCAACGAGCTGCCGGGTGCGCCGTCACAGGAAGAGGCGGTAATCGCGTTTGGTAAATTCAAACTGAACCTCGGCACACGTGAAATGTTCCGTGAAGATGAGCCTATGCCGCTGACCAGCGGAGAATTTGCCGTGCTGAAAGCGCTGGTGAGTCATCCGCGCGAGCCGCTTTCGCGTGACAAGCTGATGAACCTGGCCCGCGGGCGTGAATACAGCGCCATGGAACGTTCAATCGACGTGCAGATTTCGCGCCTGCGCCGCATGGTGGAAGAAGATCCCGCGCATCCGCGCTATATCCAGACCGTCTGGGGTCTGGGCTACGTCTTTGTGCCGGACGGCAGTAAAGCATGAGGCGACTGCGCTTCTCGCCCCGCAGCTCCTTTGCCCGCACCCTGCTGCTGATCGTTACCCTGCTGTTTGTCAGCCTGGTAACGACGTATCTGGTGGTGCTGAACTTCGCTATTCTTCCCAGCCTGCAGCAGTTTAATAAGGTACTAGCCTACGAAGTGCGTATGCTGATGACCGATCGGCTGCAGCTGGAAGATGGGACACAGCTGGAAGTGCCACCCGCCTTCCGGCGCGAAATTTACCGCGAGCTGGGGATTTCGCTCTATACCAACGCGGCGGCAGAGGAGAGCGGGCTGCGCTGGGCGCAGCACTATGAGTTTCTTAGTGAGCAGATGGCGCAGCAGCTTGGCGGCCCGACCGATGTGCGCGTCGAGGTCAACAAAAACTCGCCGGTCGTCTGGCTGAAAACCTGGCTTTCGCCCGATATCTGGGTACGGGTGCCGCTGACGGAAATTCATCAGGGCGACTTCTCACCGCTGTTCCGCTACACGCTGGCGATTATGCTGCTGGCGATTGGCGGAGCCTGGCTGTTTATCCGGATGCAAAACCGGCCGCTGGTGGATCTGGAGCACGCGGCGCTGCAGGTGGGCAAAGGCATTATTCCGCCACCGCTGCGTGAATATGGTGCCTCTGAGGTCCGTTCGGTGACACGCGCCTTTAATCAGATGGCGGCAGGGGTCAAGCAGCTGGCTGACGATCGCACATTGCTGATGGCGGGTGTCAGCCACGATCTGCGCACGCCGCTGACGCGCATCCGTCTTGCGACCGAAATGATGGGTGAGCAGGATGGCTATCTGGCTGAGTCGATTAATAAAGATATCGAAGAGTGCAACGCCATCATTGAGCAGTTTATCGATTATCTGCGCACCGGGCAGGAGATGCAGACCGAGCGGGCCGATCTCAACAGCGTGCTGGGAGAAGTGGTTGCGGCTGAAAGCGGTTATGAACGCGAGATTGAAAATGCGGTCATGACCGATGAGCTCATACTGGATATCAATCCGCTCTCTATTAAACGCGCGGTGGCGAATCTGGTGGTCAACGCTGCGCGTTATGGTAACGGCTGGATCAAAGTCAGCAGCGGTCAGGAGCTTAACCGCGCCTGGTTCCAGGTGGATGATGATGGTCCCGGCATTAAACCCGATCAGCTGCAGCATCTGTTCCAGCCATTTGTGCGCGGCGACAGCGCCCGCAGCACCAGCGGCACCGGGCTGGGACTGGCGATTGTGCAGCGCATAATCGATGCGCATGAAGGGTCGCTGGAGATCGGGGCCAGCGAGC
The DNA here is from genome assembly GCF_046940275.1 of Pantoea sp. SIMBA_079. Classification (NCBI taxonomy): domain Bacteria; kingdom Pseudomonadati; phylum Pseudomonadota; class Gammaproteobacteria; order Enterobacterales; family Erwiniaceae; genus Pantoea; species Pantoea sp. SIMBA_079. The sequence continues at coordinate 47,839 of NZ_JAWRYR010000010.1, read as the reverse complement.
GCGGCGGATTGCGTATCCGCGCCTGGCTGCCGATGCCGGAAAACAGCACCGCGCTGGCCAGCGTCGCGCACAGCGCCTGAACAGATAAAAAAGGGCGGCAATAATGCCGCCCGCTGCCACTGCTCAGCCGTGCTTACAGCTGCGGACCCGCCTGTACCAGCGCTTTACCCGCGTCGTTGTCAGTATACTTCTCAAAGTTGGTGATAAAACGCTGTGCCAGATCCTGCGCGGCCTGCTGCCACTCCGCTTCGCTCTGCCAGCTGCGGCGCGGATCCAGCGTGGCGGCGTCCACCCCGGTCAGCTGCGTCGGGATCTGCAGATTGAACACCGGCAGGGTCTCGGTCGCAGCGTTATCCAGCTCGCCTGCCAGAATCGCATTGATGATCGCCCGCGTATCTTTCAGTGAGTTACGCTTGCCGCTGCCGTTCCAGCCGGTGTTAACCAGATAAGCCTGTGCGCCTGCCGCTTCCATGCGCTTAACCAGCACTTCAGCATATTGCGTCGGATGCAGGGTCAGAAATGCGGCGCCAAAGCAGGCAGAGAAGGTGGGCGTCGGCTGCGTAACGCCGCGTTCCGTGCCGGCCAGCTTGGCTGTGAAGCCGGAAAGGAAATGATACTGCGTCTGCTCTGGCGTGAGCCGTGACACCGGCGGCAGCACGCCAAACGCGTCAGCCGTAAGGAAAATCACCTTTTTCGCGTGACCCGCCCTGGACACCGGCTGCACGATGTTTTCGATGTGATTGATCGGATAGGAGACGCGGGTGTTTTCGGTTTTGCTGCCATCGGCGTAATCCACGCTGCCGTCGGCACGCACTACCACGTTTTCCAGCAGCGCATCGCGACGGATGGCGCGATAGATTTCCGGCTCTGCCTGTTCAGACAGGTTGATGGTTTTTGCATAGCAGCCGCCTTCGAAATTAAAGACGCCGTCGTCATCCCAGCCGTGCTCATCATCGCCAATCAGCTGCCGTTCAGGATCGGTGGAGAGCGTGGTCTTACCGGTGCCGGAGAGGCCAAAGAACACGGCCACGTCGCCCGCTTTACCCACGTTTGCGGAGCAGTGCATTGAGGCGATGCCTTTCAGCGGCAGCAGGTAGTTCATGATGGCAAACAGGCCTTTCTTCATTTCGCCGCCGTACCAGGTGCCGCCGATCAGCTGCATGCGCTCAGTGAGGTTAAATGCAACGAAGTTTTCTGAGTTCAGCCCCTGCGCCTGCCAGTCCGGATTGGTGCACTGCGCCGCGTTCATCACCACAAAATCAGGCGTGAAGCTGGCCAGCTCTTCATCGGTCGGACGGATAAACATGTTTTTGACAAAGTGCGCCTGCCAGGCGACTTCCATCACAAAGCGTACGCTCAGGCGGGAGTCAGGATTGGCACCGCAAAATGCATCAATCACAAACAGGCGTTTGCCTGAAAGCTGCTGCGTACAGCGATCCTTCAGCGCCTGCCAGGTCTCCTGGGAAAGCGGCTGATTATCGTTTTTACCGTTGCCGGTACCGTTCCACCACAGCGTGTCACGCGTCGTGTCATCGCGGACAATATATTTATCTTTCGGTGAGCGGCCAGTGAAAATGCCGGTATCCACGGCGATAGCGCCGCTCTGCGTCAGGGTGCCTCGCGCATAACCCTCCAGCTCCGGGCGGGTTTCTTCCTGAAACAGCGTGTCATAGTCAGGGTTATACACCACTTCGGTAGTGCCGCTGATGCCCAGGTCGGCGAGGTCTTGCGATGTCAGGCCGTTAACGCGCATGTGACTGCTCCTTAAATCGGTACTTCATTGCATTTTTAGGGGGTGTCTGCCGCGTGGCGCACTCGGTTGCGCAGAACAGATCGCGCGCAGTGTACACATCTGAGCAGAAGCGGAAAGTGAAGATAGTTAAAAATGCGAACTGGAACGTGACAAGCGGAGAAATCGGCTACTTATAAAAGTAAAGTTAGCGAAAATTAGTTAATTTCCGTGAAAAAACATAGAGGTATAGTTTTATGCAAAACGGGCGGCGTGGCCGCCCGCGGCGGGATTAATGCAGCTGGTCGCTGTCGCTGACAGATTCGTTACGGATGGCGGCAATATCCACTGCATCATAGACATAGTGCGTGCCGCAATAGTCACAATGCATATCGATTTTGCCATCTTCCGCCAGGATCTCATCCACTTCGCTTTCTGGCAGCGTTTTAAGCACTTCACCGCAGCGCTGGCGTGAGCAGGTGCACTTGAAGATAACGGGCAGCGGATCGTAAACAGTGGCTTCTTCCTGATGGTAGAGGCGCCACAGCACATCGTTTGCCGGCAGCGTAATCAGCTCTTCCGCTTTAACCGTTTCAGTCAGCATGGCCAGATGATTGAAATCATCCTGACTGGTATCCTGCGCAGGCAGAACCTGCAGTAAAATACCGGCCGCGCCCTGCTCATTGGTGCGGATAAACAGGCGGGTAGGCAGCTGCTCAGAACGCATGAAATAGTCTTCCAGGCAGCCTGCCAGCGTATCCGCCTCCAGTCCTACCACACCCTGATAGCGCTCGCCTTTTTCTGGCGTAATGGTAATCACCAGATAGCCGTTACCCACCATTTCTTTCAGCGTACTGCCGGAGGCAATCTTTGCATCCTCTTTCACACGCGCCACGCCACGCAGCTCCTGGCGGTTATTACCGTTGATCACTGCCAGCGTCAGCGGGCCGTCGCCCTGCAGCTGTACCGTAATGTCCCCGTCAAATTTCAGCGTGGCGGTCAGCAGACTGGTTGCGACCAGCAGCTCGCCCAGCAGCGTTTTTACCGGCTCTGCGTAGTCATGGTTACGCACAATTTCATGCCAGGTGTGGGAGACATTGACCAGCTCGCCGCGTACGGCAACGTTTTCAAACAGGTAACGGTGTAATTGATCTTGAACAGACATAAGTTTTCTCTCACAGGGGTGCGAACTATTCATCACCCGACAGTTTAAATTTCATCAAATCACGGCGCTCTTTTTTATCAGGCCGGCGATCCGGATGTGGCATGGTCAGCGCATTCATCTTGCGCGCCAGCGCCGTTTTTTCCCGCTTTTCCACGCTGGCGTCGGTTTCGCTATACATCAGCTGCGCTTCGCTGGCGGGACGGCGCTGATCGCTGATGGCGTTGATAATAACCGTCCGCTCGTCGTTTCCCTGTCGCAGCGTTAATTCTGCGCCGGACTCAACCAGCTTGCTGGGTTTACTGCGCTGGCCGTTATAGTGAACTTTGCCGCCTTCGATCATTTCACGTGCCAGCGCGCGGGTTTTATAGAAGCGCGCGGCCCACAGCCATTTATCAAGGCGTACGCCGTCGCTGATTTTTTCTTTCATTGTGGCTCCTGCTTTAACGCAGCGTTTCATCTTTACCGGTAAACGGGTCCGGCAGCGCGGCGCTGAAAAAGGGTAGCGGCCGACTGGCGTCGAAGCGGCTGACGCCTGAGTCTCTGCGCCGGACGTTAGCCGGAACGGGTTCACTGTCATTAACGTGTCGCGCAGTATGCGACAGGCTATGCGGCGACACGCCGCAGAGACAAATCGGCAGATATCCGGAAATATGGGCAGAAAGTGAGAAATCAAGGTGCGACGCGATGCCGCACTCTATCAGTTTAGCGTAAATGCCGGCTCCGTCAGCCACTGCCAAAAAACGCGCGACAGGGTAGCACACAAGGGCGGAGGGTCAGAACAGCGAGCGCACGCTCTGCATAGTGCTGAGATTATGATTAAAGCATTTATCGTAGTATTGCTGAATTTCCGCCATACGCAGCCGGTTACGATGGATGCGTCGCAGCGTCAGCAAGCCGTTTACCACCGCTGAAACCAGCAGTATCAGCATCAGCACAACGCTGCCAATGTAGCGCCACTGCGCCATTGCATCGGGTTCGTTATGCAGCATGATATGGCGCGTCCCGTTCGCATCCGTACTCATGCTGGTGATAATACCGCTGGCGCTGAACGGGGTATGCAGCAGCATGCCCGCGATACGCTGCAGCTCGCGCCACTGCGAAGGCGCGTCAAGATCAAACAGGGAAACGGCAGGCTGCGGCTGCGTCACCAGCTGACGTCCTTCATCGCTGATAATGAGAAAACCGCCCGGCGGCGGACTGTTAAGCGTTTCCGCAGCACGACGGGTCTCACGGGAAAAGAAGGTCGAGGTCGCGGTATTCACCAGATTTTCCAGCGCTTCGGCACTGACAGGCCTTAACAGCACATTCATGCCGCTGAGTTTGCCGGTATCTGCACGATGGATCAGCGAATCCCAGTCTTTGGCATTGCCCAGATTCACCAGGGCATTTTTCAGCCGGACACAATCCTGCTGCTGACTGCAGAGATCCTGTGTCCTGAGCACCAGCTCTGAAAAATCATCCAGCAGAATCATGCCTGACTTCTGAATCGCGGAGGCGAGCTGCGGATTAAGCTTGGGATCGGTGCTGGTTTCCGGATGCAGCTGGCGCAGGGTGGTATCCAGCAGCGCGGCGGCCTTATCGATAATGTCAGACTGCGGCTGCGGCAGCGGAGCGGCTTTGTTCCAGTAGATAGCCGAGCAGTCAAAAGGCATGTAAGTGTAGGTGCGATTACTTTGGTAATTGCCTGGCACAGAGCACATACCGGTCCCCGTTACCCTGAGTACATCGCCGACGTGCAGCGGCAGGGCAGAGAGCTTATCCACGCTGTCGACCTGAATACTTTCCGTACCTTTGACCCACGCCAGACTCAGCTTGAGCGGCATACTGAGCGGGATCCATGTCAGCAGCATCGCCAGCACCAGCAGTGAACCGCAGGTCAGTACCAGATTCTTGCGCCACCGTTGTACCGGAAAATTTCTGACCTCATCCTGCAGCGACAAAAAATGCCCCTGACGCACGACCTGGCGGTTCAGATAGATATCCACTTCGGTGATCTGTCCAAGATCGTGGGTAATGTAGGGCTGCCAGTGCGGCGGATAAATGAGATCGATAATACCCAGCGAAATATTGCTCTGCTCCTGGTTCGATTCACCAAACAGGCCCCAGCGTTTCGGCGCGCCGCGCAGACAGTGAATATCGCGCAGGCCTTTCTCTCCGGGAAAACGACAGAGAAACCAGAGGCTGACGGCGATCATCACGCAGCCAGGGGCTACCAGCCAGATCAGGAGATTGCCTGGCAGCACCAGACCGAGAAAAAACAGCAGAAAAGCGCAGCAGATAACCACGGCTTCACGCGTACCGTCAGGCCGCGAAAGCTGGTACTCCTCATGCGACTCTTTGCGTACCCGCAGTAATTCGACGTTTTCGCTCTCTGCTTTGCGGATAGAGGCGTTGGTACTGGCAGGCTGTATCAGCGGCGGCAGAGCAGGTTGCTCAATGGCGTAATTAACCAGCGAGTGACCATTCAGAGAGATGACCAGCGGCAGCGACTGCGTGCGGATCAGCTCAACGTAGTTTTCGTCTGCAATATACTGTTCCCAGAGCGGCGGCAGATGTACTTCAACTTCATCCAGATAGTAGCGCCATTTATGGGGATCGTCGGTTGAGAGGCCGTAACGGGTAATAGAACGGGTAACAGGATAGACATTGTTGCTTTGTGCCGTCAGCGTTAGCGCTTCCGCCTCCCTGGTAAAGCGCGCACGGGTGCGCGGCGGCTGACGTTTAGCCAGCGCAGCCAGATACTTTTCTACTGCAGTGCGCTCATCATCAGAGAGTTTGCGGCAGGGCGGACTGATAAACGGCAGGGGTCGCGCTAACGGCGGACGATGCCGCATAGCGTACCAGTAAGCGATACCAGCTAATGATGAGCCGACCAGCATCACTGTCAGGATGACAATAAAAGTGCTCATGCTACGCTCATTCCAGCCAACGAAATGCCTTCACGTTAACGTTCTACTCCCGGCGAAAATCGTAAGATGTGTCAATTCTGGCGAGCAGATGAGGTTCTGACAAGAAGAAACACAGATAAAATAATGCGCTAAATCATCGGATTATAAATTATTAGATTAATCCCTGATAGGATGGTAACCAGGCAATACTCAATTAAATATCGGCATTTTCTGAATTTGGATCCAAAGCGTTGACTTACGCTTAAAACAGGCAGGCAGAGAACACGCCGTACTTCGGGCTGCGCAATCCGGCGGCGGCTTAGCCTACGTTGCCTGTCGCACATTTGCGCGGCCTTCGGTATGCTGGCGTTATCGCATTTCACAAGGTTGTGCAACGTCTGAGGCTGATATGACCACTCCATTGAAAAAACCTGACATCCTCAAGGTAGAAGCGGTGGCGCGCTCCCGCCTGTTTACCATTGAAGCCGTCGATCTCGCTTTCAGCAATGGTGCACGCCGTGTTTATGAGCGCATGAAACCTTCTGAACGCGAAGCGGTAATGATTGTGCCGATTCTCGGCGACGACGTGATTCTGATTCAGGAGTATGGGGTAGGGCTGGAAAGCTATGAGCTTGGTTTCCCTAAGGGACTGATCGATCCGGGCGAAAGCGCCTTTGAGGCGGCTGACCGCGAACTGAAAGAAGAGGTCGGCTACGGAGCGACCCGCCTTGAAGCGCTGGGCAAGCTCACGATGGCACCCTCTTACTTCTCCAGTAAAATGAATATCGTTGTGGCAGAAGGACTCTATGAAGAGAAACTGGAAGGTGATGAGCCTGAGCCACTGGTGGTACGGCGCTGGCCGCTGAAGAACCTGCTGGCGCTGCTGGAAGAACCTGATTTCAGCGAGGCGCGTAATGTCAGTGCGCTGTTTCTGGTGCGCGAATGGCTGGTAAAACAGGGCCGGCTTGATTACTGAATAAAGAAAGGCGCCCGCAGGCGCCTTATTATCAGAACAGTTCGTGGCTTTCGCCATTGTCCATAATGGTCGTGCCGACGTCGTGCACCGTATACTCCGTGGGCTGTGTACCGTTGATGAAATATTCCTGACGCGTATTGCCACCGCCGTTAGCCAGTTTACCGGTTGCACGGTCGATGGTAACGGTCACCACGCCATCCGGCGGCGTCAGCGGCTGCACCGGGACGCCCTCCAGCGCAGATTTCATGTAGTCATCCCACGCCGGCTGCGCGCTCTTGGCGCCGCCTTCATAACCGGAAATCTGATCCGGAATTGCCCCCGACACGGTTGAACGTCCCAGCGCGCGTGAATCATCAAAGCCGATCCAGACCGACGTCACCACACCCGGACCATAGCCGGAGAACCAGGCATCTTTAGAGCTGTTGGTCGTACCGGTTTTTCCGCCAATGTCATTCCGCTTCAGATCGCGTCCGGCACGCCAGCCTGTACCCATCCAGCCGGGCTCGCCAAAAATATTGGAGTTAAGCGCGCTTTTGATCAGGAACGAGAGCGGCGTATTAATCACATGCGGTGCATACTGCTGATCGCCTGCTGGCTGCGACTGTGCCGGAACCTGCTCCAGCGCCGGCTTTGGCACCGACTGGTTCTGCGACTCATCAGAGGTGGCAACGTTCTCCACGCTCTCTTCATTCAGCGCGACTGACTTCCTGGTATCGCCGTAAATCACCGGCAGATTACACTGCGGACAGGCGATTTTAGGCCGGGTTTCAAAAATTACGCCGCCCTGCTCATCCTCAATGCGGGTGATGAAATAGGGGTCAACCAGAAAACCGCCGTTTGCCATGACCGCATAGCCACGCGCCACCTGCAGCGGTGTAAATGAAGCGGCACCCAGCGCCAGCGATTCGGTATGAACAATATTCTGCGCCGGGAAGCCAAAGCGCTGCAGATATTCTGCAGCATAATCGACACCCATGGCGCGCATGGCGCGTACCATCACCACGTTTTTAGATTCTCCCAGCCCCTGACGCAAACGGATAGGGCCGGCATAGGTTGGCGGCGAGTTTTTAGGCCGCCAGTCAGCGCCGGCACCGGCATCCCAGCGGGAGATCGGAACATCATTGAGGATCGAAGCCAGCGTCAGGCCACGATCCATCGCGGCGGTATAGAGAAACGGCTTGATGTTTGATCCCACCTGACGCAGCGCCTGGGTAGCACGGTTAAACATGCTCTGATTAAAATCGAATCCGCCCACCAGCGCACGCACCGCGCCATCTTCCGGATTCAGTGATACCAGCGCAGAGTTCACCAGCGGAACCTGACCCAGCCACCACTCATCGCCCACTTTACGCACCCAGATCTGCTGACCGGCCTGCAGCACCTGCGTAATGGTGCGCGGTGTCGGTCCCTGCAGCGTGTCTGATTTATAAGGCCGAGCCCAGCGCACGCCGGAGAGCTTCAGCGCGACCGTGCTGCCATCTTTCAGTAAGGCCGTGGCCTCCTGAGCACTGGCACTGGTCACCACTGCCGCATTCAGCGGTCCGTAGGCAGGCAGCGTTTTCAGCGTTTTCAGAATACGGGCCTGATCCCAGCTTGTCTCACCGACTTTCCATAACACGGTGGTCGGGCCGCGGTAGCCATGGCGCATATCATAAGCCATGACATTGTTACGTACCGCCTGCTGCGCCGCTTCCTGCAGGCGACGGGTTACGGTGGTATATACCTTGTAGCCGTCGTCATAGGCGCGGTCGCCGTAACGTTTCACCATCTCCTGACGCACCATTTCACTGAGATAAGGGGCAGAAAAAGCGATCTCAGGACCGTGATAGCTGGCGGTCAGCGGCGTATTACGGGCCTCTTCATACTGCTGCTGTGTGATGTCATTTTGATCCAGCATGCGCGCCAGTACTACATTACGGCGCGCCAGCGCCCGGCTGTGCGAATAGAGCGGGTTAAAGGTTGAGGGCGCTTTTGGCAGACCCGCGATCATCGCCATTTCACTTAGCGACAGCTGATCGACCGTTTTACCAAAATAGACCTGAGCCGCCGCGCCAACGCCATAAGCGCGATAGCCGAGGTAGATTTTATTAAGGTAGAGCTCAAGGATCTCATCTTTGCTCAGCAGCTGTTCAATGCGGATCGCCAGGAACGCTTCTTTGATTTTACGCATCAGCGTACGTTCAGGGCTCAGAAAGAAGTTACGCGCCAGCTGCTGAGTAATCGTACTGGCTCCCTGCGAGGCATGGCCTGACATCAGTGCGATGCTGGCAGCACGAAAAATCCCCACCGGATCGACGCCGTGATGCTCATAAAAGCGGCTATCTTCGGTAGCGATAAATGCTTTGATCAGTTCTGGCGGCATCTGCTTCAGCGTCAGCGGTACGCGGCGTTTCTCACCATACTGGGCGATCAGCTCGCCCTCGGCGCTGTAAACCTGCATCGGCGTCTGCAGACGCACATCTTTCAATGTGTTCACATCGGGCAGCTGCGGCTCTATGTATTTGTACAAGCCATAAACCGTACCGGCTCCCAGCAAAATGCAACACACTGCAAGAATCAATAAATACTTTACGAACTTCACCTGAGAATTCCCATCTGTTGGCGTTTGGGCAGTTTATAAACAATCGCGCGGTAGTATAAAGGCAAGCCTGACGCTTTGATATACCCGTCATTTGTCTGTCATTCAGCATAGCCGGGTTTAGCGTTGACCTTTGATAATAAGGAGATTGCGCATATGGCTTTTCAGCGCTGGCAAATTGGACTGGATATTCAGAACAGGCACCTGTGTGCGCTGGGTATTGAACGCCGTCGTCATGGCTGGCAGCTGCGACACTGGTGGCAGCAAGTGCTGCCGCACGATACGTTACGCAACGGTGTGTTGCAAAGCTCGCCGCTGTTACAGGAGATGTTAGCGGCGTGGCGGCGGCAGCTACCGGCGCAGTTTTCACTGCGCATTGGCCTGCCGCCACAACTGGTGCTGCAGCGGACATTGCCGCTGCCTGGCACCACGCTGCGTGAACCCGCTTTAAATCGTTATGTCACTGCCGCCGCCCGCAATCTCTTCCCGATGGAAACCGCGCTGCTGGCGTTTGACTACCAGTGTGACGCTGCTGCAAACACGCTGCAGGTGACGGCTGCCCGGCGGGACGTGATGGCCCAGTGGCTTCAGCCGCTGCAGCAGGCCGGTCTTGAGCCTGACATCTTTGAACTGAGCACGCAGGCTTTGATGCAGGTCGCACAACAGCTGCCGCTTGCCCTGCATACGCTGCTGATCCACACGACAGGCGATCACGCCTTCTGGGCGTTTAACGACGGCGCGCTGCGCTGCGGGGCCGTTGCAGGGACGCTCAATGCAGACATCATTGCGCAGCTGTTTCCGCAGGTGTCCGATCAGCTTTGTACCTCTACGTCAGCCCCGACCGCGCGGCAGGCAAAGCTGTGCCTGCCGCTGTCACTATTACGTTATCAGCAGCCGCCACTGCCCGCACAACAGGGAGATTTTACCCTGGCGTTGGGGCTGGCACTGCGTCCCGGAGACAGCGCATGCTAAGCGTTAATCTGCTGCCGTGGCGCGAACGGCTGTGGCAGAAACGCTGCCGGCAGACGCAATATCTGCTGGTTACCGCGTTAACGCTGCCGCTGCTCACTGCCCTGATCCTGGGAGGGTATAACAGACAACAGCTTTTTCAGGCAGAAAGCGCGACAGAGCAGGCCCGGCAGCAGCTGCTTACGCTGCAGCACCTGCGCACGCAGCAGCAATCACTGCTGCAGGCGCGCGACAGGCTGCTGGAGACAGAGCGTCAGCGACAGCAGGTAATGCGGCAATATCAGCACTGGCAACATTTCTGGCAGCAGCTGCCGGCGCTACTGCCGGAGGCATTATGGCTGGAGCGTATTGAGCGTCAGCAGCTGCTGCTGCGGGTAGAAGGGTGGAGTGACAGCGTGGCGGCGGTGAGTGAGCTGCGCCACCGGTTGCTGGCGCAGCCGCTGTTTGCGGCCGTCAGACAGAGGGCAATAGTCCGGCAGTCAGAGGGCAGATACCGGTTTACGCTGCAGGCACGACTGCGGGAGCAGCCCGATGAATGAGCTGATGTGGCGCTATGTGCTGTGGCCTTTTGCCTGGCGTGCCGGTTGCAGCGTGCTGGTTGTCGCAACAATGCTGCTGCTGCTCTGGCTGCTGCAGCTGCGTCCTCAACACCAGGCGCTGGCACAGCAGCGGACAGCGCTGGCAGAGCTTACCGTGCAGCAGCGTCAGCTGCAGCAGGCGTTACATCCGTCAATAGACAGCCTTGCAACAGAGATCGCTAAGCTGCAGGCGCGGCAGCGCGAGAGCGCGACAACGTCATCGCTGGAGCAACTGGTGAACACGCGTGGCGCGCAGCTGCAAAACTGGCAGCCGCAGGCTCAGCCATCAGAACTGGTATTGCAGTTAGCCTGGCGTGAATTTATGCCGCTGTTTGGTGAGCTGGCCGGAACCGCGCAGCCGATACCGCAGCGTTTCTCACTGCGGTCCGGACCGCGTTTGCTGACGGCAGAGCTGTGGCTGGAGCCATCTGATGCGGAGTAGCGCACTGCTGTGTCTGTTGCTCTGGCATGGCGCCGCAGCGGCACGCGATCCTTTTATGCCTCTGATTACCCGCGCCTGCGAACCTGCCGCGGCAGCGCCGCAGAACTGGCGTCTGCAGGGCGTAGCAGGTCGTGCACCTCACTTCGTCGCCTGGGTGATATCTCCCGAGGGGAAAAGCTATCGGCTGGTGCCATTCTCCCCTTTTCCGGTTTATCCCTGGCAGGTCGCGGAGATAACCGCGCGTACGCTGACGTTAACTGCACCGCGCCGCTGTGTGCAGCAACAGATAGTCTGGGCAATTAAAGGAGGCTTTTATGAAACGGATCGGGATGCTGCTGGGGCTTATGTTAAGCGCCCCGCTGCAGGCGCAGACCAGCACGCTAAGCCTGGTATTTGACGATGCGCCGGTGGAGCGCATTCTGCAGGCGCTGGCGGACTATCAGCAGACTAACCTGCTGATTGCGCCCGGCGTTGAGGGCCGGCTGTCGCTGCGTCTGGAGAAGGTAAGCGCAGAGCATGCCCTGACGCTGATTTCACGTCTGGCGGACCTGGTGCTGGTAGAAGAGGAGGGGGTGCTGCTGGTTTATCCGCAAAGCTGGCAGCAGCGTCAGACGCAGCGGGTCAGGCAGGAACAGGAAGAGAAGCAGGCGCAGCGGCCCCTGGAGCAGCGCACAGTTGCGCTGCATTATGCCAGCGCCAGCGACATTCATCGCAGCCTGCAGGGCGAGCCCTCTCTGATGTCAGCGCGCGGCAGCGTTACGGTGGATAGCCGTACTAACTCACTGCTGCTGCGCGATATGCCGCAGGCCCTGGAAAACACAACGCGCTGGATCAAAGCCCTTGATCGGCCGCTGGAACAGGTGGAGTTGCAGGCACATATCGTTACGCTGAACGAAGAGCATCTGCGCGAACTGGGCGTCAGCTGGCAGCTCTCACCGGCAGATGCGGTGGCGGCGACGCTGCGCAATCCGCAGCTTAGTCTGCCGCTGGCCGTCAGTGCGCCTGCACTGCGCGCCGGAGTGACGCTGGGAAAAATGAGCGGTGAATTGCTCACTCTTGAGCTGAGCGCGCTGGAGCAGGAGAATCAGATCGATATCATCGCCAGTCCGCGGCTTTTTACTGCGCATCAGCAGACCGCGACCATTAAGCAGGGCACCGAAATTCCGTATGAGGTGAAGTCAGGCAACAGCGGCGCGACGGCCATTGAGTTCAAAGAGGCGGTGCTGGGTATGGAGGTCACTCCCTCGGTACTGGGCAACGGCCGCATTCAGCTGCAGCTGCGTCTGAGCCAGAACATGCCTGGCCGCAGCCTGACGCTGGGAGAGAATCAGGTACTCAGCATTGAAAAGCAGGAAATTGAGACACAGGTGACGCTGCGTGATGGCGAAACGCTGGCGCTGGGCGGCATTTTTCAGCAGCAGCGCACGCAGAGTGAAAAACGCGTGCCGTGGCTGGGAGAGATGCCCCTGCTTGGTGCGCTGTTCCGGCAGCAGCTGCAGGAACAGAAAAAGCGTGAGCTGGTTATCTTTATTACCCCCAGACTGGTCAGGGAAGCAGCGCTTTCTGCCGGATAAAGCGGAAAATTCGTTCTGTAGTGCCGTGCGCGTTGACGCCGGAGAGGAATTAGCTTACAAGGTTTAGCGATTTTAAAACGGTGTAGCGGTACGCGGCAGGATAATCTTCCGACGGGCGTCAGTCACAAGCGATACTGGCGTCAAAAAAGAAATATGCCAGCATAAAGCGGGCAGCAGCAAGCAGATAAAGGGCAGGTTTCAGCGCTAATATCAGCCGATGATAAGCACCGACAACCCCCGGCCTGCGCAGCTGTAGCCCATTTCATGAAGGCACGTAAGGAAGAGCGTTACCGTCTCGCGAACCAAAGACCATACCTGTGTGCAGGTTGCCGGAGGCGATTTATTCGGTTGCCAAACGGCCATGAGTGTTGAGATAATTTTCTATCTGACTCTTGCTAATGCTTATGAGGTCTCAGTTCCTGTCCCGCCAGCAACGCGCTGAACGCGGGGTATCATCAACGAATTCTTAGTAATACCGACAAAATGGCAGAGAAACGCAATATCTTTCTGGTTGGGCCGATGGGTGCCGGCAAAAGCACTATTGGTCGTCAGTTAGCTCAGCAACTCAATATGGAATTTTTCGATTCCGATCAGGAAATTGAGCGACGTACCGGAGCGGATGTAGGCTGGGTATTTGATGTGGAAGGCGAAGCTGGTTTCCGCGATCGCGAAGAAAAAATCATTAACGAGCTGACCGAGAAACAAGGCATCGTACTGGCGACCGGCGGCGGTTCCGTCAAATCCCGTGAAACGCGCAATCGTCTCTCCGCCCGCGGCGTGGTTGTCTATCTGGAAACCACCATCGAAAAGCAGCTTGCCCGCACGCAGCGCGATAAAAAGCGCCCGCTGCTGCAGGTTGATGAACCGCCTCGTGAAGTGCTTGAAGCACTGGCAGATGAACGTAATCCGCTTTATGAAGAGATCGCTGACGTCACTATTCGCACTGATGATCAAAGTGCCAAAGTGGTCGCCAATCAGATCATCAACATGCTGGAAAAAAATTAATCCAGCATCCTGAGGGCTCAGCAACAGGTATCGGTCATCATGGAGAAGATCACTGTCTCACTGGGGGATCGTAGTTACCCCATTACCATTGCTGCCGGATTGTTTAATGATCCGGCTTCTTTTTGGCCGCTGAAGGCAGGCGATCGCGCCATGCTGGTAACCAACCAGACGCTGGCCCCGCTCTATCTCGGGAAAGTAGCAACGCTGCTGACTCAGGCGGGTATCCATGTTGATCAGGTGATTTTGCCTGATGGTGAGCAGTATAAAACGCTGACCGTCATGGATGAGGTCTTTACCGCGCTGCTGCAGAAGCCGCACGGCCGTGACACCACGCTGATTGCGCTGGGTGGCGGCGTGATAGGCGATCTCACCGGATTTGCCGCTGCAAGCTATCAGCGCGGCGTCCGATTTATTCAGGTGCCCACCACACTGCTGGCGCAGGTTGACTCGTCAGTAGGCGGAAAAACCGCCGTCAATCATCCACTGGGTAAAAATATGATTGGCGCGTTTTATCAGCCCGCCTCGGTGGTCATTGACACCGATTGCCTCTCCACGCTACCGCCGCGCGAGCTGGCGTCTGGCCTGGCAGAAGTGATCAAATATGGCATCATTCTGGACGGTGAATTCTTCCACTGGCTGGAACAAAATCTTGATGCGCTGCTGGCGCTGGATGCGCGCGCAATCGCCTGGTGTATTCGCCGCTGCTGCGAGCTGAAAGCAGAAGTGGTTGCTGCCGATGAGCGTGAAAACGGCCAGCGTGCGCTGCTCAACCTGGGCCATACGTTTGGTCATGCGATTGAAGCGCATATGGGCTATGGCAACTGGCTGCATGGCGAAGCCGTGGCCGCCGGTATGGTGATGGCCGCGCGAACGGCGCAACGGCTGGGGCAATTTACCGCCGCAGAGAGCGAACGCGTGATTGCGCTGCTGCAGCGCGCGGGCTTGCCGGTAACCGGTCCCGCTGAGATGACAGCGGAAGCGTATCTGCCGCATATGATGCGCGACAAAAAAGTAGTAGGGGGCGAACTGCGTCTGGTGCTGCCTCTCGCTATTGGTCGCTCTGAAGTGCGTGCCGGTGTTGCTCATGATATGGTGCTGGCTGCAATTAACGATTGTCGCAGTAACTGAGCGCGAAGGTAGCGTTCTGACAGCAGACCGTCATAGACCGCTGCGGCAGGCAAGTTCAGGCTGAAGAAGAACGTTGTGATACGGTGCGTCGGACGCGTGCCGTTTTACGGAGGAGGCGAGATGGATGAGTTCAAACCGGAAGATGAGTTAAAACCTGATGCCAGCGATCGCCGTCCCGCGCGATCCCGTAAAGCGTCTTCTGCGCCAAAAGCCAAAGCGCCGGTCTCCCGTCAGCATATGATGATGGGAATTGGCATTCTGGTGTTGCTGGTTCTGGTGCTGGGCATTGGTTCAGCGCTGACCGGGCCGGATGATAAACCGGCGGCTAACCGTAACAGCGGCAGTGCGGCGACATCTGGCGGCAGTGAAAAACATATCGATCTCTCTGACTCCACCTCCATGAGCGGCCAGCAGACAGCGGCACCAACGGCTGAAGGCAGCGCGCCGCAGGATACCACCCAGCCAGCAGCAGGCGGTGAGGGACAGGCGATCTCAATGCCTTCCGTTTCATCTACGCCAACGCAGGCGCAGGTAACAGAGGCGCCTGCGAATCAGCAGCGCGTCACGTTGCCGGGCGATCTCAATAGCGCGCTGAGTAATCAGCAGGGCCCGGTAGACGCTGCGGCGCAGGGTGCACAGGGCGGCTCATCTCTGCCCACCGCGCCGGCTACCGTAAGCGGTAATGCTGGCAGCACAGCAGCAAAAGCGGTTACGCCGCCAGCTGTGCGGGCGGATAACGCGCCGCGTGCCAGCAGCAATACTTCACGCTCAACCGCATCCGGGAGCAGTCATAAATCTGCGGCTGCGGCAAAACCGTCTGCGACCCGAGAGAGCCAGACCCACACCACGGCAGCGCACAACCCGCCTGCCAGCAGCGCCAGTAAGTCTTTGCCTTCAGGTGGCAACTATACGCTGCAGCTGAGCGGGTCATCGAAGCAGGAAAGCCTGACGGCGTGGGCAAAAAAACAGAATCTGAGCGGTTATCACGTGTATAAAACCACACGTAATGGTCAGCCCTGGTACGTGCTGGTCAGCGGTGCTTACGCGACGCCTGCCGAAGCAAAAAGGGCTGTAGCTGCACTGCCTGCTGAAGTACGTGCGGTCAATCCGTGGGTAAAACCGCTGAGCCAGGTTAAAAAAGAGAGTCAGTAAATTGATGTGGGGCCTGCTACTGCGGCCCCGTTTAAGCGCAGATCTGCTGTCGGTTTCACCACAGCTACAATGAAGATGTAATAACCACGACAGCATGAAAAAAAATCGCGCTTTCCTGAAATGGGCCGGTGGGAAATACCCACTGCTTGACGATATTCGTCGTCACCTGCCACAAGGCGACTGTTTAGTTGAACCCTTTGTGGGCGCCGGTTCCGTATTTCTCAATACCGATTATGACCGCTATCATCTGGCGGACATCAACGGCGATCTCATCAATCTTTACAACATCGTCAAAACGCGTACGCAGACCTTTATTGCGGATGCGCGTCAGCTTTTTACGCCAGAAGGAAACAGCGCAGAGCATTACTATGCGCAGCGGCTGGCATTTAACGCCAGCCGCGATCCCTACCAGCGCGCCGTGCTGTTCCTCTATCTGAATCGTCACGGTTATAACGGCCTGTGTCGCTATAATCTGCGCGGTGAATTTAACGTGCCTTTTGGCCGCTATCGCAAACCCTATTTTCCGGAAGCTGAACTACTCTGGTTTGCAGAGCGCGCGCAGAAAGCGACCTTTGTCTGTGAATCGTACGATGTTACCCTGAACAGGGCTGCTGCAGGTTCAGTGGTCTATTGCGATCCGCCCTATGCACCGCTGTCGGCAACGGCCAACTTCACGGCCTATCACACCAACAGTTTCAGCCTGCGCGAGCAGCAGCATCTTGCTGAGCTGGCCGGGAAGCTGGCACAGAGCCAGATACCGGTCCTGATTTCCAATCACGATACGCTGCTGACCCGGGAGTGGTATCAGAACGCGGATTTACATGTAGTAAAAGCCCGGCGTTCTATCAGCCGAAGCATAAGTGGTCGTACGCAGGTGGACGAACTGCTGGCGCTTTTCCGCTAGCCTGTTTCGTCCGCGACCAACGCATTACGTCAGTTGAGGCTGGCGCACAACATTGGGAGAATCGGATGAAACAATTTTTACTGGCCCCTTCAATTCTTGCCGCTGACTTTGCCCGTCTGGGTGAAGATACCGCCAAAGCACTGGCGGCAGGCGGCGATGTCGTGCATTTCGATGTGATGGATAATCACTACGTGCCCAATCTGACAATGGGACCCATGGTGCTGAAAGCGCTGCGTGACTACGGCATCACGGCACCGATTGATGTGCACCTGATGGTAAAGCCAGTGGACGCACTTATCCCGGAGTTTGCTAAAGCGGGTGCCAGCTACATCACTTTCCACCCGGAAGCCAGTGACCACGTGGATCGCACCCTGCAGCTTATTAAAGAGCATGGCTGTAAGGCGGGCCTGGTATTTAATCCGGCAACGCCGCTGAGCTACCTTGACTATGTGATGGATAAGCTGGATATCATCCTGCTGATGTCAGTTAATCCTGGCTTCGGCGGCCAGTCATTTATACCGGGCACGCTGGATAAACTGCGTGAGGCGCGCCGGCTGATCGATCAGAGCGGCTATAACATCCGGCTTGAAGTGGATGGCGGCGTGAAGATTGACAATATCGGACAGATTGCCGCCGCCGGTGCGGATATGTTTGTTGCCGGTTCAGCCATCTTCGGTCATCCCGATTATAAAAAAGTCATTGATGAAATGCGCACTGAACTGGAGAAAGTCAATGGCTCATTTCACTGATATCCGCGCGCTGGCGTTCGACCTCGACGGCACGCTGGTGCATAGCGCACCCGGTCTGTCACAGGCGATCGACCGGGCGCTGGGCGATCTGCAGCTGCCGGCACCGGGTATTGAACGCGCGTCCACCTGGATTGGTAACGGCGCCGATATCATGATGGCGCGCGCCCTGACCTGGGCGCTGGGCCGTGAGCCGCATGCGGAAGAGCAGCGTGATGCACGCGCCTGTTTTGATCGCCACTATGCTGACACGGTTGAGTCTGGCAGCACGCTATTTCCGCAGGTAAAAGAGACGCTGCTTGCACTGCGCGGGCAGGGGTTGCCCCTCGCTATCGTCACCAATAAACCGACGCCGTTTGTTGCTCCGCTGCTGGCATCGCTCGGCATCAGCGACTGTTTTTCACTGATCATCGGCGGTGATGATGTTGCGGTGAAAAAGCCGCACCCGGCCGGCATCTTCCTCGTGCTGGGGCATTTTGGCGTACTGCCGGGAGAGTTGTTGTTTGTCGGGGATTCGCGCAATGATATCCTCGCGGCACAGGCTGCCGGTGTACCGAATGTCGGTATGACATTTGGCTACAACTACGGTGAGTCCATTACCACCAGCCAGCCCGATTTAACTCTCGACACTTTTAGCGAACTTCTGCCCGCACTCGGGCTGTGATTATCAGGATATAACATGAGCAAACCCATCGTTTTCAGCGGCGCCCAGCCTTCAGGTGAACTGACCATTGGCAACTACATGGGTGCGCTGCGTCAGTGGGTGCAGATGCAGGATGACTATCACTGCATTTACTGCATCGTCGATCTGCACGCGATCACCGTGCGTCAGGACCCGGCCACGCTGCGTAAAGCGACGCTGGATACGCTGGCGCTCTATCTGGCCTGCGGCATTGATCCGGAAAAAAGCACTATTTTTGTTCAGTCGCACGTGCCGGAGCATACGCAGCTGAGCTGGATCCTGAACTGCTACGCCTATTTTGGCGAGCTGAGCCGTATGACACAGTTCAAGGATAAATCTGCCCGTTATGAAGAGAACATCAACGCCGGTCTGTTTGATTACCCGGTACTGATGGCCGCCGATATTCTGCTGTATCAGACCAATCAGGTGCCGGTAGGCGAGGATCAGAAGCAGCATCTGGAGCTGAGCCGCGATATTGCTGCCCGCTTCAACGCGCTCTATGGTGACGTGTTTAAGGTTCCGGAGCCGTTTATCCCGAAATCGGGCGCACGTGTGATGTCGCTGCTGGAGCCGACGAAAAAGATGTCGAAGTCGGATGACAACCGCAACAACGTTATCGGCCTGCTGGAAGATACCAAATCGGTTGTGAAAAAGATCAAGCGGGCGGTCACTGACTCCGAAGAGCCACCGGTGGTGCGCTATGATGTGAAGGAGAAAGCGGGCGTCTCTAACCTGCTGGATATTCTCTCGGGCGTTACCGGCAAACCGATTCCGGAACTTGAACAGCATTTTGAAGGCAAAATGTACGGACACCTCAAGGGCGAGGTTGCCGATGCGGTATCCGGCATGCTGACTGAACTGCAGGCGCGCTATCATCACTTCCGCAACGATGAAGCGCTGCTCAATCAGGTGATGCGTGACGGTGCTGCCAAAGCGCGTGCGCATGCGCAGGAGACGCTGAAGAAGGTGTACGACGCAGTCGGTTTCGTCGCACAGCCGTAAACCAGCGCGGATGACATAAAAAAGGCGAGCCAGGAGGCTCGCCTTTTTATTGGGCCGCATCTGCCGCGGGAGACGGCAGTGCCGGAATCATCAGTGGGTCACATGACCGTGCTGACGGTGCTTTGTGACAAAGCCGAGCAGCACACACATGACAAACACCACGGCATAAAGGCCGTTTGCGGTAGAGAGCGCCGCATGCGCGCCACCTTTGGCCACGATCGGGCCGGTAACCACAAAGGTCAGCATGGTGCCGACGGTGCCACAGGTCAGGATAAAGTTAACCAGTTTAGGGGATGCCGCTTTGGTCTGCAGCGATCCCAGCGTAATGATGGTGGTATAAATTGCGCTGGAGAAGAAGCCAAGCGCCATAATGATCCAGTGCAGCATGCCCGCCTCCCGGGAGGAGACAAACCAGTACATGAGGCCGGTAGCCAGCGCAGCCAGCACCATCAGAATGCGCTGCAGGTCAAAGAAGCGCAGCAGGAAGCTAAACGCCCACATACCCACCATGTAAGCGGTCCAGAAGTTACCGACCAGCTGGCCGGCAGAGGCGATATCCATGCCCATCGATTTGGTTGCGTACTCCGGTACCCAGGAGATAAAGCCCAGCTGACCCAGAATATAACAAAGCGCAGCGATGGAGAGGAACAGCACGCCCACGCCCCATTTCTCTTTTTCTCCGCCCTGAACGGCCGCTTCGCTTTTAAGCACCGGAAATTCCACCATCAGCGTCAGCACGAAAATAGCCAGATAGATAACGCCAATGCAGGCATATACCCAGTACCACGGCAGCGCACGCGCCAGCAGGACGCCAGCAATGATCGGGAATATCGTCCCTGCCATGCTGAAAAATGAATCTGTAAACAGTAGGCGTGAACCACGCTGACGGCCATCGTAGATATGGGTGATCAGGAAGGTACCTATCGACATGGTAATGCCGCTGACCACGCCCAGAATAAACATGCAGAGGGAAAAGATCTGCAGATTATGGCTGGTCATCAGGCCCGCAACCGCCAGAATCATCAGCACGAAGCCAAAAATCAGCTGGCGTTTCAGCGGCACAATAACCATCAACCAGGCGTTCAGGAAAACGGCAACCAGAATGCCGGCGTTAAGAAAAGTGAAGGTGTTGCTCATCTCTGAGATGGGCAGCTGGAAATATTGCGCGATATTATCCAGCACCATACCGGTCACAATCACCAGTGCGCCAGTGAGCGCATAAGAGAAAAAGCTGATCCAGGTAAGGCCGATGCGATTACGGTTTGTCATGTTCATAACCTGTGGGGGGACGATGAAGCGAAAGTGTCATGAATTGTAAATGGAACTGTGATCTTAATAAACAAGCAGTGAAATAAGCTACGCAAATTTCATGATATGTGTGATTTCAATCACGCAAATGATTGCGCAGCGGCAAAAGTATGACGTTTGCAACATTCGGGTAAATATAGGTAAAACGCTGGCTCTTGTATTACATGCTCTTTACAATCAATTCTGTTTTTTAAGCCGATCTCCAGGGTAAGGACTCTTCCATGCTTAAACGTACTTTGACAGCGGCGCTCGCCCTGTTAGCACTCTCTTCCGTATCTGCTTCTGCACTGGCTGCAAAAGGGGATACACATGTACTGCTTACCACGTCGGCAGGCAACATTGAACTTGAGCTGGATAACCAGAAAGCGCCGGTTTCAGTAAAAAACTTTGTGGATTACGTTAATAACGGTTTCTACAACAACACCATTTTTCATCGTGTGATCCCGGGCTTTATGATTCAGGGCGGCGGCTTTACCACGGATATGCAGCAGAAGCAGACCACTGCGCCAATCAAAAACGAAGCTGATAACGGGCTGCGTAATCTGCGCGGTACCATCTCTATGGCGCGTACCGCTGAGAAAGACAGCGCAACCAGCCAGTTTTTCCTGAATGTGGCAGACAACGCTTTCCTGGATCACGGACAGCGTGACTTCGGTTATGCGGTATTTGGTAAAGTTGTGAAAGGGATGGATGTCATCGATAAGATTGCCCAGGTCCCGACTAAAGACGTGGGCCCGTATCAGAATGTACCGGCAAAACCGGTTGTTATTACCGCCGCGAAAATCCTGCCTTAATCTGTTTCAGCGTCGCCTTTAGCGTGACGCCGCTGACCGCGCTCCGGCAAAGCCAGAATTTGCTCTTATACTTAGGGCAAATCCTGTCAGCCGGAGGCACTATGCCGCAGAAACTCACTGAAAAACAGAAAGCCACTTTGTGGCTGCAGCGTCGTGCTGCCAGCTATCAGGCCAGCTGCAGGCTGTCTGGTTATACCCTGACTGAGCCTGCTGTCACCGCTGAGACAGCGGAAGATCGGCTCACTTCGCTGAGGAGGCAGTATGGCGGATAATTCACTGGCGGTACGTGATCCCTACCTGTGGCACAACGACGATGTGCTGAAAAACCGACTGGAAATTCATGATGCCGCGCAGCTGCGCAAGGCGGAGCTGGCGTTCAGTGCCGCGCGGCTGGCGACGCTGGATTTAGGTCCGCGCATACCGGGCCTGCCGCGTTTACGTCATATTCATCGCACGCTGTTTCAGGATCTCTACAGCTGGGCGGGCGAGCTCCGCACCATCGATATCTGGCGCGATGAGACCCCTTACTGCCACTGTGAATACATTGAGAAAGAGGGCAATGCGCTGATGAGCGCGCTTGAGGAGGAGCAGGGGCTGGCCGATCTGGATGCGGACGCCTTTGTTGCCCGTCTGGCGCACTACTATTGTGAACTCTATGTGCTGCATCCGTTCCGGGCAGGCAATGGACGCGCTCAGCGTATCTTTTTTGAGCAGCTGGCGCTGCACGCTGGCTATCTGCTGGAATGGGATCGGCTGGAACCGGCGCCGTGGCGGGACGCAATCCACGAAGCGGTCACCGGCGATCTTACGGCACTGACCGCACAGCTGACAAAAGTGGTAAGCCCGGCGCGATAAAGTGCGTAGAATAGCGGCGGTTTGATCGACCTGAGGTCATGATGCTGCTGCTGCTTGATAACTACGACTCTTTTACCTGGAATCTTTACCAGTATTTTTGCGAGCTGGGCGCACAGGTGCGCGTTGTGCGCAACGACGCCATTTCGCTGGCTGAGATGGCGGCATTACCGCTGAGCCATCTGGTCATCTCACCCGGCCCCTGCACGCCCGATCAGGCGGGTGTTTCCCTGGATGCCATTCGTTATTTTGCCGGCCGGCTGCCGGTGCTGGGGGTCTGCCTCGGACACCAGGCCATCGCGCAGGCGTTTGGCGGAAAGGTAGTACGCGCGCGTCAGGTGATGCACGGGAAAACCTCTCCGGTACGCCATAACGGAGAGGGGGTGTTTCGCAACCTCGCTAATCCCCTTACCGTTACGCGTTATCACTCGCTGATTGTGGCGAGTGAATCGCTGCCTGACGCATTTGAGATCACCGCCTGGAGCCTGCGTGATAACCAGCCTGATGAAATCATGGGCTTTCGTCACCGCACGCTGCCGCTGGAAGGCGTGCAGTTTCATCCGGAAAGCGTGCTCAGCGAACAGGGCCATCAGCTGCTGAAAAATTTCCTTGAGCGCTAACTTCCGTTTGCCATTCTTTGATTTTTTATGCATATTTCGTGATTATAATTTCATTTTAAATCACCTAATAACCGGATGAGGTCAGCAATGGCAGCGGAAAACATAGCGGTAACCCGGGAGACGTTTGATAACGTTATTTTGCCTGTTTATGCACCTGCGCAGTTTGTGCCCGTAAAGGGCAAAGGCAGCCGCGTCTGGGATCAGCAGGGTAAAGAGTATATCGACTTCTCTGGCGGTATAGCGGTCACCGCGCTGGGCCACTGCCATCCGGCACTGGTAGAGACGCTGAAGCGCCAGGGCGAAACCCTGTGGCACACCAGTAATGTCTTTACCAACGAGCCGGCGCTGCGTCTGGCGAGTAAGCTGATTGCCGCCACCTTCGCCGATCGCGTTTTTTTTGGTAATTCCGGTGCGGAAGCCAACGAAGCCGCGTTCAAGCTGGCGCGCTATTACGCCTGTAAAAAGCACTCCCCGTTTAAAAGTAAGATCATCGCGTTTCATAATGCTTTCCACGGCCGTACGCTGTTTACCGTCTCCGTTGGCGGACAGCCTAAATACTCTGACGGTTTCGGTCCGAAACCGGCGGATATTGTCCACGTTCCGTTCAACGATCTGGCAGCGGTAAAAGCTGTGATTGATGATCATACCTGCGCGATTGTGGTGGAACCGATTCAGGGTGAGGGCGGTGTGATGCCGGCAACGCCGGAATTCATGCAGGGGCTGCGTGCGCTGTGTGATAAACATGATGCGCTGCTGGTGCTGGATGAGGTGCAGAGCGGCATGGGGCGCAGCGGCAAGCTGTTCAGCTATGAGCACTACGGCGTTCAGCCTGATATTCTCACCACCGCTAAAGCGCTGGGCGGCGGTTTCCCGGTCAGCGCGATGCTGACCACGCATGAGATCGCTTCCGTTATGGCGCCTGGCGTACATGGCACTACCTACGGCGGCAATCCGCTCGCCTGCGCGATTGCAGAAACCGCGCTGGATATCATTAACACGCCGGCGGTGCTTGCCGGCGTGGAAGCCCGGCGGCAACAGTTTACTGACGCGCTGACGGCGCTGGATCGTGAGCTGGGCCTCTTTAGCGAAATTCGCGGTAAAGGTCTGCTGATTGGCGCCGTACTGAAAGCAGAACATGCCAGTAAAGCCCGCGATATTCTCAATGCGGCGGCGGCAGAAGGCGTGATGATCCTGACAGCCGGCAGCGATGTGATCCGCTTTGTGCCCTCGCTGGTCATCGCACCGGAGGAGATTGATGCCGGTATGACGCGGTTTGCTGCCGCACTGCGCAAGGTTCTCGCGGCCTGACTATCCTTTCGGACGGATAGCCCGCAGCCAGCGGCCATGATGCGGCCGCTGGCTCCACGCCAGAGATGAGATGGTGTGCATGACGCTGAGATGCTGCAAAATGCGTTTAACATGCTGCTCGACAATGGTCACCGGCCCTTCATGCAGGTTTTCCGGCGCCTCCATCACATTGTTCTCACTGCCCGGTCCGTCGTAAGTCAGCCGCTGCTGGCAGCGCTGCAGCGCAATTTCGCACGACTGCAGATAGCGCTCTGCCAGAGCCGGCGTCAGCATGGTGTGCTCACGCGCCAGGATGGTCATGGCGTTGATATGCTCCACGATGAACTGACTGTGCGTTACCCAGAGTCGCATATCCTTCAGATACTGCGCGTTGAAACCGGGTTCGCTGGTCGCCTGATTCAGCGCATTGAACAGCGCGTTATGCGCCTGATTCACCTTTACCCGCTGATAAGCCAGCTTTTCCGGCGAGTGTTCCGGCCCCAGCAGCATGCGCAGCGCCTCCTGATAGGCCTCCAGCGCATCGTGCGCATTCTGCCGCAGCAAACCGCTCTGCCACTGCGGCCATAGCCAGATCATACCGGCGAATGCAATCAGACATCCCATCAGCGTATCCATCATGCGCGGCAGCAGAAACTGAGCACCGTTCAGCGACAGCAGCTGCAGTGAATACACCGCCGTCACGGTAAAGCCAATCATCGACCAGCCATAATATTTGCGCGTCACCAGATAACTGGCCAGCGTGATGGCCAGCATAAACAGCAGCGCGATCGACTCCGGTACGGCGAAACGCAGCGAGGCGGCGGCAATCAGGAGTCCGGCAAAGGTCCCGAGCGCCCGGTGCTGAATGCGCACGCGCGTAGCGCTGTAGCCGTTCTGACTGACAAACATAATGGTCATCAGGATCCAGTAGGGCTTGGGAATATTGAAAAACAGCGCAATAAAGCTGCCGAACATCAGCATAACGGCAAAGCGGGCTGCGCTGCGCAGGGCGCCGGACCTGAACGACAGATAGCTGCGCAGGGCGGGCAGCAGCGGCAGACGCCGCTGGCGATCGGCCATCAGGTCGCGCGTATAAAGCGGTTTCTGAGTGCGCAGCACGCGGGCGATACGGCTGAAATGATAAAGACAGAAGTGACCAACCGGATTATCCGGATGCTGCCGCGCTATCTTTTCCAGCGCGCTGAGCGGCTTTTCCATCTGAAAGCGGGCGGGCAGCTGATGATAGAGAATGGCATCCGCCAGCAGCCTGAGCTGTGCCGAAATGGTTTTTGCATTCCAGCGGATAACGGCTTCGGCATGACTCTGCTCGACCAGCTTCTGCACTTTCTCCGGCTGGTGCAGGCTGACAGCGATGTGCTCCTGCAGATCGAGTGCCACCTGGAAAGCACGCGTCAGCCGCTTATGGCTGTTGTCGCGACTGGCAGAGAGCATATGCATCTGCTGATAGCAGGTGGTGATCAGATCAACTGCTTTCTGCTGACGCGCCAGCAGCGGTGGCAGCGCTTTCTCCGGATCGGTCAGCTGCGTCAGCAGGGTATATTTGGCATCGCAGTAATCCGCCAGTTCACGATAGAGCAGGCTCAGCGTTTCACGCATCGGCTGCTCTTTCCACAGCCAGTACCAGAACCAGTTAAACAGGCCATACCAGAACGTGCCGCCAATATAGAGCAGCGGCGGCACCCAGATCGGCATGCGTCCTGCCAGACTCAGCGTAAAAATAGCGGCAATCAGCGTGCCGGGCAGCAGACGTCCGTGCAGCGGGCTGATTTCGCCCGTCACGCCAATAAGCAGCGGCAGCACCAGCATAATAAGCGGCAGCGGGATCGCGGCGTCAGTGAGATACTGGATCAGGAAACTGCCGGTGGCGAAAAGCGTACCGCCCACGATCAGACGTTTGAAAAAGCGTTTATGCGGCGTATCAAGGCCGGCAATATTGCAGCAGGCGGGCACCAGCGAGAACAGCAGGCCTTTTTGCAGATCGCCACACAGCCATCCCAGCGCGACAGGCAGGCACAGCACCAGCGTCTGACGCAGAGCGTAGTTGACTTCGGGATGGTAGATGATTCGGCGCCACATCAGCTTATCGCAAACAGAAACGGCGTGATGGTGCCATCACGCCGTGAGGGTGAAACAGCTTAGCGGGTGCCGTAGACGACGATGGTTTTACCGTGTGCGGAGATCAGATTCTGATCTTCCAGCATTTTCAGGATGCGGCCAACGGTTTCCCGTGAGCAACCCACGATCTGACCAATCTCCTGACGGGTGATTTTAATTTGCATACCGTCAGGATGCGTCATGGCATCCGGCTGTTTAGCCAGATTAAGCAGCGTCTGTGCAATGCGGCCGGTAACGTCCAGGAAGGCCAGGTTACCCACTTTTTCTGATGTCACCTGCAGGCGACGTGCCATCTGCGCCGACAGGCGCATCAAAATATCCGGGTTAACCTGAATCAGCTGACGAAATTTTTTGTATGAAATTTCAGCAACTTCGCAGGCTGTTTTCGCACGCACCCAGGCGCTGCGCTCCTGGCCCTCTTCAAACAGGCCGAGTTCGCCGATGAAATCTCCCTGATTGAGATAGGAGAGGATCATCTCTTTGCCTTCTTCATCTTTAATCAGTACCGCAACGGAACCTTTAACGATGTAGTAGAGCGTTTCTGCTTTTTCACCCTGATGAATCAGCGTGCTTTTGGATGGATATTTGTGAATATGGCAATGGGACAGGAACCATTCGAGTGTAGGGTCTGTTTGCGGTTTGCCGAGAACCATTCGCTATTATCCTCTATTGTAATCGTGCCCAAAATACAGGGGCATTCATTCCCTGTCAGGCGATGAAATCGTCCAGCGCGTCCTGTTAATAAAAATTATCCGGGCGGATGTGTAAGCTCTGCTTTTGATTCTGCCCGTCTTCATCAGCCACGACGAAGAAATTTTCAGCTCTGTTTGTAGCACAGCTTTTGCAGGCTGTCTTGTGTTGTCTCGCTTCAGCAGGCGGGCGATTGCTGTTTGCCGGATGAACGCGTACTCTGGCGCAAAACGCCGCTTCAGGAGAAAGAATAATGCAGGCACGTGTAAAATGGGTGGAAGGGCTGACCTTTCTCGGAGAATCCTCATCGGGACATCAGTTATTAATGGACGGGAATTCAGGCGATAAAGCGCCAAGCCCGATGGAGATGGTACTGATGGCTGCCGGTGGCTGCAGCGCGATTGATGTGGTGTCGATCCTGCAAAAAGGGCGCAATGATGTGGCTGACTGTGAGGTCAAACTCACCTCAGAACGGCGTGAAGAAGCGCCACGTATTTTTACACAGATTAACCTGCATTTTATCGTCAGTGGAAAAGCGCTGAGCGAGAAAGCGGTAGCGCGTGCGGTTGACCTGTCGGCAGAAAAATATTGCTCAGTGGCGATCATGCTCGGCAAAGGCGTGGAGATCACCCATAGCCACGAGGTGGTTGAGCTGTAACAGGCGCCGCTGCACGTCCCTCTGTACCCGTGAAACAGGCTATGCAGGGTCGCCATTCATGGCGACCGATGTCACGCCGACTGGCAGGCACTGACCCTATTCAATCCGCTTGCCTTCGATGAGCCGCTGCACCAGCGGCATCATAATCAGCTCCATCGCCAGCCCCATCTTGCCGCCCGGTACCACCAGCGTATTCATATGCGAAATAAACGATCCCTGAATCATCGCCAGCAGATAGGGGAAAGCAATGCCTTCCAGGCCGCGAAAATGGATCACCACAAAACTCTCATCCAGTGAGGGGATCTCGCGGGCGGCAAACGGATTGGAGGTATCAACGGTCGGTACGCGCTGAAAGTTAAGGTGCGTGCGGGAAAACTGCGGCGTAATGTAATTGATGTAATCTTCCATCGACCGTACCACGGAATCCATTACCGCTTCGCGCGAGTGGCCCCGTTCGCTGGTATCGCGCACCAGTTTCTGGATCCACTCAAGGTTAACGATGGGCACCACGCCAACCAGCAGGTCAACATGCTCTGCCACGTTATGCTGCTGCGTGACCACCCCGCCGTGCAGGCCCTCATAAAACAGCACGTCGGTGTTTTCCGGCAGCGGCTGCCAGGGGGTAAACGTGCCCGGTACCTGATTCCACGGCACCGCTTCGTCATAGGTGTGCAGATATTTACGCGACTCTCCGATGCCGTTTTCACCATAATGCCGGAACGTCTGCTCCAGCAGGCCAAAATCATTGGCGTCCGGACCAAAATAGCTGATGTGACGGCCCAGATCGCGTGCTTTACGGATCGCCATATCCATTTCCGGCCGGGTATAGCGATGAAAACTGTCGCCTTCTACTTCGGCCGCATGCAGCCCCAGCTGCTGAAAAATTTTACGGAAGGCAAGGCTGGTTGTCGTGGTACCGGCGCCGCTGGAACCGGTAACGGCGATAACGGGGTGTCTGGCTGACATACGGGTGCTCCCTGTGAGATCGGGCGATGAGCATTGTTACCATGAATTATCCGGCAGCGCATCAGCCACGAAACTCGCGCCGCGGCATAATATTGACCGTTTCATGCAGCTCAGACCAGACCAGCACCACCTCGCCCTGCTGCAGCTGGCGGCGCACGTCAGCGACTTTCTGCGCCAGGCTACGCTCCTGCTCACCGTAGTCAGTGCCTTCGCGCAGGACAAAACTTTCAATCAGGTTTTCCAGCGTTGTTACTTCCAGTTCCTGCCACGGAATAATCACAATTGTCCATCCAGATAAGTTGAGAGCCACTCCGGCACGCGCTGCTCCAGCCACATATGGGGTTTAAGCAGGCTGCCGCCGACAAAGCCAACGTGTCCACCCTGCTGCGTCAGCTGATACTCAATTGTGGCAGACAATTGCTGCGGCTGCGGGATCACCGCGTCTGTCATAAAGGGATCGTCTTTGGCGTGAATGATCAGCATCGGCTTGCGCACGCCGGTCAACAGCGGCAGGGCGCTGGCGCGCTGATAGTAATCGCTGGCGTCGAGAAAACCGTGCGCGCGGGCGGTGATCGCATCGTCAAATTCGCGCAGACGACGGAACGCGCGCAGCTGCAGCACATCAACCGGCAGCGTGCCGGGCCAGGCGCGCAGTTTGCGCATTGCATTCTTTTTCAGCTGCGTCAGCAAATAATGCTGATAGAAGCGGGAAAAGCCGATATCCAGTTTTTCACTGCAGGGCGCCAGCGCCAGCGGCGCGGATATCGCCACGGCTGCATCCAGCGGTGCCTCGTTGCCCTGCAGGCCGAGTAAGCAGGCGAGCATGTTACCGCCCAGCGATACGCCCACCGCCGCCGTCGGCACGCTGCCCCATTCCCGCCGCAGCCAGTGCAGGAAATAGGTCGCGTCTTCGGTTTCACCGGAGTGATAAATGCGCTCCAGCCGGTTAGGTTCGCCGCTGCAGCCGCGGAAGTGCATGACCACGCCAAGCCAGCCGCGCGCTTTACACGCCTGCATCAGACCGTGTGCGTAAGGGCTGCGAAAGTGGCCTTCAAGCCCGTGGAACATCACCATGCGCGGTTTGTGTTGCGCCCGGGCCGGATCCTCGCTCCAGGCGAGATCGACAAAGTCGCCATCCGGCAGCTCCAGCCGCTGCCAGTGGGGGTTGAGCGTGACGCGCCGCCGCAGCAGGCGCGGCAGCAGGGTCTGCAAATGCGCATTGCCGAAGCCGCGCAGCGGAACAAAAGGATTGCCGGTGACGCAATCTAAATAACCAGGGATAGTGCTTGTCTGATGCATAACTCGCTGATAGCTTCGATGGGTTGTCTGCTTTTAAGGATGAGGAGCATCCGGATACTCATGGAACTCAGTCTTTTTTTGTCGATGTTAGGTTTTCTCTGGGTCGCGGCCATCACGCCGGGGCCCAATAATATGTTACTTACGGCCTCAGGTGCTAATTTTGGCTTTCTGCGCACGCTGCCGCTGCTTATTGGTATCATGCTGGGTATGCAGGTGATGTTGCTGATGGTGGCATTTGGTATCGGCGGCCTGATTCTGCTCTACCCGTCGCTGCATCTGGTGCTGAAGATTGCCGGCAGTCTCTATCTGCTCTGGCTGGCGTGGAAAATTGCGACGGCCACTTATGAGACGCTGGAAACCGAAGACCGCTCGGTAAAGCAGATGCCCTTCTGGCAGGGCGGACTGCTGCAGTTAATTAACCCTAAAGCCTGGCTGATGGCGCTGGGAGCGATAGCAAGTTTCAGCCTGGCGGGGGCAGCCTATCAGCATTCCGTAGTGGCGATCAGCATGGGGATGGCGCTGGTGAATCTGCTATCCGGCCTTATCTGGATGGGATTTGGTTCACTGATTGGCCGCCTGCTGCACAGCCCGCGCGCCTGGAAGCTGTTTAACCTGGCGATGGGCGCTCTGACCGCTGCCTGTGTGCTGCTGATCTGGCGCTAGGTTAGCTGGATGCGCGCTCCAGACGCTGCCAGGGGAGCACTTCGTGCACGATAGCGGTATGCGGCTGGCGAATGCGGTTCAGCAGTAGCTGCACGCTGCGGGCACCCATCTGATTCATCGGTTGCGCGATGGTGGTCAGCGGCGGATTCAGGCTACTGGTAAACGGAATACCGTCAAAACCCACCACGGCCAGATCCTCCGGTACGCGCAGCCCTGCTTCCAGCGCCGCGTGAATAACACCCACGGCCAGCACATCTGACACAGTAAAAATGGCGTCGGGCGGAGAGGGCTGTGCCAGCAGCGTATGCAGCGCGGCGCTGCCCGCTTCGCAGGAGATATCTTCCGCATACGCTACGCGATTCCACGTCATATTCAGCGCTGTCAGCGCCTCGCGGTAGCCGCTTTCACGCTGATGTGAATAGAGATAGCGCATGTCGCAGTTGACCAGCGCAATCTGTTTTCGGCCTTTTCCTGCCAGGTACTGCACCGTCTCAAAGGCCGCCTGCCGGTTATCAATGGTCACGCTGGATGCATTAATAGAGGGATCATATTCGGCGCACTGCACCCACGGCGCATCGCCAATCAGATCTTTTAATCCCTGCAAACAGGCGGCGGCATCCATGGTGATCACACCATCAACGACCTTGCCGGCCAGCAGCGCCAGATAAGCGGTTTCACGTCGCAGCTGAGAGGCGCTGTTGCAGAGCAAAATATGATAACCCTGCGCCTCTGCCTCCGCTTCAATCCCCTGTACCACGCGTGAGCAGAAGGGATTGGTAATATCTGAAATCAGCACCAGCAGCATGTTGCTTTGCGCCGTGCGCAGCTGGCGCGCCAGCAAATTAGGCTGGTAGTCGCATGCGCTGATCGCCGCCAGCACTTTGCTGCGCGTATCGGGACGCACGCCGGGGTGCTGGTTCAGAACCCGGGAAACGGTAGCTTTTGATACGCCTGCCAGGCGTGCGACTTTTTCGATGGACATAGAAATAACAACCGCCAGTCAGGTGATGAAATCAGGAAGAGATCAATAACACAGTCAGGATGTGAGCGCCTGACAAATTTGTCACCGTTTCTGTCCGGCCTATTTGCTTTTTTTGCATAGCCTTGCCTGATGTTGATCTAAGAACTGATTGGCATGAGGGATAATTTTTAATTCCTTTATGAAACTTTCGCCGCTGGCGACACTGCCGTCATAACTTCACTTCGGGGAACAGGATGATGGCAATGCAAAAAACAGTAATTTCGCTGGCGGCGGCGCTGGGACTGATAGCGTTTCAGGCGCAGGCGCTCAATGTCACCGTGGCGTATCAGACCTCTGCAGAGCCTGCCAAAGTCGCCCAGGCGGATAACACCTTTGCCCGGGAGAGCGGGGCAACCGTGGACTGGCGCAAGTTCGACAGCGGGGCCAGCGTGCTGCGTGCGCTGGCGTCGGGCGATGTGCAGATTGGCAATATCGGCTCAAGCCCGCTGGCGATCGCTGCCACACAGCAGCTGCCGATTGAAGCGTTTCTGCTTGCCTCACAGCTGGGTAACTCCGAGGCGCTGGTGGTCAAAAAAGAGATCAGCGATCCGGCACAGCTGAAAGGCAAACGTATTGCCGTGCCTTTCATCTCCACGACCCATTACAGCCTGCTGGCAGCGCTGAAACACTGGGGCATTAAGCCTTCAGAGGTGCAGTTAGTGAACCTGCAGCCGCCTGCAATCGTTGCCGCCTGGCAGCGTGGCGATATTGACGGCGCGTACGTCTGGGCGCCCGCCGTGAATGAACTGGAAAAAGAGGGGCATGTGCTGACCGATTCCTCGCAGGTGGGGCAATGGGGCTCACCAACGCTGGATGTCTGGGTAGTGCGTAAAGATTTTGCGCAGCAGCATCCGGAGGTGGTGACCGCGTTTGCCCGCAGCGCCATTAACGCGCAGCAGGCCTATCTCGCTCAGCCTGAACAGTGGCTGAAGCAGCCGGATAACCTCAGCAAGCTGTCGCGTCTGAGCGGCGTGCCGGAAGGCGATGTGCCGGGCCTGGTCAAAGGTAATACCTACCTGACGGCACAACAGCAGGTTGAGCAACTCAGTAAACCGGTGAATCAAGCCATTGTCGATACCGTGCATTTCCTGAAAGAGCAGGGGCGGGTACCTGAAGCGGCCGGCGACTACAGCCGCTTTGTTACCAGCCGCTTTGTTGCGCCTTTAGCGAAATAACGGAGGCCGTATGCTTAGCGTCACGCATCTCAACGCACGTTATGCCGGTCAGCCCGTACTGCAGGATATCCATCTGCAGCTGGACAGCCGTGAATTGCTGGTGGTGCTGGGGCCGTCCGGCTGTGGCAAAACCACGCTGCTGAACTTAATTGCCGGCTTTCTGCCGCTGGAGTCCGGCAGCATTACGCTGGATGGCAAGGCGGTGACAGGGCCAGGCGCCGGGCGCGGCGTGGTGTTTCAGAATGAAGGGCTGCTGCCGTGGCGCAATGTGATCGATAACGTGGCATTGGGTCTGCAGCTGGCCGGTATGGCAAAAGCGGAACGTCATGCCGTTGCCCGCCGGCTGATCCGCAACGTCGGTCTGGAAGGGGCAGAAAAACGTTTTATCTGGCAGCTCTCCGGGGGGCAACGTCAGCGCGTGGGAATTGCGCGTGCGCTGGCGGCCGATCCGCAGCTGCTGCTGCTGGATGAGCCCTTTGGCGCGCTGGATGCGTTTACCCGCGAGCAGATGCAAACCCTGTTGCTGACGCTGTGGCGCGATACCGGCAAGCAGATCCTGCTGATTACCCATGACATTGAAGAAGCAGTGTTTCTGGCCAGCGAACTGGTGCTGCTGTCGCCCGGACCTGGACGCATTGTGGAACGGCTGAAGCTCGACTTTGGCCAGCGCTTCGCTGGCGGTGAACCGTGCCGCAGCATCAAATCCGATCCGGCGTTTATCGAGCGCCGTGAAAATGTGCTTAATCAGGTGTTTGCCCGGCGGGAGGCGTTTGTATGAGTGCGGTGATCGATGAGAAACGTGGTGCAGCGCGCGCCCGTGGTCTGCGCTGGCCACTGTCGCGCCAGCTGTCGCTTAGCCTGCTGAGCACAGGGCTGCTGCTGGTGATGTGGTGGGGCGTGACGGCGCTGGGGCTGATTGCGCCACTGTTTCTGCCCGCGCCGCAGCAGGTGCTGCAGAAACTGCTGCTGATTGCCAGTGCGCAGGGCTTTATGGACGCCACGCTGTGGCAGCATCTGGGCGCAAGCCTGACGCGCATGCTGGTGGCGCTGTTCTTTGCCGCACTGATTGGTATTCCGACCGGCATTGCTATGGGACTGAGCCCGGCGCTGCGCGGGCTGCTCGATCCGCTGATTGAGCTTTACCGGCCGGTGCCGCCGCTGGCCTACCTGCCGCTGATGGTGATCTGGTTTGGTATTGGTGAAACCTCAAAAATTCTGCTTATCTACCTGGCGATTTTTGCACCGGTGACGCTGGCGACGCTGGCCGGCGTGAAGCAGTGCCGTCAGGTACGCGTGCGCGCGGCGCAGGCGCTGGGCGCATCCCGCTGGCAGGTGCTGCGCTTTGTGATCCTGCCTGGCGCGCTGCCGGAGATCCTGACCGGTCTGCGTATCGGGCTGGGCGTCGGCTGGTCCACGCTGGTCGCTGCAGAGCTCATCGCCGCCACGCGGGGCCTGGGGTTTATGGTGCAGTCTGCAGGAGAGTTTCTGGCCACGGATGTGGTGCTGGCGGGTATCGGCGTCATTGCCGTTATCGCATTTAGTTTAGAACTGGGTCTGCGCGCGCTGCAACGCCGCCTGACGCCCTGGTATGGAGAGCAGCAATGAACGAACGTCTTACTTTTACCGCGCTGGGTCCCTGGATCGGCGCGCAGGTCAGCGATGTCGATCTCAGCCGCCCGCTGAGCGATGCACAGTTTGAACAGCTCTATCACGGCCTGCTGCGTTATCAGGTGCTGTTTTTACGTAACCAGGTGATTACGCCACAGCAGCAGCGGGCGCTGGCGGTGCGTTTTGGCGATCTGCATATTCATCCGGTCTACCCGCATGCGGCAGGCGTGGAAGAGATCATCGAGCTGGATACCCATCAGGATAACCCGCCGGATAATGACAACTGGCATACCGATGTTACCTTTATTGAAACGCCGCCGGCCATTGCCCTGCTGGCCGCGAAACTGTTGCCGGAAAGCGGGGGCGATACGCTCTGGAGCAGCGGGATAGCCGCTTATGAAACGCTTTCTGAGCCGGTTAAACAGCTGCTGAGCGGGCTGCAGGCGGAGCACGACTTTAAGAAGTCGTTTCAGGAGTATAAATATCGCCGCACGCCGGAGGAGCATCAGCGCTGGCAGCAGGCGGTGGCTAAACATCCGCCGGTCTGCCATCCGGCGATCCGCACCCATCCGGTCAGCGGGCGTAAAGCGCTGTTTGTGAACGAGGGGTTCACCACACGTCTGACGGGCGTCAGTGAAAAAGAGAGCGACGCGCTGCTGAATTATCTGTTTGCGCACGCCACTAAACCAGAGTTTCAGGTGCGCTGGCGCTGGCAGGAGAACGACATTGCTATCTGGGATAACCGCGTGACGCAGCATTACGCCAACGCAGATTATTATCCGGCGCGCCGGGTAATGCATCGCGCGACGGTGCTGGGGGATGTGCCGGTTTGATTGGGTAGTGTTGGTTGCGGAGGCGGCCAGGTCGGCATACATGCCGACCCTGTAGCAGAGGCTACTCTGTAGGGGCAGCATGCAGGCTGACCGTTAATTCGCCAGCATCTGCTCCAGCTGCTCCTGCGCATCCAGCCACGCCATTTCAACTTCTTCCAGCGCTGATTTGCTTTCCGCCTGGCGCTGCAGGGCGGCAGTTAAATCGGCTTTACGGCTTTGGTCGTAAATCGCGCTGTCGGCCAGCAGGGCTTCTGCCTCGCTCAGCTGACTCTGCCACTTTGTCATCTGCTTCTCCAGCTTCTCGATCTCTTTGCGCAGCGGTTGCGTCTGCGCGCGCAGCTCAGCATCACGGCGCTTCTGATCTTTGCGGGACTGGGCGCTATTGGCATTATCCTGCCTGGGTGCGGCATCCTGCTGCGCCTGCTGCTTCTGCAGATCGCTCAGCCACTGCTGATAGTCGTCCAGATCGCCTTCGAATACGTCGACTTTGCGATCGTGGACCAGATAGAGATCGTCAGTAGTGGAACGCAGCAAATGCCGGTCATGCGACACCACCACCAGCGCGCCTTCAAAATCGATCAGGGCTTCGGTAAGCGCCTGACGCATGTCGAGATCGAGATGGTTAGTGGGCTCATCCAGCAGCAGCAGGTTGGGACGCTGCCAGACGATCAGCGCCAGCACCAGGCGTGCTTTTTCGCCGCCGGAGAAGCGGGCGGTGGCTTCACTGACTTTATCACCCTGAAAGCCAAAGCCGCCCAGGTAATCGCGCAGCTGCTGCTCCAGCACGGCTGGCGCGATACGCGCCAGATGCTGCAGCGGCGACTCTTCAGCCCGCAGATACTCAAGCTGATGCTGGGCGAAGTAACCGAGCTTAATGCCTTTCGCCAGACCCACCTTGCCCTCCAGCGGATCGAGTTCTCCCGCCAGCAGCTTGATCAGCGTTGATTTACCCGCACCGTTACGCCCCAGCAGGCCGATACGCGAGCCCGGCACCAGATTGAGTTTGATCGCATCAAGAATAATGCGCTCGCCGTAGCCCGCCGTGACCTTCTCCATTTTCAGCAGCGGATTGGGCAGGCTCTCCGGCGCGCGGAAGCTGAAGCTGAACGGGTTATCCACGTGTGCAGGCGCAATCAGCTCCATGCGCTCCAGCATCTTGATGCGGCTCTGTGCCTGTTTGGCTTTGGTCGCCTGAGCGCGGAAGCGATCGATATACTTCTGCAGGTGCGACACTTTTTCCTGCTGGCTTTGATAGAGCGCCTGCTGCTGTGCCAGTTTGGCGACGCGCTGCCGCTCAAAGGAGCTGTAGTTACCGGTATATTCGATAAGCGTCTGCTGCTCAATGTGAATAATTTTGTCCACCACCGGATCGAGGAAATCGCGGTCATGCGAAATCAGGATCAGCGTGCCCTCATAGCTTTTCAGCCAGCGCTCCAGCCAGATTACGGCGTCGAGATCGAGGTGGTTGGTTGGCTCATCCAGCAGCAGCAAGTCAGAGCGACACACCAGCGCCTGTGCCAGATTGAGACGCATGCGCCAGCCGCCGGAGAAGTCGCTGACCGGCCGCGTCAGCTGCTCCTGGCTAAAGCCCAGGCCGTGCAGCAGACTGGCGGCGCGTGCGTGTATACTCCACGCCTGAATCGCATCCAGCTTGCCGTGCAGCAGCGCAATCGCGTTGCCATCATCGCGCACGTTGGCATCCGCTAATTCAGATTCCAGCTGACGATATTCACGGTCGCCGTCGATAACATACTCCAGCGCGGCTTTACTCAGCGCAGGCGTCTCCTGGTTGACCCACGCCAGCGCCCAGCTGCCGGGGAAGGTGACGCTGCCGGCGTCGCTGCTGATTTCACCTTTAAGCAGTGACAGCAGGGTAGATTTGCCGCAGCCGTTTTTACCCACCAGGCCCACTTTCTGGCCGGGATTAATGGTTGCGGTTGCGTTGTCCAGCAGCACAGTAGTGCCACGTCGTATCTGTAGTGCGGAAAAGACAATCATAGGCGCCGTATCGTCAGAATATGGTAATTTATCGGCAACATAATTCAATAATGTTTAGTTGCGTTGAGCATGGTAGCGGAATTCCGCTGCGGTGACGACGCTTTGGAGGGGAAGGATGTCGCAGCCACCAAAAGTTTTGCTGCTTTATGCCCATCCGGAGTCACAGGATTCGATCGCCAATCGGGTTTTGCTGCAGTCGGCCAGGGAACTTGAACACGTCACCGTGCACGATTTATATGCCCACTATCCGGATTTTTTTATAGATATTCACTATGAACAGCAGCTGCTGCGCGATCACGAGATCGTGGTGTTTCAGCATCCACTCTATACCTACAGCTGTCCTGCTCTGCTGAAAGAGTGGCTGGATCGCGTGCTGTCGCGCGGTTTTGCCAGCGGCGTGGATGGGAACGCACTGGAAGGTAAATACTGGCGGAGCGTCGTGACGACCGGTGAGCCTGAAGCGGCCTATCATCACGACGGCCTGAACCGCTATCCCATGAGCGATATTATGCGGCCATTTGAGCTCACAGCGCAGATGTGCCGTATGCACTGGATGACACCGATGGTGATCCACTGGGCGCGGCGGCAGACGCCAGAAACGCTGCGTCATTTTGCCCGCGCCTATGGCGACTGGCTCACATCACCACTGCCGCAGGGAGGAGTGTAATGCAAGGCGAAACGTTACTGACCGCTGGCGTCATCTATCTGGTGGCGGCGGTACTGGTGGTGCCTGTTGCCGCCCGACTGGGGATTGGTGCGGTGCTGGGCTATCTGCTCGCAGGTATTGCGATTGGTCCGTGGGGGCTGGGCTTTATCAGCGATGTGGATGAGATCCTGCACTTCTCTGAGCTGGGCGTCGTGTTCCTGATGTTTATTATTGGCCTGGAGCTCAATCCTGCCAAACTCTGGTCACTGCGGCGCTCCATTTTCGGCGTCGGGGCGGCGCAGGTAATATTTTCTGCAGCGATCCTCGGCGTACTGCTGTGGCTGAGCGATTTCAGCTGGCAGGCGGCCGTGATAGGCGGCATTGGTGTGGCCATGTCCTCTACGGCTATGGCGCTGCAGCTGATGCGTGATAAAGGGATGAACCGCAACGAATCGGGACAGCTGGGCTTTTCGGTACTGCTGTTTCAGGATCTGGCGGTGATACCGGCGCTGGCGCTGGTGCCGTTACTGGCTGGCGGCGACAGTGGTCATGTTGACTGGCTTAAAGTCGCGATGAAAGTGCTGGCCTTTGCCGGCATGCTGGTTGGCGGGCGATATTTACTGCGGCCCATTTTGCGCTTTATTGCGGCTTCCGGCGTCAGGGAAGTCTTTACCGCCGCCTCACTGCTGCTGGTGCTGGGATCGGCGCTGTTTATGGATGCGCTTGGCCTGTCGATGGCGCTGGGGACCTTTATTGCCGGTATTCTGCTGGCGGAGAGCGAGTACCGGCATGAACTTGAAGTCGCTATTGAACCGTTCAAGGGGCTGCTGCTGGGCCTGTTCTTTATTTCTGTTGGCATGGCGCTGAACCTTGGCGTGCTCTACACGCATATCGTGGCGATTCTGATCGGCGTGCTGGTACTGGTGGCGGTAAAAGCGCTGGTGCTTTACGTGCTGGCGCGCATTTACGGCCTGCGTAGCTCAGAGCGTCTGCAGTTTGCGGGCGTGCTCAGCCAGGGCGGCGAATTCGCGTTTGTCCTGTTCTCTGCGGCGTCATCAGCCCATCTGTTCAGCGGCGATCAGCTGCCGCTGCTGCTGGTCACGGTGACCCTCTCAATGATGACCACCCCGCTGCTGATGCAGGGTGTGGATAAGATTCTGGCCCGCCGCTTTAACGACAAAGAGGACAGTGATGAGAAGCCTTTTGTAGAGGACGATCAGCCACAGGTCATCGTGGTCGGGTTTGGTCGCTTCGGGCAGGTCGTAGGCCGTTTGCTGATGGCCAACAACAAACGCATCACGGTGCTGGAGCGGGATATTTCTGCAGTCAGCCTGATGCGCAAATATGGCTATAAAGTTTACTACGGTGACGCCACCGAGCTGGAGCTGTTACGCGCCGCTGGCGCAGAGAATGCGCAGTCAATTGTGATCACCTGCAGCGATCCGGAAGATGCCATGACGATTGTGCACCTTTGCCAGCACCATTTTCCGCAGCTGGAGATCCTGGCGCGGGCGCGCGGGCGTGTGGAGGCGCACGAATTACTGCAGGCGGGCGTCACACTGTTCTCCCGTGAAACCTTCTCCAGTGCGCTGGAGCTTGGCCGCAAGGCGCTGATTTCTCTTGGTATGCATCCTCATCAGGCGCAGCGTGCGCAGCAGCATTTTCGCCGGCTTGATATGCGAATGCTGCGCGAGCTGATGCCCGGCCACGATGACAGCGTGCAGGTCTCCCGCGTGCGTGAGGCACGACGCGAACTGGAGGATATCTTCCAGCGTGAGATGCAGCATGAGAAGCGACAGATAAACGGCTGGGACGATGAATAAGGTGCCATTCAGAGCCATCGCTGCAATTTGCGGTGTGCAGGGTATACACTTAAGGTATCCGTGAACAACGAGCGGGCAGGAAAAAAAGATGCGTAAACGTTTTATCGCCGGTGCGGTCTGTCCGCACTGTCAGGAAAAAGATACCCTGGCCATGTGGCGCGAAAACAATGTCGATGTGGTTGAATGCGTAAAATGCGGACATCAGATGCGTGAGGCAGATAAGCAGGCGCGCGATCAGGTTCGCAGTAATGAGCAGGTGATTGGCATTTTTCATCCTGAGTAGCGTGCCGGCACAGCTTTTTTTACGCTTAGACTTACAGTGGTGTTGAATTCCGTTACAATCGGCGCCACTAACGCTGAATGGTCTGCATTTTTTGCAGGGAAAATCTGTTCAGCCTTAAACCTTTCTGGTTGGTTATTGCACGCAAAAATAGACCAATGAGACGGGATCCTTAGTTCTCAACGGTTAGGAGATATCATGAAAGTAGCAAAAGACCTGGTGGTGAGCCTGGCGTATCAGGTTCGTACCGAAGATGGTGTGTTAGTTGACGAGTCGCCGGTAAGTGCACCGTTAGACTATCTGCACGGTCATGGTTCCCTGATTTCTGGTCTGGAAAAAGCGCTGGAAAATCACGCGGTCGGCGACAAGTTTGACGTGCATATTCCGGCAAACGACGCCTATGGCCAGTATGATGACAATCTGGTACAGCGCGTA
This sequence comes from Pantoea sp. SIMBA_079, assembly GCF_046940275.1. NCBI lineage: Bacteria > Pseudomonadati > Pseudomonadota > Gammaproteobacteria > Enterobacterales > Erwiniaceae > Pantoea > Pantoea sp. SIMBA_079. Next base: position 7,229 of record NZ_JAWRYR010000010.1, on the reverse strand, counting down.
CCTAAAGATGTCTTCATGGGTGTGGACGAACTGCAGGTTGGCATGCGCTTCCTGGCAGAAACCGACCAGGGCCCGGTGCCGGTTGAAATCACTGAAGTAGAAGATGAGCACGTTGTGGTTGATGGTAACCACATGCTTGCTGGTCAGAACCTGAACTTCAACGTGGAAGTGGTTGCTATCCGCGAAGCCACGGAAGAAGAGCTGGCGCACGGTCACGTGCATGGCGCTGATGGTCATCATCATGACCACGAGCATGGTCATGAACACGACCACGGCCACGATCATGGCCACGGTGGCGGTTGCGGCTGCAATCACTAAGCGTTGCCGGTACAAAAAGGCCACCTGCGGGTGGCCTTTCTGTTTTTTGCTTTTCGCTGCCGGCAGGCATTAATAATGCGGCGGGGGCGTCTCTTCCGACGGCGAAGCGACCATTGAGGGCGCTGCCGCTTTAACTTTGTCGACCAGCAAGCGGACATGTTCCCGCAGTCTGCTCATCTCCAGTTCATGTTCGACTACCGTCTGATTAAGCTGCTCAATGGTGTCTTCCTGAAAAGCCAGCTTGCTCTCCAGCGCTTCAAGGCGCCGATCCCAGTCTGTCTGTTGCATCATCACTCCTCCTGTCATCGTACTGCGCATTGATATGAACCGGCGTGATTCTACGGCGTTTGTGGTCAGAATCACCTGATATTTACCCGGCATTTATCTCCTGCCATTGAATTTACCCGCAGCGCCTACATCTCAGATGAAACTTCCTGAAGCAAAAAAGGTCGGAGGTTAACCGGGTAATTACACTGCGGGAGTGTTCGTTACTGCCGCGTAAAGTTATAGTGTGGACCACTGTCCGCAATGATTCCCGAGGTTTGAAGCTTCGGTTTTGGAGAAAGGATGAAATCACTGTTTAAAGTCACATTGTTAGCTACCACTATGGCTGTCGCACTTAATGCACCGCTGGCGATGGCAGCAGAAACCGCTGCCGCTCCGGCTGACGCGGCGCAGGCTGCGCCACAGGCACCAAAAAATGCTGCTTTCAAAAATGAAGATCAGCAATCTGCCTATGCACTGGGTGCCTCGCTGGGTCGCTACATGGACAACTCTCTGAAGGAACAGGAGAAACTGGGCATCAAACTGGACAAAGATCAGCTGATTGCTGGTGTTCAGGACGCATTTGGCGGTAAAAGCAAACTCTCTGATCAGGAGATCGAGCAGACCCTGCAGGCCTTTGAAGGCCGCGTGAAGGGCGCCGCTCAGGCGAAGCTGGAAAAAGATGCAAAAGAGAATGCTGATAAAGGCAACGCTTTTGCTGAAAAATTCGCAAAAGAGAAGGGCGTGAAGAAGACTGAATCAGGCCTGCTCTATCAGGTTGAGAAAGAGGGTAGCGGCGCCGCGCCTAAAGACAGCGACACTGTTGTGGTCAACTACAAAGGCACACTGATTGACGGTACCGAGTTTGATAACTCTTACACCCGTGGCGAACCGCTCTCTTTCCGTCTGGATGGCGTCATCCCGGGCTGGACCGAAGGCCTGAAGCACGTGAAAAAAGGTGGCAAGATCAAACTGGTGATCCCACCGAACCTCGCCTATGGCAAAAACGGCGTACCGGGCATTCCGGCCAACTCTACGCTGGTGTTTGATGTTGAACTGCTGGATATTAAAGCAGCGCCAAAAGCGGATGAAAAAGCACAGGCTCCGGCCGCTGCTGAGAAGAAAGCACAGTAATTGTTGTGTTCTGCCGCCGCCTCCGGGCGGCGGTTCCCTCTGCATTTCCCCTGTACGTTCAATTCCTGCTGCATATGTGCAAAGCTCTGGCTAAAGCGGGCGACATTTGCCAGACTAACGCCTGCATAATGATCATAAGATGAGTCTGCCCCAATGCTGTCGCGACAGGCTCCAGCCACGTAGGGTAATGTCTTCGATGTCTAATCCATTTAATCCCGGTGAACTGACTGACTTCGATTTACTGGAGCAGCGCCCTTTTGAGCAAGCTGATTACGATATTCTCAAATCTTACGAAGCAGTGGTTGATGGCCTGGCGATGCTGATTGGCTCGCACTGCGAAATCGTGCTGCACTCGCTGGAAGATCTGAAATGTTCAGCCGTGCGTATCGCTAACGGCGAACATACGGGGCGCAAAGTGGGATCGCCGATTACCGATCTGGCGCTGCGCATGCTGCATGATATGCATGGCGCTGACAGCAATGTCTCCCGCGCCTATTTTACGCGTGCCAAAAGCGGTGTTCTGATGAAGTCGGTCACCATCGCTATTCGTAATCGCCAGCAGCGCGTCATTGGTCTGCTCTGCATCAATATGAATCTGGATGTACCGTTCTCGCAAATCATGTCAACCTTTATGCCGCCAGAGATGCAGCAGGTTGATTCAAGCGTAAACTTTGCCAGTTCGGTTGAAGATCTGGTGATGCAGACGCTGGAATTCACGATTGAAGAGGTCAGCGCGGATCGCAACGTGTCTAACAACGCCAAGAACCGGCAGATCGTACTTAATCTGTATGAGAAAGGTATTTTTGACATCAAAGATGCCATTAACCAGGTTGCCGCTCGTCTGAATATCTCCAGACATACGGTCTACCTCTACATACGTCAGTTTAAGAATGGCGATTTTCAGGGGCAGGATCGCTGATGCGTTACACCCTGCTGGTGACCGGACCGGCTTACGGCACCCAGAATGCAACCAGTGCACTGCTGTTTGCCCGTGCGCTGATTGCTGCAGGGCACGTGCTGGAGAGCGTATTTTTTTATCGTGAAGGCGTGCTGAATGCCAGCGAACTGAGCGCACCTGCCAGTGATGAAACTGACGTTGTGCGCGCCTGGCAGCATCTGCACGACGCCTGCGGCGTTGCGCTTAACGTCTGCGTGGCTGCTGCACTGCGGCGGGGCATTACTGATCGGCAGGAAGCGACGCGTCTGCAGCTGGCGGGCAGTAATCTGCAGCCGGGTTTTGAACTCAGTGGTCTGGGCGCTCTGGCTGAAGCGGCGCTCAGCTGCGACAGACTGGTGCAATTCTGATGAACCGCATTGCGTTTCTGTTTACCCGTGCTCCGCACGGCAGCAGCGCCGGCAGAGAAGGGCTGGATGCCGTTCTCGCTACCGGCGCGCTGAGCGAAGATATCGGCCTCTTTTTTATCGGCGACGGTGTGCTGCAGCTCGCTGAACAGCAGCAGCCAGAGACTATACTGGCGCGCGACTATATCGCTACCTTTGGTGTGCTGGCACTTTATGATATTGAGCAGTGCTATATCTGCCGGCATTCGCTATTGGCACGCGGAGTGAGCCTGAGCGCAGAACGCGTATTGTCTGCTGAAGTGCTGGAGAGTGACACTCTGCGCCAGACGCTGGCCTCTTTCGATCGCATTATCTGTTTTTGAGAAATCGCCATGCTTTATACGCTGATGAACTCCCCCTGGCAGTGTGATATCGAAACGCTGCTGCTTTTGCTGCGGCCGGAGGATGATCTGCTGCTGTTACAGGATGGCGTCACCGGAGCGCTACAGGGCAGTACGATGCTCAGCCGGCTCCTTGCATCGCCCGCGACGCTGTGGGTACTGGAAGAGGATGTCATCGCGCGTGGATTGTCTGCTCAAATTTCAACCAGTATTGTTCGTGTGGACTATACTGGATTCGTTGCGCTGACGGCAAAGCATCAACAGCAAGTGGCCTGGTAAACGCGAAAACCTGGTTATTTCTTGACACCCTATAGGCACAGCCCTAAAATTCTGCCTCCTCGTAGAAATACGAGGCGATTTATTACGTGTTTACGAAGCAAAAGCTAAATCCAGGAGCTATTTAATGGCAACAGTTAACCAGCTGGTTCGCAAACCACGCGTTCGTCAGGTTGCTAAAAGCAACGTGCCGGCGCTGGAAGCTTGCCCGCAAAAACGTGGTGTTTGTACTCGTGTTTACACCACTACCCCGAAAAAACCAAACTCCGCACTGCGTAAAGTATGCCGTGTGCGTTTGACCAACGGTTTTGAAGTTACCTCCTATATTGGTGGTGAAGGTCATAACCTGCAGGAGCACTCCGTGATCCTGATCCGTGGCGGTCGTGTTAAAGACCTGCCAGGTGTGCGTTACCACACCGTTCGTGGCGCGCTGGACTGCTCAGGTGTTAAAGACCGTAAGCAGGCTCGCTCCAAGTATGGCGTGAAGAAGCCAAAGGCTTAATGGTTCTCCGTTAAGTAAGGCCAAACGTTTTAACTTTAATGTCAAAATAAACTCGTAGAGTTTTGGACAATCCTGAATTAACAACGGAGTATTTCCATGCCACGTCGTCGCGTCATTGGTCAGCGTAAAATTCTGCCGGATCCTAAGTTCGGATCAGAGCTGCTGGCTAAATTTGTAAATATCCTGATGGTAGATGGTAAAAAATCTACTGCAGAATCTATCGTCTATACCGCACTTGATACCCTGGCTCAGCGTGCTGGTAAAGATGGTCTGGAAGCTTTTGAAGTTGCACTCGAAAACGTACGTCCGACTGTCGAAGTGAAGTCACGTCGCGTTGGTGGTTCAACCTACCAGGTTCCAGTTGAAGTCCGTCCGGTTCGTCGTAATGCTCTGGCAATGCGTTGGATCGTAGAAGCTGCTCGTAAACGCGGTGATAAATCAATGGCTCTTCGCCTGGCGAACGAACTTTCTGACGCTGCAGAGAACAAAGGTACTGCAGTTAAGAAACGTGAAGACGTTCACCGTATGGCTGAAGCCAACAAGGCGTTCGCACACTACCGCTGGTAACAGCCGCGTAGTTGTTATTAACCCAGCGGGCGTCCCAGTGGCTTACCTGCTGGGCTTTTTTAACTATGAACGTCTCAGAATCAGAGGAATCAAATGGCTCGTAAAACACCCATTGAGCGCTATCGTAATATCGGTATCAGTGCTCACATCGACGCCGGTAAAACTACCACTACCGAACGTGTTCTGTTCTACACCGGTGTAAACCACAAAATCGGTGAAGTTCATGACGGCGCCGCAACCATGGACTGGATGGAGCAGGAACAGGAACGTGGTATCACCATCACTTCCGCTGCGACCACCTGCTACTGGTCTGGTATGGCTAAGCAGTTTGAGCCACACCACGTCAACATCATTGACACCCCAGGACACGTTGACTTCACCATCGAAGTAGAACGTTCTATGCGTGTGCTTGATGGCGCAGTAATGGTTTACTGTGCAGTTGGTGGTGTTCAGCCACAGTCTGAAACCGTATGGCGTCAGGCTAACAAATATAAAGTTCCACGCATCGCGTTCGTTAACAAAATGGACCGCATGGGTGCTAACTTCCTGAAAGTTGTTGATCAGATGAAAGTGCGCCTGGGTGCAAACCCGGTTCCACTTCAGCTGGCAATCGGCGCTGAAGAGAAATTCACCGGTGTTATCGACCTGGTGAAAATGAAAGCCATCAACTGGAACGATGAAGACCAGGGCGTTACTTTCGTCTACGAAGATATCCCGGCTGATATGCAGGATCTGGCTGACGAATGGCGTGCGAAGCTGGTTGAATCCGCAGCTGAAGGTTCTGATGAGCTGATGGAGAAATTCTTCGGCGGTGAAGAACTGACTGAAGAAGAGATCAAAACGTCTCTGCGTAAGCGCGTTCTGAACAACGAAATCATCCTGGTAACCTGTGGTTCTGCATTTAAGAACAAAGGTGTTCAGGCGATGCTGGATGCAGTAGTTGAATACCTGCCAGCACCGACTGACGTTACCGCGATCAACGGTATGCTGGACGACGGTAAAGATACGCCGGCTGAGCGTCATTCTGACGACAACGAGCCGTTTGCTGCGCTGGCGTTCAAAATCGCAACCGACCCGTTTGTTGGTAACCTGACCTTCTTCCGCGTGTACTCGGGTATTGTTAACACGGGTGATACTGTGTTTAACCCGGTTAAGTCAAACCGTGAGCGTCTGGGCCGTATCGTTCAGATGCACGCTAACAAGCGTGAAGAGATCAAAGAAGTTCGCGCGGGCGATATCGCCGCTGCGATCGGCCTGAAAGATGTGACTACCGGTGACACTCTGTGTGATCCGGATAACGTCATCATCCTCGAGCGTATGGAATTCCCGGAGCCGGTAATTTCTATCGCCGTTGAGCCGAAAACCAAAGCTGACCAGGAAAAAATGGGTCTGGCTCTGGGTCGTCTGGCGAAAGAGGATCCATCATTCCGCGTATGGACTGATGAAGAATCTAACCAGACCATCATCGCTGGTATGGGTGAGCTGCACCTCGACATCATCGTTGACCGCATGAAGCGTGAATTCAACGTTGAAGCAAACATCGGTAAACCTCAGGTTGCGTATCGCGAAGCGATCCGCTCTAAAGTTACCGGTATTGAAGGTAAACACGCCAAGCAGTCTGGTGGTCGTGGTCAGTATGGTCATGTTGTTATCGACATGTACCCACTGGAGCCGGGCTCAAACCCGAAAGGCTACGAGTTTGTTAACGACATCAAAGGTGGTGTGATTCCTGGTGAATACATCCCTGCCGTTGATAAAGGTATCCAGGAGCAGCTGAAGTCTGGTCCACTGGCGGGTTACCCGGTAGTTGATCTGGGCGTGCGTCTGCACTTCGGTTCTTACCATGACGTTGACTCCTCTGAGCTGGCGTTTAAACTGGCTGCTTCTCTTGCGTTTAAAGACGGCTTTAAGAAAGCAACCCCGGTTCTGCTTGAGCCAATCATGAAGGTTGAAGTAGAAACGCCAGAAGAGAACACCGGTGACGTTATCGGTGACCTGAGCCGCCGTCGTGGTATGCTTAAAGGTCAGGAATCTAACGCTACTGGCGTTCAGATTCACGCTGAAGTTCCGCTTTCCGAAATGTTCGGTTATGCAACTCAGCTGCGTTCTCTGACAAAAGGCCGTGCTTCTTACTCCATGGAGTTCCTGAAGTACGATGATGCGCCGAACAACGTCGCTCAGGCCGTTATTGAAGCTCGTGGCAAATAAGGCTACGGTTTAAAAATTGTTAACTGATGCCTTCATCAATGATGAAGGCATAACGTAAGGATTATCGCCATGGCGAAAGAGCAATTTCAGCGTAACAAACTGCACGTAAACGTGGGCACCATCGGTCACGTTGACCACGGTAAAACCACCCTGACTGCAGCAATCACCACCGTTCTGGCTAAAACCAACGGCGGCCAGGCTCGTGCATTCGACCAGATCGACAGCACCCCTGAAGAAAAAGCACGTGGTATCACCATCAACACCGCTCACGTAGAGTA
>NZ_JAWRYR010000009.1:0-166910 GCF_046940275.1 Pantoea sp. SIMBA_079 | reverse complement strand
ATTGAATGACGCCGTTCATGACGATGGATACCGTGCGCGCAATAAACCAGGGGCGCATAAATGCGCCCCCTGCATCGCCCCGCGTAGGGGCGTCATAAATGACGCCCTGGCCGATGCCCGCCCGTGATTGAATGACGCCGTTCATGACGATGGATACCGTGCGCGCAATAAACCAGGGGCGCATAAATGCGCCCCCTGCATCGCCCCGCGTAGGGGCGTCATAAATGACGCCCGTGTCGATTCCCGCACCGCAATTGAATAACGCCATTCATGGCGACCGGGTTAACTCCGGTGTGCCTGCGATCAGTGCGATTTCCCCTGTGAAATACCAATACCGGTTTGCGAACGGATAAACTGTCCGCGGAACCGCGCGCGTTCCTGTGCGCCCTGGGCTGAGTGATCGGTAATGGAAAACAGCCAGGTGCAGACAAAGGCGACCAGCATGGAGAACAGCGCCGGGTACTCATAAGGATAAACCGGCGTAGCGTGGCCCAGCACCTGAACCCAGACGGTAGGGCCCAGAATCATCAGCACGACTGCCGTGAGCAGACCCAGCCAGCCACCTACCATTGCACCGCGCGTGGTGAGCTTCGACCAGTACATCGAGAGCAGAATAATCGGGAAGTTGCAGCTGGCAGCAATTGAGAAGGCCAGCCCGACCATAAAGGCGATGTTCTGCTTCTCAAACAGAATGCCCAGCGCAATAGCGACGACCCCCAGCACCAGCACGGTGATTTTAGAGACGCGCAGCTCTTCACGCTCCGTGGCCTGACCTTTGCGGATCACGCTGGCATAGAGATCGTGCGAAACCGCCGACGCGCCCGCCAGTGTCAGCCCGGCCACCACCGCCAGAATCGTAGCGAACGCCACCGCCGAGATAAAGCCGAGGAACAGGCTGCCACCTACCGCATTGGATAAATGCACCGCTGCCATATTGGTACCGCCAATCAGGGCACCGCTGGCGTCTTTGAATATCGGGTTTGCGCCTACCAGCAGAATGGCACCAAAACCGATGATGAAGGTCAGGAAATAGAAGTAACCCATAAAGCCGGTGGCCCAGAACACGCTCTTACGCGCCTCGCGCGCATCAGCCACGGTAAAGAAGCGCATCAGAATATGTGGCAGTCCCGCGGTACCAAACATCAGCCCCAGTCCCAGCGACAGCGCCGAGATAGGATCTTTCACCAGCCCGCCAGGCTGCATAATCGCCGCGCCTTTGGGGTGCACCGCCATCGCCTCAGTAAACAGCGTGTTAAAGCTGAAACCGGTGGTTTTCATTACCATAATCGCCATAAAGCTGGCCCCAAACAGCAGCAGCACCGCTTTAATGATCTGCACCCAGGTAGTCGCGAGCATGCCGCCGAACAGCACATACAGCACCATCAGAATGCCGACCAGCACCACGGCAATATGATAATCAAGGCCGAACAGCAGCTGGATAAGCTTGCCGGCCCCCACCATCTGTGCAATCAGATAGAGTGCAACCACCACCAGCGAACCGCAGGCGGAGAGGGTACGGATCGGTTTCTGCTGCAGCCGGTAGGAGGCAACATCGGCAAAGGTATAGCGTCCGAGGTTGCGCAGCCGCTCAGCGATCAGAAACAGGATCATTGGCCAGCCAACCAGAAAGCCGAGCGAATAGATCAGCCCGTCATAGCCCGAGGTATAGACCAGCGCCGAGATGCCGAGAAACGAGGCGGCTGACATAAAATCACCCGCCATCGCCAGGCCATTCTGGAAACCGGTAATATTGCCGCCTGCGGTGTAGTAGTCACTGCGTGAGCGGGTGCGCTTTGACGCCCACCAGGTAATACCCAGCGTGAACGCAACAAACACCACAAACATGATAATCGCTTCATAGTTGGTTGCCTGCTTCTGGACGTCGCCGGTCAGCGCATCGGCTGCCAGGACGCCTGCTGGCGCCAGCGCCAGCAGAATCGGGAGCGCGCGCTTCATGATTTTACCTCGCTGACGATCTGTTTAGTCAGGCGATCAAACTCGCCATTGGCGCGCCAGACATAGACGCCGGTAAGCAGAAAAGAGACCACAATCAGGCCCACGCCAATCGGAATACCGCGCGTCACATTGGTGCCGGCATGCAGCGGCGTGCCGAGCCAGCCGGGCGCAAATGCGATCAGCAGGATAAACCCGACATACAGGACCAGCATAATGATGCTCAGCAGCAGCGCAAAAGCCTGGCGCTTATGCACCAGTTCCTGAAAACGGGGGTTATTTTCTATTTGTTGCCAGACGGCTTCCTGTTGATTCAGGGTGTCATTCATCACAGTTTCTCCAGAGGCAAAGCAGACGGAAATCTCACATTAATGTGCTTTAACGGATTGAATATTCTGGTTATCAGGGTTGTGCGATGGTGAACAGCATACGGCGTAAGGTGAACTAACGGAGAGAAGCCTGCCGGGGACAGGCTGATGCTCTCCGCTGATAAGGGCAATGATTACGGCATGGCGATCGACTGCTTCTCCTCCAGTAATTTCTCTACTACGCCTGGATCGGCCAGCGTAGAGGTATCGCCAAGGTTGCTGGTATCGCCCGCTGCAATTTTACGCAGAATACGCCGCATAATTTTACCGGAGCGGGTTTTTGGCAGTGAGTCGGTCCAGTGCAGCACGTCCGGCGTGGCGATAGGGCCGATCTCTTTACGTACCCAGTTACGCACTTCCGTATACAGCTCCGCTGATGGCTCTTCGCCCTGATTCAGCGTGATATAAGCGTAAATAGCCTGGCCTTTGATGCTGTGCGGAATACCCACAACGGCCGCTTCAGCAATTTTCGGATGTGAAACCAGCGCGGACTCAATCTCTGCGGTGCCCAGCCGGTGTCCGGAAACGTTCAGGACATCATCCACGCGTCCGGTGATCCAGTAGTAGCCATCTTCATCGCGTCGCGCGCCGTCACCGCTGAAGTAGCGATGCTTAAACGTGGAGAAATAGGTCTGTTCAAAGCGTTCATGATCGCCAAACAGCGTGCGCGCCTGACCAGGCCAGGAGTCGTTAATCACCAGGTTACCTTCGGTTGCGCCCTCAAGCTGATTGCCTTCGTTGTCCACCAGCGCCGGCTGCACGCCGAAGAAGGGTTTGGTAGCGGAGCCCGCTTTCAGCTCGGTGGCACCCGGCAGCGGTGTGATCATGAAGCCGCCGGTTTCGGTCTGCCACCAGGTATCAACAATCGGGCAGCGACTGTCGCCAATCTTTTTGTAATACCACTCCCAGGCTTCCGGATTGATCGGTTCACCTACGGAACCCATAATGCGCAGACTGCTGCGTCGGGTGCCTTCAATGGCCCGGTCGCCTTCAGCCATCAGCGCGCGAATAGCGGTGGGTGCAGTGTAGAGCAGGGTCACGTTGTGCTTGTCGACGACTTCCGCCATCCGGCTCGGTTTCGGCCAGTTGGGCACCCCTTCAAACATCAGCGTGGTGGCGCCACAGGCCAGCGGGCCATAGAGCAGATAGCTGTGCCCGGTGATCCAGCCGACATCGGCGGTGCACCAGTAAACGTCGTCGTCATGGTAATCAAAAACATACTTAAAGGTGCTGGCGGCATAGACCAGATAGCCGCCGGTAGTATGCAGTACGCCTTTTGGCTTCCCGGTCGAACCGGAGGTATACAGAATAAACAGCGGGTGTTCCGCTTCAACCGCCACCGCTTCATGCTCTGCGCTGGCCTGGCTGACAAGATCGTGCCACCAGAGATCGCGTCCCTCGTGCCACGCCGTGGTTTTTCCGGTGCGCTGAAATACGATCACATTCTTCACGCTGGTCACCAGCGGATTAGCCAGCGCGTCATCAACATTCTTTTTCAGCGGAATGGCGCGTCCGGCGCGGATACCCTCATCCGCTGTGATCACCAGCTTCGCATTGCTGTCGACCACGCGACCCGCCACGGCTTCCGGCGAAAAACCGCCGAAAATCACCGAGTGCACGGCACCAATGCGCGCGCAGGCCAGCATCGCCACGGCTGCCTCCGGCACCATCGGCATATAAATGGCCACCACATCGCCTTTTTTAATCTCAAGCTGCGTTAATACATTTGCCATACGGCAGACGTCAGCATGCAGCTCACGGAAGGTCAGCGTTTTACTTTCACTGGCGTCATCCCCTTCCCAGATAATGGCCGGGCGATCGCCCCGCGTCGCCAGATGGCGATCCAGGCAGTTAGCCGCAAGGTTCAGCGTGCCATCTTCATACCAGCGGATAGAGATATTACCCGGCGCAAACGAGGTATTTTTCACCGTGCTGTAAGGCGTGATCCAGTCGAGAATTTTCCCCTGCTCACCCCAGAAGGTGTCTGGATCGTCTACTGACTGCTGATAGCGCGCCGTATATTCGTCGGCATTAATCAGGGCGTTCGCTGCAATGGCAGCGGGTACAGGATGCTTGTGAATTTGGCTCATGGCTGACCTCCTTGAAGATGTTAATCATATGTCAATCAAAGGTTAATTGAAGAGGGGGCCGGGGCTTTGTTTTGGTTTTGCAGTCTGGATCACGACCTGTCGGCATGCAGTAAAGCGTACAAAAACGGCGGTTCTGCCGGCAAAAAAGCGCACTGCTGACAGCGACCGGCAGCAGGCAAGACGCGGTTTTGCGATTAAATGTTGAGCAAACGCGCCGGGTGAGAAAATCACCAAATCTGAATAGCTATGCGGAAAATTATCGAACTAACGCTTTTCATAACAGCGGGTTATAGCCACAGAACCACAACAGCATTTTATGCTACTGAGCTGCGCACGATTTAAGCTATCGCGCCGGGGGTTGCATTTACCGTAGTGAAAATGGTACTTATCTGGCCGCTGTTCAGCAGGTATCAACTCAGGCTGTATCCTTGCGCTGGCGCAAATTGCCGGCAGAACAAAGCGGAATACAGCCCATTATAACCCTCTATTTTATCGGGCTTTTGCTCACTTCCCTGTGTGTACCATCTCCTGCACCTTCGCAGCAGAGCAAAGGGGTTTTAACTGAGGAAATAACGCGTTATGAAAGGTTTTAAACTCACCCTCGCCTGGCAGATCCTGATTGCCCTGATCCTTGGCATTATCGTAGGAACCGTGCTGCATAATCAGCCAGACGATCGTGAATGGTTAATCACCAACATTCTTACTCCTGCCGGTGATATCTTCATTCATCTGATTAAGATGATTGTGGTGCCGATTGTTATTTCCTCGCTGATTGTTGGCATTGCCGGCGTCGGGGACGCGAAAAAACTCGGGCGTATCGGGGTGAAAACCATTATCTATTTTGAAGTGATCACCACCATTGCCATTGTGGTCGGCATAACGCTGGCCAACGTATTCCAACCCGGCAGCGGCATTGATATGTCAACGCTGGCAACGGTGGACATCTCTAAATATGAAGCCACCACCGAAGCGGTTCAGGGCGCCCCTCATGGTCTGGTCAGCACCATCCTGTCGCTGATCCCGCAGAACATCTTCGCCTCGCTGGTAAAAGGCGATATGTTGCCGATTATTTTCTTCTCAGTGCTGTTTGGCCTGGGCCTGTCGGCGCTGCCGTCGGAACATCGCGATCCGCTGGTCGGCCTGTTCCGCTCGGTATCAGAAACCATGTTCAAAGTGACGCACATGATCATGCGTTATGCGCCGGTGGGCGTATTTGCACTGATTGCGGTGACCATTGCGAACTTCGGTTTTGCATCGCTCTATCCGCTGGCAAAACTGGTGCTGCTGGTTTATGCCGCCATCCTGTTTTTCGCCTTTGTCGTGCTCGGTGCGGTCGCGCGTTTCTGCAAGCTGCGTATTACTACCCTGATGCGTATTCTGAAGGATGAGCTGATTCTGGCTTACTCCACCTCCAGTTCAGAGACGGTGCTGCCACGCATTATGCAGAAGATGGAGGCGTATGGTGCGCCGAAAGCGATTACCAGCTTTGTGGTGCCGACCGGTTACTCCTTCAATCTGGATGGCTCTACGCTCTACCAGAGTATTGCCGCCATCTTTATTGCACAGCTTTATGGCATTGACCTGTCGCTGACTGATGAGATCATCCTGGTGCTGACGCTGATGGTGACCTCAAAAGGCATTGCCGGTGTCCCGGGTGTCTCGTTCGTGGTGCTGCTGGCAACGCTGGGCAGCGTGGGCATTCCGCTTGAAGGGCTGGCGTTTATCGCAGGCGTTGACCGCATTATGGATATGGCGCGTACGGCGCTGAACGTGGTGGGAAATGCGCTTGCTGTGCTGGTGATCGCCCGCTGGGAAAATCAGTTTGACGCTAAGCAGGCCGCCGCCTACGAGCTGCAGCTGCGCACGCAAAGCGCCACCTGATCCGCTATTAAGCATAAAAAAAACCCGCCGCTGGCGGGTTTTTTTATGCCTGCTGCCGTAAAAATAAAAAATTCTGCGCGGCTGCACATGAATTAACAATTCTTTGTGGTATAAGTTTTTCGGAATAAATAATTCATTCGCAGGAGCGTATTATGACCCTTGATCTCAATAAGATGATCACCGAAAGCCGCAATCCGGCCAGCCAGAATATTGACGAGCTCAGTACGGAAGCGATGCTGCGCGTCATTAATGATGAAGATAAAAAGGTGGCGCTGGCCGTAGAGGCGATTGTGCCGCAGATCGCGCAGGTCACAGAGGCGATTGCACACGCCTTTAGCCAGGGCGGACGACTGATTTACTGCGGTGCCGGTACCTCCGGCCGGCTCGGTATCCTGGACGCCAGCGAGTGTCCGCCTACTTTTGGTACCCCGCGCGATCAGGTAGTAGGGCTGATTGCCGGTGGCCATACGGCGATCCTGCAGGCGGTAGAGAATGCGGAGGATAACGCCGGACGCGGGGCACAGGACCTGGCGGATATCGGTTTTGGTGCCCGCGATGTGCTGGTCGGAATTGCCGCCAGCGGCCGCACCCCCTATGTGCTGGGTGCGCTTGCTTATGCTCGTGAACAGGGTGCATTTACCGCAGCGCTGACCTGCAACCCCGACAGTGCGATGGCGCAGGCGGCTGATGTCGCGCTGACGCCGGTTGTGGGGCCGGAAGTGGTAACCGGCTCATCGCGTATGAAGGCGGGCACGGCACAGAAGCTGGTGCTGAATATGCTCAGCACCGGGGCGATGATCCGCAGCGGCAAGGTATATGGCAACCTGATGGTAGATGTGGAAGCCACCAACCAGAAACTGGTTCAGCGCCAGATAAACATCGTTAAGCAGGCCACCGAATGCGACGACGCGACGGCACAGCAGGCGCTGACGGCGTGCGGCGGTCACTGTAAAACCGCGATTGTCATGGTGCTCGCCGGCCTGACGGCAGAAGAGGCGCGCACGCTGCTGGAGCAGAATCGCGGGTTTATCCGCGCCGCATTACGTGATTCAGGAGTACGCTGATGGCTGCAATCACCGAAACGCTGCTGCGCGATATTCTGCGGGCCGTGGGCGGGCCCGGTAACGTAGCGATATGTGGCAACTGCATGACCCGCCTGCGCCTGACGCTGGTCAATGCCGCGCTGGCGGATAGCCCGCAGCTGAAACAGCTGCCCGGCGTACTGGGCGTCATTGTCAGTGACGCCCAGCTGCAGATTGTACTGGGGCCTGGCAAAGCGCAAACCGCAGCGGAAAAGATGCAGTTGCTGCTCAGTGAAAACGGGCCGGCACAGGATCTGCAGACGATCGCACAGGCGCAAAAGCAGCAGATGAAAGCGAAACAGAGCAGTGCGCTGCACCGCTTTCTCGCCTGCTTTGCCACCATCTTTACGCCGCTTATCCCGGGATTTATCGGGGCCGGACTGCTGCTCGGTTTTGCCACTCTGACTGAGCAGCTGTTTCACCTTAATCAGCCGGGTGAGCACGCTTCGTGGCTGCTGGCGACCGTGGCCTACATGAAAGTGTTTGGCAAAGGGCTGTTTACCTTTCTCAGCATTCTGATCGGCTATAACGCCCAGAAAGCGTTTGGCGGCACCGGCGTCAACGGCGCGATTATCGCCTCGCTGTTTGTGCTCGGCTACAGCCCGGAGGCGACCGTTGGCTACTACAGTGGAATGGAAAACTTCTTCGGGCTGACCATCGATCCGCGCGGCAATATTATCGGCGTGCTGCTGGCCGCGATATTTGGCGCCTGGACAGAGAAGCAGCTGCGTAAAATCATTCCCGATAATCTGGATATGATCCTCACCTCGCTGCTGACGCTGCTGATCACCGGCGCGGTGACGTTTCTGTTCATTATGCCGGTGGGTGGCGAGCTATTTAAAGGGATGTCGTGGCTGTTTATTCACCTCAACAACAATCCGTTTGGCTGTGCCATTCTGGCCGGGCTGTTTTTAATTGCGGTGATGTTCGGTATTCATCAGGGCTTTATTCCCGTCTATTTTGCGCTGATGGAGACGCAGGGCTTTAACTCGCTGTTTCCCATTCTGGCGATGGCAGGAGCAGGACAGGTCGGCGCCTCGCTGGCGCTGTGGTGCAAAGCCGGAAAGCAGTCGCTGCTGCGCAGCCAGATCAAAGGCGCGATTGTGCCGGGTCTGCTGGGCGTGGGTGAGCCGCTGATTTACGGGGTGACGCTGCCGCGCCTCAAGCCTTTTGTAACCGCCTGCTTTGGTGGTGCGCTGGGCGGCTTTTTTATTGGTCTGGTGGCCTGGCTCGGCCTGCCGGTAGGGATGAACACGGTGTTTGGCCCGTCCGGCCTGGTTACGCTGCCGCTGATGACCTCAGCACAGGGCATTTTTGCCGGGATGGCGGTCTATCTTGCCGGTCTGCTGGTCGCCTGGACGGGCGGGTTTCTCTTCACCTGGTGGTGGGGCATGAAAAATATCGATTTGGGTTAATGCCCGCTGCGGGCGCAGCAAAAAGGCGTTACGCACGCTGCTGCGCCCGTCAGGTTTTACCGTTTTCTCCATCGCGGCTAAATAATAGTGTGAGCTGCGGCGCAGAATCCCGCTTTTGCTTTACCTCTTTTCCCACCGTATACAACGGGTTGCAGATTCAACGCTTTTTTAGCAGCAAGAAATAAATCATCAGCGCTTAAGTCATCCTGCTCATCAGCCGATAGATCCAGAGTAATTTTTATTAGCCGGAATTAACCAGGGATCTCTGTATGCGCAACAACCAGCCCGTCACACAGCGTGAATTCATTTTTAACGATGATGCGACGCTGATGTCGACCACCGATCTCAGCAGCCATATCACCTATGCCAACGACGCTTTCATTGAGGTCAGCGGCTTCACGCCGGAAGAGGTCAACGGCCAGCCTCATAACATGGTGCGTCATCCGGATATGCCGCCCGAAGCGTTTGCCGATATGTGGCATACGCTGCAACAGGGGCAGCCCTGGAGTGCGCTGGTGAAAAACCGGCGTAAAAATGGTGACCACTACTGGGTGCGGGCCAATGCGGTGCCGGTGGTGCGTGAAGGGTGCGTGCGCGGCTATATGTCAGTACGGACCAAACCGTCAGCGGCAGAAGTGCAGCAGGCTGAAACGCTGTACCGCGATTTTCGCGAAGGGCGCAGTAAAGGACGCTGCTTCTATAAAGGATTGATTATCGGCAGCGGCTGGCGTCGCGCCACGTCGCTGCTGAAAACGCTGCCGCTGCGCTGGCGCATTCGTTCAACGCTGCTGCTGCTGCTGCCGCTGTTAGCCGGCAGCGCCTGGGGTGCAGGTCTCACGGCGCTGGCGCTCGGCGGCTTCAGCGTCGCAACCGCGCTCTGCCTGCTGCTGGCGAGCCTCTGGCTGGAGCAGCAGATCTCGCGCCCCGTGGAGCGGATGTGCCAGCAGGCGCTCAGCGTGGCGACCGGTAACAGCCATAAAGTCGATCAGCCCGACCGCGTGGATGAAATCGGCATGACGCTGCGCGCCATTGGTCAGCTGGGGCTGATGTTCCGCTGGCTGGTGGATGATGTCAGTGGTCAGGCGATCAACGTACTCAGCGCCAGTGATGCGATGGCGCGCAGCAACAGTGAGCTTTCCCGCCGGACTGAACAGGCAGCTGCTAACGTGCAGCAGACGGCCGCCACCATGAATGAGATGACGGCTACCGTGAAGAGCAACACTGAAACCGCCAGCGAGGTGAATGCGCTGTCGGGCACCACCAGCCACGCCGCCATTAAAGGAGGCGAGGTGATGCAGGAGATGGCGGGAATGATGGGCGATATTGCCGACAGCGCGAAGCGCATCGCCAGCATCACCAGCGTGATTGACAGCATCGCGTTTCAGACCAATATCCTCGCGCTTAATGCGGCGGTAGAAGCGGCACGTGCCGGTGAGCAGGGCAAAGGTTTTGCCGTGGTCGCGGGTGAAGTCCGCAATCTCGCGCAGCGCAGCGCAAAAGCCGCCAGCGAAATCAAAACGCTGGTGGAGACCAGCGCCAGCCGCGTAGCGTCAGGCAACGACTATGCGGCTGCTGCGGGCCGCACCATGCAGGATATTGTCAGCCAGGTGCAAAATGTGACGACGCTGATTGCGCAGATCAGCGCGGCCACCGCCGAGCAGGCCACGGCACTGAGCGAGGTCAGCACGGCGGTAGAAGATCTGGATGATATCACCCACCAGAACGCCGCGCGCGTGGCTGAAGGCGCAGAAGCATCAACCCGCATGGCGCATCAGGCGAACCGTCTGGTTGAGGCGATTAGCGTATTCCGCTAACGCTCACGCCACTTCCCGCCCGGCGCGCAGTGCGCCGGGTGACGTGCCCGTTACCCGTTTGAAGGCGCGGCTGAACGCGGCCAGCGAGCCATAACCCAGCTCAAACGCCACGTTCTCCACCGCCTCGCCCTGAGCGATAATACGCTCTTTCGCCAGCCGCATACGCAGGTCGGTGAGATAGCGCAGCGGCGTCATGCCGGTGGCGTTCTGAAAGCGGGCAGCGAATACCGAACGCGAGCTGCCGGAGGCGCGCGCCAGCCGCTCCACCGTCCAGTTTTCGCCCGGCGCACGGTGCATCGCCGCCATCGCCAGACTCAGGCGCGGGTCGCGCAGCGCCTGAACCAGACCGCTGCCGGCGCCGCAGCCGTTCTCCACCCAGCCGCGCACGATCTGCGCGGCCACCACATCCGCCAGCCGCGAAAGAATGCCGGCGAAACCCGCTTTGCGCTGGCGGGTTTCCCGCTCCATCGCATCCAGAATCGGCTGGATCTCCGGATACTGTCCCAGCAGGGTACTGACCAGCATGACATCCGGCATGGTGTGCACCAGCGGCTGCATCCCGCCCAGTTCAAATGCCATACAGGCACTGAACAGGATCACATCGCTGTCCGCCGGGCAGAGATCGGCGTCTGCCGCATCGTTGATCGCGCAGACGCTGGGGCAGATGGGCTTACTGTTAAACGTGGCGATCGGTTCACAGTGCGCCGTCTCATCTGAGATCAGCGCATGCGCTTTTCCGTGCGGGATCAGTAACGCGTCACCCGCCTGCAGCGGATAGAGCGTACCGGAGGCGGCACGCAGCAGCAGCGTACCGCGCCCGACAAAATGCAGCTGCGCCCGGCCTGGCGCCTCGTCATACTGCAGGCCAAAAGGCGCATGCAGCGCAATCCGCTGATATTTTACGCCATACAGGCGCATGCCCATCAGCAGTTCGCTGGTCAGATCTTCATAGCGGCTCATTGCAATCCAGACGAATTATCAAGTAATAAACTTTCTGTATCATAGATCGTCTTACTGCAGCGCTCTATCCTTAGCGGAAATTATTATTTTGTGATGGGGATCGCACATGAGTCTGGAAAGTGAGCTGACAACGGCCCGCGTGGTGGCAGAAAAACCTGCGTGGGGCGCCGTGTTTGCTATGGCATTTGGCGTGTTTGGCCTGATTACCGCTGAATTTCTGCCGGTCAGCCTGCTGACGCCGATAGCGGCTTCGCTGCAGGTCAGCGAAGGTCAGGCGGGACAGACGGTGACGGTAACCGCGCTGGTCGCGCTGCTCACCAGCCTGGTGATTGGTACCCTGACGCGGCGGTTCGATCGTCGTCTGGTGATGCTGGCGTTTACCCTGTTGCTTATCGCCTCAGCGCTGCTGGTGGCCGTGGCTGACAGCCTGCCGATGATCCTGCTGGCACGCGTGCTGCTGGGCATGGCGATTGGCGGCTTCTGGACGCTCTCAACCGCCATCACCATGCGGCTGGTGCCGCCGGAGCAGGTACCGCGCGCGCTGTCGATTGTCTTTAGCGGTATTTCGCTGGCGACAATTATTGCGGCACCGCTCGGCAGCTATCTCGGCGATGTGATTGGCTGGCGCAATATCTTTTTCATGACGGGTCTGCTGGGCGTGCTGGCGCTGCTGTGGCAGTGCTTCACGCTACCGGCCATGCCACCGGAAAACCGGACGCAGAGCGGCGGCGTGCTTGATCTGCTGCGGCAGGGCGTGATGCGCTGGGGGATGCTGGCGGTGATCCTGATGTTCACCGGACATTTTGCTTTCTTTACCTACCTGCGACCTTACCTGGAGGGCAGCGCGCAGCTTAACGTTAATCAGCTGTCGCTTGCGCTGCTGGCGTTTGGGGTGGCTAACTTCTTTGGCACCTCGCTGGCAGGCGTGCTGGTCACGCGCAGCCTCTCACTGACGCTGACCGGCATGGCGCTGCTGATGAGCGTGACGGCCGTTGTGCTCTCAGCCATGGCGCAGCTGCCGTGGCTGGTGGGCGCCGGCGTGGCGCTGTGGGGACTGGCATTTGGCTCCATGCCCACCGGCTGGTCGGCATGGATTTCGCGTGCCGTGCCTGATGATGCAGAGTCCGGCGGCGGGCTGCTGGTGGCGACTATTCAGCTGGCGATCACGGCGGGCGCGGCGGCGGGCGGCTGGATGTTTGACCTGCAGGGGGCCGGCGGCGTCATGATGCTGCTGGCGGCGATAACCCTCTATACGCGCGTCAGACAGCACGGCTAAAGTGCTGCGGCAGGGCTTTTTCTGATTTAGGGGCGGCGTGTGCCGCCCTTTGCATTTCCGCGCGTTGCTTTGCCGGTTTTCTGCACAGATGCGCTACCTTTAGTGACAACTACACCAGGGGGAGAGAGGCAATGAGCCAGTTTTTTATGCATGAAAAGAACGATCTGGTTAACGAAGCCATTGAAGGTATTTTACTCAGCACGCCGTGGCGTAACCTGCGTCGTCTCGATTTAGGCGATGAGATGCGCGTAGTGGTGCGTTCAGACTGGGATAAAAGCAGGGTGGCGCTGATCTCAGGCGGCGGATCGGGTCATGAGCCGGCGCACGCCGGGTTTGTCGGTAAAGGCATGCTGACAGCGGCCGTTTGCGGCGATATTTTCGCTTCGCCCGGCGTGGAAGCGATCCTTAACGCCATTATCAACGTGACCGGTGACGCAGGCTGTCTGCTGATCGTTAAAAACTACACCGGCGATCGCCTTAATTTTGGTCTGGCCGCCGAAAAAGCCAAAAATCTGGGCTATCACGTTGAGCTGGTGATGGTGGAGGATGATATTGCGCTGCCGGATAATCCGCAGCCGCGCGGTCTTGCCGGCACCGCACTGGTGCATAAGATTGCGGGCTACGCGGCTGAACACGGGCATTCACTGCAGGAGGTAAAAGCGCTGGCGCAGCGGGCGATTGATGCCACTTCCACCATTGGCCTGGCGTTTGCCACCTGCCATCTTCCCGGAGAAAAGCGCGATGCGCGCGTGGCACCGGGTCACAGCGAGCTGGGGATGGGGATCCACGGCGAGCCGGGTGTGATTACGCTGGATACGCAGGACAGCGGAAAAATCACCGCGCTGATGACGGATAAACTGGCGCAGGCGCTGCCGGACGGTAAGCTGGCGCTGTTACTCATCAACAATTTAGGCGGGTTTTCTCAGCTGGAGCTGGCGCTGCTGACGCGCGAAGTGCTGCGCACGCCGCTGGCGGCGCGTATTACGCACCTTATTGGTCCCGCTACGCTGGTCAGCGCGCTGGATATGAAGGGCTTTTCACTCTCTGTGCTGGCGCTGGAAGAGTCATTCCTGCTGGCGCTGCAGGCACCGGTTCAGGTGCAGGGGTGGGTAGCGCCTTATGAGTTTGCGCCCATCAGTCTGCAGACGGCAGAGAAAGTCAGCAGCGCGCTCGATTTCGATCCTTCAGAAAATGATGAGGTGGCGGGCTGGATCACGCGCGTCACGCAGACACTCATCGATCTGGAGAGCGAACTGAACGCGCTGGATGCAAAAGTCGGTGATGGTGATACCGGCTCCACGTTCGCGGCGGGTGCAAAACGTATTCAGCGCGCCCTGCAGGAGAAGCAGCTGCCGCTGAATGAGTTGCCAACGCTGATTGCGCTGATTGGCGAGCAGCTGGCAGGCGCGATGGGCGGTTCCAGCGGCGTACTGATGTCGATTCTGTTTACCTCTGCCGGCCAGCATCTGGAAGAGGGCAGCTCGCTGCCGGAGGCGTTAATGCAGGGGCTGGAGCGCATGAAGCACTATGGTGGCGCCGAGCCAGGCGATCGCACGCTGATTGACGCGCTGCAGCCGGCGCTGGAAAAACTGGTGGCGGGTGAATCACTGGCCGCTGCCGCGCAGGCGGCGGCAGAAGGTGCAGAGGCCACGGCACAGATGAACAGTGCAAAGGCGGGACGTTCAGCCTATCTTAATCAGCAGAGTCTGGATGGGGTAAAAGATCCCGGTGCGTATGCAGTAGAAAAAGTGTTTCAGGTAATGGCAGGCTGAGTAGCCCGCCGGACGGATACAGCCGGGAGCAGCGTCCGTCTTCTCAGCAGACAGAAGACGGGCGCTGTCGCCCGTTATTCGCCGGCCGGTTCTTTAGCCGCCTCGCGCAGCATCTCCTGATGCGGAATATCCTGCAGGATCTGCTCAAAACTGCGCAGACGCTTGTAAATCGACATCAGCTCTACCAGCGTTGACCAGGAGGTGATCAGATACTGGAAGGAGGAGCGCACCTGGTCAAATACGTTGAGGATCTGATTCATCAGGCCCAGCGTCAGCGCACCGGCCACAATAGCCGGAAACAGCAGAAACACGCCAAACACATTATCTACCTGCAGATAGAGAAAGCGCGTCACGTTAAAGTAGAGGTAGTGGAAGTAGAGCCGGAAGTAGTTGTAGCGCACCCGGCTGAACAGGGCCTGCACCGTCGGCGGTGATGCGCGCGACGGATCATCTTCGCCATACACCAGCTCTTTACGGTAGGCCGCTTCTACCCGCTGATTGCGGAACTCCAGCCCCGGCAGCTTGATGCCAACCAGCGCCAGCAGTGCGGTGCCAAACAGTGACCAGAGAATAGCGGCAATCACCAGACCATAGGGCGTTGAACCGAGAACTGGAATATCTTTGACATGCTTTGACAGCGCCAGCAGCACCGGCAGGAACGCCACCAGCGTCATGATCGCTTTGATAAAGCTGACTCCCCAGTCTTCCAGCGTGGTGGAGAAACGCATGGTATCTTCCTGCACACGCTGTGCCGCCCCCTCTACATGCCGCAGCCGCTGCCAGTTATGCATGTAGTAGCTGTTCATTGCGGTACGCCAGCGAAAAATCCAGTGGCTGATGAAAAAGACGTTGGCGACCAGAATGGTTACAGCGATAAGCGCAATGCCGAGAAAATCGCTGATCTCGCTGTAAAACTGGTTAATTTGTACGGCACCCGCTTTGGTCAGCGCTTTCTGGATCAGATCGTAAAACGGTTCATACCAGGCGTTAACCGCAACGTTGACCTGAACGTTAAACCAGGTGACAAAGATGATCAGTGCTGTACCCCAGACCGACCAGCGCTGCCACGGATGGCGATCGATTATCATCCACGCGATGGCGAACAGGGCGACGGCTGACCAGTAATAGCCGTAAAACCAGAGCTGGCTGGCGTGAATAAACCGGCTGGCATTGGTCGGCAGCGGCTGCTGCATCGCGGCCTGCAGCGCAGGCCAGTGCGCCGGCAGATCGCTGAAGAAGCCAAACCAGGCAAAGAGAACAATCACACTCCAAATCGCTGCCGAGCTGAAAAAGGCGCCGGGCCGCGGAAAAAAGGATTTAAACATAAGCACTCCGCTGTGGTGTAGACACGTTTATACCGCTATTTTTGTTTATCTGTCTGTAGTGGGTTGTTTCTGAGCATGACAATTCCGCCACCGGAATGTAAACCGGGGCGGGAAAATGTTAAGTATTTTGTGCGTAATTGTTTCGGAAAACTAAATTCGTTACCGTTTCGGTGTTACAATTGTCGTCTTGTTACCGGTAACAAACGTGCTGTATCCCTTAAGTCAAGAATAAAAACCATTACAACGCAACTACTTAACCTTCCATGCCGCATTATATGCGGTACTGAGGCAATGTCATGTCAGAACAAAAAAAGGGTCATTCACGTCGTGATTTCCTGCTGAGGACAATCACCCTGGCACCCGCTGTAGCGGTAGGTTCAACTGCCATGGGCGCGCTGGTGGCACCTGCTGCCGCCCGCGACACAGCAGTACCGGCGTCAGCGCAGCCGGCATGCGACTATCAGCCAGGCTGGTTTACCGCCGAAGAGTTTGCTTTCATTACAGCTGCCGTGGCGCGGCTGATCCCCAGCGATGAGCGCGGGCCGGGGGCACTGGAGGCTGGCGTACCGGAATTTATCGATCGTCAGATGAATACGCCTTACGCTACCGGCAGCAACTGGTATATGCAGGGACCTTTTCACCCCGATATGCCGAAAGAGCTGGGTTATCAGCTGCCGCTGGTGCCGCAGCAGATCTATCGCTTAGGCATTGCCGATGCCAACGCCTGGAGTCAAAAACAGCATGGCAAGGTGTTCGCCAGCCTGAGCGGTGAACAGCAGGATGCGCTGCTGAGCGCCTTTGAAACCGGTAAGGCTGAGTTTGCCCAGCTGCCGGCAAAAACCTTCTTCTCTTATCTGCTGCAGAATACCCGCGAAGGCTTTTTCTGCGATCCGATCCATGGCGGCAACCAGGGCATGGTGGGCTGGAAGCTGATTGGCTTCCCGGGCGCCCGCGCCGACTTTATGGATTGGGTAGAGCGCGGTGAACGTTATCCGTTCCCGTCAGTCGATATTCGCGGAGCGAGGGCGTAAGCGTGGCAAACGAACTAAAAAAAGTTGATGCAGTGATTGTGGGGTTCGGCTGGGCAGGCGCCATCATGGCGAAAGAGCTGACCGAAGCGGGTCTTAACGTCGTTGCGCTGGAGCGCGGTCCGCATCGCGACACCTATCCGGATGGCTCTTATCCGCAGTCAATTGATGAACTGACCTACAACGTCCGCAAAAAGCTGTTTCAGGACCTCTCCAAAAGCACCGTCACCATCCGTCATGATGCGTCGCAGACCGCAGTGCCTTATCGCCAGCTGGCGGCTTTTCTGCCCGGCACCGGCACCGGCGGTGCGGGCCTGCACTGGTCTGGCGTGCATTTCCGCGTCGATCCGGTTGAGCTGAATCTGCGCAGCCACTATGAGCAGCGCTACGGTAAAAGCTTTATCCCGGAAGGCATGACCATTCAGGATTTTGGCGTGAGCTATGATGAGCTGGAACCGTTCTTCGACAAAGCCGAAAAGGTGTTTGGCACCTCAGGCAGCGCCTGGTCAGTTAACGGTAAAGTGGTCAACAAAGCACACGGCGGCAACCCGTTTGCGCCGGATCGCTCCAGCGACTTTCCGCTGCCGGCACAGAAGCGTACTTACTCTGCGCAGCTGTTTGCGCAGGCGGCGGAGTCGGTTGGCTATCACCCTTATGATATGCCGTCAGCAAACACCTCCGGGCCTTATACCAATACCTATGGCGCGCAGATGGGGCCGTGCAACTTCTGCGGCTTCTGCAGCGGCTACGCCTGCTACATGTATTCCAAAGCGTCACCCAACGTCAATATCCTGCCGGCACTGCGTCAGGAGCCGAAGTTTGAGCTGCGCAACAATTCGTACGTTCTGCGCGTCAATCTGACCGATGATAAAAAGCGCGCCACCGGTGTGACCTACCTTGATGGTCAGGGACGTGAAGTGGTGCAGCCAGCCGATCTGGTGATCCTCTCCGCATTCCAGTTCCACAACGTTCACCTGATGCTGCTGTCCGGGATCGGCAAACCATATAATCCGATCACTAATGAGGGCGTGGTAGGGCGCAACTTCGCCTATCAGAATCTCTCAACGCTGAAAGCGCTGTTTGATAAAAACACCACCACTAACCCGTTTATCGGCGCAGGCGGTGCGGGTGTTGCGGTAGATGACTTTAACGCAGACAACTTTGATCACGGCCCGCACGGCTTCGTGGGCGGTTCACCATTCTGGGTAAACCAGGCTGGCACTAAGCCTATCTCCGGCGTGCCGACGCCTGCCGGCACGCCAGGCTGGGGCAGTCAGTGGAAAGCAGCGGTAGCGGATACCTATACGCATCACGTCTCAATGGATGCGCACGGCGCGCACCAGTCCTATCGCGCTAACTATCTCGACCTCGATCCTAACTACAAAGATGCTTACGGCCAGCCGCTGCTGCGTATGACCTTTGACTGGCAGGATAACGACATCAAAATGGCGCAGTTTATGATTGGCAAGATGCGTAAGATCACCGAGGCGATGAACCCGAAAACCATCATTGGCTCCGCCAAAGCGCCGGGTACCCATTTTGATACGACCTCTTATCAGACCACGCATATGAGCGGCGGTGCGATCATGGGTGAAGATCCGCAGACCAGCGCGGTAAACCGCTATCTGCAGAGCTGGGATGTGCCAAACGTCTTTGTACCGGGGGCATCCGCCTTCCCGCAGGGGCTGGGCTATAACCCGACCGGTATGGTCGCTGCACTGAGCTACTGGTCAGCGAAGGCGATCCGCGAACAGTATCTGAAAAACCCGGGGCCGCTGGTACAGGCATAAGGAACATGACGATGATGAAATCAGTTTTGGCCCTGATGCTGGGCACTCTGACGTTCAGTGCGCTGGCTGACGATACGGCCAGCGAATCGCTGATCAAACGCGGTGAATATCTGGCGCGCGCTGGAGACTGCGTGGCCTGCCATAGCACCGCGGGCGGCAAGCCGTTTGCCGGCGGACTGGCAATGGCGACGCCGATTGGCACAATCTACTCCACCAATATTACTCCCGATAAAGCGACCGGCATCGGTGACTACAGCTACGACGACTTCCAGAAGGCGGTGCGTCATGGCGTCGCAAAAAATGGTGATACGCTCTATCCGGCCATGCCTTATCCCTCTTACGCGGTGGTCAGCGATGAGGATATGAAAGCGCTCTATGCATATTTCATGCAGGGCGTTGCGCCGGTCAGCCAGGCGAACAAAGAGAGCGACATTCCCTGGCCGCTCTCCATGCGCTGGCCGCTGGCGATCTGGCGCGGCATCTTTGCACCAGACGTTAAAGCGTTCCAGCCCGCCGCGCAGGAAGATCCGGCGCTGGCGCGCGGTCGCTATCTGGTTGAGGGGCTCGGACACTGCGGGGCGTGTCATACGCCGCGCAGCATTACGATGCAAGAGAAAGCGCTGAACAACGGTGACGGCAGCGACTATCTTGCCGGCAGTAACGCCCCGATTGATGGCTGGACCGCCAGCAATCTGCGAGGCGATAACCGTGACGGACTCGGCCGCTGGAGTGAAGAGGAGCTGAAGCAGTTCCTGCGCTTTGGCCGTAACGATCACACCGCCGCGTTTGGCGGCATGACCGAGGTGGTTGAACACAGCCTGCAGTACCTCAGCGATGAGGATATCAGCGCGATTGCGAAGTATCTGAAGTCGCTGGGCGCAAGAGATCCGCAGCAGGCGGTATTTACCCCGGATGACACGGTAGCGAAAGCGCTGTGGCACGGTGATGACAGCCAGCCGGGGGCATCGGTCTATGTGGACAGCTGCGCTGCGTGCCATAAAACGGATGGTTCGGGCTATCAGCGCTTCTATCCGGCATTGCGCGGCAATCCGGTTGTCATGGCTGAGGATCCTGCCTCGCTGATCCACATTGTGCTGGTGGGCGGTACGCTGCCAGGCGTCAAAGGCGCACCGACAGCCATCACCATGCCGGCATTTGGCTGGCGTCTCAGTGACCAGCAGGTTGCGGACGTGGTGAATTTTATCCGCAGCAGCTGGGGTAATGGCGTCACCACCCGCGTAACGGCCGGGGACGTGGCGAAACAGCGTAAGGATAAAACGGTACAGCCTTATCAGGGCAGCGCAGATATTCACGCATTAGAGAAGTAAACGCGCCTGCAGTGCGTTAATTATCCGGGCCTGGTGCCCGGATTTTTTATGGGTAAAAAACAGGTGCAGATCGCCTGAAGGCAGAGCAGACGCGGGTTGCACGCGATCGTCTACACTTAGCGGTGAGTGCAAAAAGCTCACTAACTGATAAGCGGAGGGAACGATGCAAGTAAGTCCTTATTTGTTTCTGTATGGTCGCTGTGAAGAAGCCATCGAATTTTACCTGCAGGCCACCGGCGGCAAAGTGCTGCAAAAAATGACCTTCGGTGATAATCCGGAGCAGGGGGAGCAGGTGGGCGACAAGTCTGCACCGCCGCTGCCGCCGGAAAAAATTATGCATGCACATCTGCAAATTGGTCAGGGCGAGCTGATGCTGAGTGACGGTGATACCAGCAAGCCACCGGCGTCTGAGCATGCCGGTTATGCGGTAAGTCTGGCAACTACCGATGAGAAAGAGGGCAAAGAGTGGTTTGATAAACTCTCTGCCGGCGGCAAAATCACGACCGAATGGCAGAAAACGTTCTGGTCAGATGGCTTCGGCATGTTTATCGATAAGTTCAACATTCCGTGGCGCATCAACGTCGTGAAATCGCAGGATTAAGTTCTCTGTTTTCGCCTCTCTGGCGCGATGTCCGGAGAGGCGAACCCGTCATAATCAGAAGTTGTAACCCACCACCAGGTAGTAGCCCCAGCCGGTTGATTTCACTTCAAACGGACCCTTGCCAAAATTCAGCTCCTGACCATCTGCCCACTGACCGCCGTTATGGAAATAACGCGCAACGCCAGAGACGTGCCAGTGGTCGTAGTTCAGCGATAAGATATGGCTTGAGGCCACCGAGTTGCTGGTGCGCGAGCGGTCAGATTTGTCACGCAGATCGGAGCCCCAGTCAAAGTTGGTAAAACCGATATAGCTCAGCTTACCGCCCCACAGGTCGGTAATCGGCACAAAGTATTTTACCTTGAAGCGGTAGCCATCCCAGCTGTTCTCGTTGGCTGCGCCGTAGTTTTCCCACTGATATTTGGCGTAGACGTTAAGCGAGAGACCAACGTCGCTGTGGGTATCAATATCGGTACCGAGGCCCATATACCAGGTGTTCTGACGGTTGTCGCTGTTGCGGCCCATGTCGTAGATATAGTTGTTGGCAAAGAACCACTCTTTAAACGGACCGAACGCCAGGCTGGTACCCGCCAGCTTGTCCAGTGACAGGCGCGGCTCAATTTCCATAAACAGCGGCGTGCCGTGATCGAAGATGCCATTTGCGTTGCTGTTGCCCGCGCCAAAGAAGTTCGGCAAATCGATGTAGCCGTAAAAATCGAACCACTCCTGCTTGGTAAAGGCTTCATATTCCAGATAGACATCATTATTAAACTGCGGTCCGAAACGGGTATGGGTACTGCCCACCACGTTTACGCTCTGATGCCACCAGTCAGAAAGATATTGCGGATCGCTCTCTGCCTGCGCTGCGCCCATTCCGCTACCAATCAGTAATGCACCTGCTATCAACGATTTAAATTTCATTATTGTTTGACCACTTGCTGAGGATCGCCGCAGAAATGCCACGATCGGATGAGTACGTTCCCGGGCATTGAGCAGTATGCGGCGGTAACGCGTGCGAACTGTCAGCCGTCAGGCCCGCGTAATGTGCCTGTAACAGAGCGTTAGAAAATAGATTTTCATCACATTTGTCAAAAAGTGTTGCAATAGGATTCAGTTATTTTGTGAGGTTTATCACATATTCTATCTGCAGCGAACGGAACTCCGCAACCGTTTACGTGGTCGCGAAGAGATACGATTGGGAGTGGGGCGCGGACGCCGGTTCCGTTCGCCACGGAGGCTGGCGCCGGTTCCGTTCGCCGTCAGCGGCGGCGGCAGCCTGTGCCCCGGGGCGGAGGTTCCGGGACAGGCATCGGTTCCGGGACAGGCACCGGTTCCGTTCGCCGTCAGCAGCGGCAGCTGCCTCTGCCCCGGCGCGGCGACCGGGCAGAGGACGCCTGGCCGCGCCCTCTGCACTCCCCGGCCCTGCGCCAGCCCCGCCCGCCGCTGCGCGGTTCCCTCGCTCACGCCCGCTTCCCGGGGACCGGCCGCCATTCGCTCCTGCTCACCGCGCCCTTTCGCCGACGTCCTGTCGGCTCATCCCGGAACCGCGCCTTCCCTCGGCGGACCCGGATGGCGCTTCCCGCCGCTTCTGCTCTTTTTTTCGTTATGTTGTTTTTTCATGGCTGGCACTACTGCGCCTGAGCTTCAGGCTTCCCCACTTTTAAGAATGAAAAAAATGAATGTGCAGGCGGGGAGGGGGGCGCCATCCGCAGCGCCGGGCGCAGCGTGACGGCCAGGGCGAGCCGGCAGGACGCCGGCGAGAGCGCGGGGTGAGCAGGAGCGAATCCGCGCGGTCCGTTAAGGCCGGAGGGATGCGTCCGGGAATTCGCGAGGACGGCGCGGGGCGCGGATTGCTAAGGGGCGCGCCCACCCGCCCCTTAGCCCGTCCGCGTGCGCAAGCGCCGCTGAAACTGCCAAAAGCCCGGCGGGCGGAATCCCTCAGTGCCCCGCGCTGCCGTACACAGCCCCGCGCGGCTAAGCGCACCGCATGCTATGGCAGCGTCACCCGCACCCGCAGTCCGCAGCGTTCACCTTCCGGCGTCAGACAGTTAGACAGCGCCACCTGCATCTGATGCTTTTGCGCCACGCTGCGCACAATCGACAGGCCAAGACCGCTGCCCTGCGCCTGCACATCCGGCGAACGGGTAAAGCGATCAAACGCCCGCTCCAGAAACGACTCCGGCATGCCGGAACCGTTATCGACGATATCCACCACAATGCGATCGTCTGCGCGGTGCAGCAGCACATCCACCAGGCTTCCTTCAGGCGTATGCAGCATGGCGTTACCGATAACGTTATCAAACAGGGTGCGCAGTTCAGAACGGCTGGCCTGCAGCCGGTAACGTGCGCTGCCGCTATAGCCAATATCGATGCCGCGCTTATCGGCAACCACCATCAGCTGTTCAATACTCTCCTTCAGCAGATCGTCGATCTCGATCGTTTCCGCTGCCGGCACCGCGGAGCGATCCTCCTGACGTGACACATCCAGCAGCTGTGTCACCAGATGACGGGTGCGGGTTACGCCCGCTTCCAGCTGATCAAACTGACGGCGCGCCTCGCCAGGCTGAATATGCTGTCGCAGATTCTCCAGCTGCAGCGTAACGGCGGTAACCGGCGTGCGCAGCTCGTGTGCGGCATCCTCCAGAAACTGCCGCTGGGCGGACCAGGCGGCGCGCAGTTTATCCAGCAGCGCATTGTAGGCGGCGACCAGCGGCAGCACTTCGTCAGGCAGGCCATCCGGCGACACCGTATGCGGATGCAGGCTCTCCTGCGCCGCGATCTGCCTGGACGCCACCAGCAGATTGCGCGTAATGGCGCGTACGATCAGCCAGATCAGCAGCAGCGACAGCGGCATCATCAGGATCAGCGGGATCACCGCCGACAGCACGCGCTTCACCATCAGGCTTTTCATGTAGCCGATATTATGCAGCACCTGCACGGTGCCGATTTCACTGCCCGCTTCGCCGGGACGGGTATAGACGCGCCATTCACAGTCGTCACCGCAGTCGCCAAGACGCAAATCGGACCAGCCGTGAACCGGCTGCAGCGGTGCCTGCAGCGCCGGCCACGAGCTGGCGCGCAGCTGATGATGCGTATCCCACAGCTGGACGATATAAGCGCTTTTAAGCCTGTCCTGATCGAGGATCGTCGGCATCAGCGCGGGCATCGTCTGGCTGGCTGACCAGACGTCGGCCACTTTTGCGAGCTGATCGTCTTTCATCGAGCCCATCATGTCGCCGTAGCAGTGAAAGAAGTACCAGGTCACGCCACCAATCATCGCCAGATGCAGCAGCACCAGGCTCATCAGCAGCTTATTGCGCAGAGAGCGCAGAAACGTAAAATTTTTCATTGTGCCGGTACCCGCCAGCCAAGGCCGCGAACGTTGCGGATCGCTTCGTTCCCCAGTTTGCGCCGCATACCGTGTATCAGCACATCAACGGCGTTGCTGGTGACTTCTTCGCCCCAGCCATAGATGCGATTCTCCAGCTGCTCGCGTGAGAGGATCGCACCGGGTCGCTCCAGCAGCGCATAGAGCAGGGCATATTCGCGAGCGGTGAGCTGTTCACGCTGGCCCTTATAGAGCACTTCCCGCGTCATCATATCCAGCTGCACGTCGCCGCTGCCGAGCAGCGAGTCGGCGGCACCGTGACGGCGCCGGGTGATGGCGCGCATACGTGCAAACACTTCCTGCAGATCAAAGGGCTTGAGCAGGTAATCATCCGCGCCGCTATCCAGCCCCTGAATGCGCTGGGCGACGCTGTCCCTGGCGGTCAGCACCAGTACCGGCGTCATATCACCGCGCGCGCGGGCGCGCCGCAGTACGTCGAGACCATCCTCACGCGGCAGGCCAAGGTCGAGCAGCACACAGGTGTAATTGCTTTCCGACCAGGCGTGCGAGGCAAACCGGCCGTCGCGCACCCAGTCTACCGACCAGCCTGCAGCTTCCAGCGCCTGCTGCAGGTTGGCACCAATCATTTCATCATCTTCTACCAGCAGCACGCGCATGGAGTCTCCTTATCAGTGTCGGGCAGTGTAACGCCGCTTTATTAGCAAACAATTATCGCCGCTGAATTTTTGCCGCTGCCCGCTTTGCTAATTCTGCGCTAATTCTTCGCTAATTAAGGGATAAATCTCCTGCGCTACAGTGGCCACTCAGGAACAGGCTGTTAAGCCGGAGGGTGCGATGAATCAGCGAGAGTTTATCCGTAGTTTACTGGAGTGGATTGAAGATAACTTAGGCCACGATCTGCATCTGGATGAGGTGGCGCGTCGATCGGGCTATTCACGCTGGCACCTGCAGCGCCTGTTTCGTCAGCACACCGGTTTTTCACTGGCTGAGTATATCCGTCAGCGCCGCCTGACGGAATCGGCGTTAACGCTGCTCA
Organism: Pantoea sp. SIMBA_079; assembly: GCF_046940275.1. Lineage (NCBI taxonomy): Bacteria > Pseudomonadati > Pseudomonadota > Gammaproteobacteria > Enterobacterales > Erwiniaceae > Pantoea > Pantoea sp. SIMBA_079. The sequence goes on along the minus strand of NZ_JAWRYR010000009.1, from coordinate 141,845 downwards.
ACAGTGACGACGCTATTTTGCAGGTTGCCATGAACTACGGTTTTGATACGCAGCAGGCCTACACCCGGACCTTTAAAAATTACTTTCGCGTCACGCCAGGACAGCTGCGTCGTCAGCGTCGCGTTGAGCCGGAGCGGCTGCTGCTGCCGTTTGCCGTCGCCGTATAAGGGACGGTGCCCGTACCGGCCGGCCTGCGGCGGAGAGAAAATCGGATGCAGAACGGCACAATACCTTTTAAGCTGCGGGGCATGTTTCTCTGACAGCCGGACCCATGAACCCTGGTGATAATCTGACAGCCATGCTGCTGTTTGCGCACGTGGCAGAGCGGCAAAGTTTCAGCGAAGCCGCGCGCATTCTCGGCGTCTCTAAATCCTATGTCAGCCGCGAAATTGCCCGGCTGGAGGTGCGGCTGGGGATCAAACTGCTGCAGCGTACCACGCGTCATGTGGCGCTGACCGGGCACGGCCAGGCGTACTACCCATTCTGCCTGCGCATGCTGGACGAGCTGCATCAGGCGGATACGTTTGTGCAGCAGCTGCATCAGCTGCCGGCCGGCAATCTGCGCCTGCAGGCTCCGGTAACATTTGGCTGTCAGTGTGTGGCGCCGGTGGTGGACGCTTTTATTCGCCGCCATATTCATCTGCATGTTGATCTGGACCTCACCACCAGCGACGATCCTCACCCTGACGCAGATATCACTATCGCGATCCGCAGCCGTGCACCGCAGGGAGGCGCCTGGCGCGAACTCAGTACTATCGACTGGGGCCTTTACGCTACGCCCGGCTATCTGACCGCGCATCCGCTGATTGATCATCCGCGCACCCTGACACGCCACAACCTGCTGCTGTTTCACGGTCCGGCACATACCGCCGCTCTGCCGTTCCGGCGTGACAAGCAGCGGCTGGCGCTGGAGGTACGCAGCCGCTTCCGCGCCAATAACAGTATGGCGCTGCTCAATGCCGCGCTGGCTGGCGGCGGCATTGCCTATCTGCCTTCCTATATGACGCGTGAGGCGCTGGCGCGCGGCGATATCCAGCCGGTGCTGAGCGACTGGCAGATGGATCGCTTTCACAGCTACCTGCTACTGAAAGAACAGCCGCAGCCTTCATCGCCGGTCACACAGCTGTGCGATGCGCTTATCACCGCGCTGCATGATCCCTGATTGTTGCTGTCTGGCAACGGTGGCGGGCTGACAGGTAACTGTTCTGCGCCGCCTGTTTTCTGCCGTTTTGCGCTGTTAGCCTGATAAAAAACAGCCGGCGGGAGAAGGTATGCCACACGCATCATTATCATTAACAGCTGAACAGCAACACTGGAAGTGCAACCTGCTGGTCTGCACGCTGGGGTCATTTACTACCATTGTGGCGATGACGCTGCTGCTGCCGTTTCTGCCGATCTATGTTCAGCAGCTTGGTATTAAGGAACCGGCGGCGATCGCCCGCTGGTCAGGTGCCGCCTATGCGGCCACGTTTCTGAGCGCCGCGCTGACGGCCCCGCTATGGGGCCGGCTGGCGGATCGCTATGGACGCAAACTGATGCTGATCCGCGCCAGTCTGGGCATGGCGATAGCCATGTCGCTGATTGGTATGGCCACCGCCCCCTGGCAGCTGGTGGCGCTGCGCCTGCTGGCCGGGTTGCTGGGGGGTTATGCCTCCGGCTCTACGATTCTGGTCGCCGCACAGACGCCGAAAGCCCGCACCGGCTGGGCGCTGGGCATTCTCTCAGCGGGCATTATGGCAGGCAACGTCGCGGGGCCGCTGCTGGGCGGAATACTGCCGCCGCTGATCGGCATCCGTCACACCTTCTGGCTGACGGGTGCAGCGATCTTCCTTGCGTTTCTCGGCACGGCGTGTCTGCTGAAAGAGGCGCCGCGGCAGCCAGAACGCGCGGCTGAGGCAGGGCAGGTCGCACCAGAGCAGCCTGCTAACCTGCGGGTGGTACGGCTGATGTGGCTGACGGCGATGCTGATGATGTTTGCCACCATGTCTGTCGAACCTATTATCACGCTCTATATTGCGCAGTTTGTGCAGGGCGAGCACGCGGTAACCGTCAACGCCGGGATTGTGATGGCGGCGGCCGCGCTGGGCAGCATTATCGCTGCGCCGCTTGCCGGGCGACTGGCGGATCGTATCGGACACGGCCGTGTATTGTTTGCCGGGCTGACAGTCAGCGCGCTGCTGCTGATCCCGCAGGCCTTTATCAGCCACGTATGGCAGCTTACCGGCCTGCGTTTTCTGATGGGTATGGCACTGGGCGGGCTGCTGCCCTGTATTACTGCGCTGATACGCCACCATGTCCCGCAGCAGCAGACGGGAAAAATGCTGGGCTATGCAACCTCGGCACAGTATGCCGGACAGGTGACCGGGCCGCTCTGCGGCGGGATCGTCAGCGGAGCAGTTGGGATGCAGCCGGTGTTTCTGATCACCGCGCTGATGATGGCGCTGTGTGCTTTGCTGGTACGCAGCGTGGTGCGTGAGAAACAGGAGGCATAAAAAAGGCGGGCCACCGGCCCGCCTGATTTATGCTGCTGTTACGAAAGGTTATTTCGTATCAGGCAGCGCATAGGCAACCACGTAGTCGCCCAGTTTGGTGCCAAACGAGCCGTGACCGCCAGCCGCGATGACAACGTACTGCTTGCCGTTCGCTTCATAAGTCATCGGCGTTGCCTGACCACCGGCTGGCAGACGCGCCTGCCACAGCATTTCACCGGTGTTGGTATCAAACGCACGCAGATAGTTATCTGCCGTTGCGCCGATAAAGGCAACGTGTCCCGCCGTGGTGATTGGGCCGCCCAGCATTGGCATACCCATTTTAAACGGCAGCGGCAGTGGCGCGCTGTCGCGCACGGTACCAATGCGTTTTTTCCACACGGTTTCGTTGGTTTTCAGATCCACCGCTGAAATGTAACCCCAGGCTGGCTGTTTGCACGGCAGGCCAAAAGGTGACAGGAACGGATTCAGCTCAACGCCAAACGGCACGCCATACTGCGGCTGCACGCCGGTTTCAGTACCGGAACCGCCTTCCGCACCTTTCGGTGGCTCAGCCGGGTTGCCTGGTCCGCGTGGGATCAGTTTTGAGACAAACGGCAGCGCCATCGGGTTGGCGATAGCAATCTGACGATGTGGATCAACGGCGATACCACCCCATTCAAACATGCCGAGGTTGCCCGGGAAGACCAGCGTACCCTGTTCAGATGGCGGCGTGAATGGACCTTCATAGCGCAGGCGTTTAAAGATCACGCGGCACACCAGCTGGTCAAACATCGTCGCGCCCCACATATCCTTGTCAGTCAGATTCTGCTTAGGACGGTAGGTCAGCTCAGAGTAAGGCTGCGTCGGTGATACGTGGTCACCTTTCGCTGCGCCCTGCGGAACCGGGGTTTCCGGTGCCGGTACGACCAGCTTGCCGTTGCGGCGATCCAGCACAAAGATGTTACCGGTTTTCGCCGGTGCATAGATCACCGGAACGGTGTTGCCATCTTTATCGGTGATATCAGCCAGCGTCGGCTGAGAAGGCAGGTCCATATCCCACAGGTCGTGATGCACGGTCTGATAAGACCAGACCAGCTTACCGGTGGTGGCATTCAGCGCCAGAACGCTGTTTGCATAATGCTCCTGCTCAGGCGTACGGTTGCCGCCCCAGATATCCGGAGTAGACACGCCCATTGGCAGATAAACGATATCCAGTTTCGGATCGTAAACCGCCGGTGCCCATGAGTTCGGTGAATTCAGGGTATAGGTGTGCTCATCTTCCGGAATCGCGTTAGGATCTTTCGCGCCCGGATCGAATGCCCACAGCAGTTTGCCGGTGTTGACGTCAAAGCCGCGGATCACACCCGATGGCTCACGGGTAGAGTAGTTATCGGTTACGGCACCGGCGATCACGATAGTGGTATCGGTGATAATCGGTGGCGAGGTCGGTTCATACTGACCTGGGGTAGTAACCGGCTGCTTGTGCTGCAGGTCCAGCTCGCCGTTGTTACCAAATGACGGGCAGCGTTCGCCGGTTTCCGCATCCAGTGCAAACAGACGACCATCGTTGACCGGCAGATAGATGCGACGCGCGCAGAGTGCCGGCTGAGTTGCCGCGCTATCCGCTGCTGCAGGGGTTTCATGATAGGAAACGCCGCGGCAGGTGATGTGCTGGAAGGTCGGATTCTGCTTCAGAGCCGGATCAAACTTCCACTTCTGCTTACCGGTTGTGGCATCCAGTGCAAACAGGATCTGGTGCGGTGAGCAGAGATAGAGCGTGTCGCGGATTTTAATCGGCGTTACTTCATCAGTGATTTCACCCGGATCGTTAGCATTTTTCAGATCGCCGGTCTGGAACTGCCAGGCAACCTGCAGCTCTTTAACGTTGCTGGTGTTGATCTGCTTCAGCGGAGAGAAACGGGTGCCCTGCTGATCGCGCGCATACGCCGGCCAGTCAGCATCAGCAATATTGCTGATAGGCTGAGTCTGTGAAGTGGCCGCTGCAGCAGGCAGTTCGCCATTCAGCTCCTGCGGATCGTGGAAAACGGCCCACGCCAGAACCAGTACGCTGGCAATCAGCGCCACCAGCATCGCGCCTCTGCCGGCAGGATTAAACGCGCGGCAGACGAAAGGCAGGATCAACCAGATACCGAAAATCACCAGCACATCGGTGCGCGGTGCCAGCGCCCAGAAGTCGAAGCCGACTTCCCATACGCCCCAGATCAGCGTGCCGAGCAGCAGCAGCGCATACAGCATCAGCGCGGCGCTACTGCGACGCCAGAGCAGAACAGCGGTGATCAGCATCATCACACCGCCAATAACGTAGTACCAGGAACCTCCAATGGTAGCTAACCAAACGCCACCAACCAGCATAAACGCGCCTGTCAGCAGTGCGAACAGCACCGTGAGTAAGCGGATTACGCCAAAAGATGAGGAAGCTTTCCCCATAATATTGACCTCTTTCTTTGCCATAGAAAAACAAAGGAAACAACGCTTCAGGCTGTTTCCCGACATAGAGTACGAAGTGAGCAGAAATGTTCACGCAGCGTTCTTCCGTGACGCCAGATGATCCCTTTGCGTTAAATTTTATCTTAAAAACGTTAACGAGTTTGCTTTTTTTAGCGGTTTTAACTCTGTCTGGCTAAATCCTGCGACATTTTATGGGGGAATAGCGGCGTTAATTCCGATCAAATCAGGTTGCCACGCCGCGGAGTAGCAGATTGTGTAAACGGTTACCCTAAAAAAGCGTGCCGGGTGTGCGCTGTTGCTGCCAGCCGCTTAACTGCAGACGCTGGTAATGTTCGCTATTCAGCGTCAGTTGTGCGGTACGTAATATAACATCTGCTTCTCTTTCCCTGAGAGACTCAATTAAAAACGGAAAGCTGAACTTGAGGTAATTATCGTTAAAAAAATCTTCAGCTAAAACCACGCCGCTAAATGGAAACGCCACGATTTTTTTCCATTCTGTTCCCGGCGGCGCGAGATCGCACAACCAGAATGAGAAGTGGTGCGCAACGGCAAGCAGGGGAGCACCACCCTGTAGCAGCCCTGCATAATCAATTGCCAGACGGACGTGCGCAGCCTGCAGCATCGGATAATTTTCCGGGGCGCGCAAAAATTCCATCAGGCTATTTCCCGCCAGCGGAATAATTATTAATTCAGGTCTGTCAGGCAACTGATTATGCAAAGCAATTATGTTATGTCCATTAAGTAATGTATCAGCATCCTGCTCGCAATGCATAAAGGGTGCTGAATAACACACGCCGCACAGCGTGTTGTCAAAGCGATGAATGCGCTCAGTAACATAAGGATTATAAGTACTGTTTTTCATGTATCTCTGCAAAAAAATTATTAACCGGAACGATATGTTTTATTATAAATGCGTGTTATGTCTGTAATTTACCGGCGGCTAATATAGATCGAAAGAGAGTGCCAAATCACCTTTTTTTACCTGTCTCTGATACAGAGATATTCCTGGCGTTAAAAAGGATAATTAAGCTGTTAATTCAGTAATCAATAAATTAATACCTGTTTTCCATCGATAACAATAACCTTCCTGATATATAGAGGCCAATGTTTATTGCTCAGGCGGTTAACCTGCTGTTTCAAAAGCGCACAACCCGCCATTGCCTGCCAGAGTGTTATCGCGCACTCTCAGAGAGACAAAACGATAACAGAAGCTGCTGCCTGGCTTCTGACCAGATTAGTGCAATGACGCTAATCAGTTAATTATTTCAGGATGGGATCATATGACAGGTATAAAAAGCACTGCTGCAGAAGCGTCACTGCTGCGGCATCGATCGTTTGTGGCTTTCTGGCTGGCGCGCACCTGCTCGTCATTCGGCTTCCAGATGTTTTCAGTGGCGGTCAGCTGGCAAATCTATGCGCTGACACACAGTGCGCTGGCGCTGGGCATGATCGGTTTAATGCAGTTTTTACCCTCGGTACTGCTGGCGTTGCCGGCCGGTCATCTGGCCGATCAGCACGATCGCCGTCGTATTGTTCTGGTGGGCCAGCTGATTGAGTGGGTAGCGCTGCTTGGCCTGGTGGCGCTGACGCTGCTGCACTGGGCCGGCAGGATAGAGATCTGGGGACTGGTATTTCTGATCTCAGTGGCAAAAGCGCTGGAGTGGCCGGCCATTACATCAATGCTGCCGGCGCTGGTGCCGCCGCCGGTTCTGGCCCGCGCCATGGCGGCCAGTTCAGTGGGGGGTCAGGCAGCGGTGATCGTCGGCCCGACGCTGGGGGGCCTGCTGTATGTCGCCGGACCTGAAGTGGTATATGGCGTCTCAGCGCTGTTCTATCTCTTCTCACTTGTCCTGATTAGCCGCCTGCGCTACGCGCGGCCGCCTCAGTCGCGTATGCCGATGAACCTGACCAATATGTTCGCCGGCGTGCGCTTTATCCGTGAACGCAAAGATGTGCTGGGCGTGATCTCGCTTGACCTGTTTGCCGTCCTGCTGGGCGGCGCCACGGCGCTGTTGCCGATTTTTGCGCAGGATGTTCTGCATACCGGGCCGTGGGGGCTGGGTATGCTGCGCGGCGCACCTTCAGTCGGGGCGCTGGTAGTGGGTGTCTGGCTTAGCCGCAATAAACTGGAAAAGCATGTCGGTATGATTATGTTTGGCTCGGTTGCCGGTTTTGGTCTGGCGACGCTGCTGTTTGCGCTCTCAACTCAGCTCTGGCTTTCACTGCTGGCGCTGGCTGCGCTGGGAGGGTTCGATATGGTCAGCATGGTGATCCGCGGTGCGCTGGTACAGCTGGATACGCCGGATGATATGCGTGGCCGCGTCAACGCCGTCAACGCTATCTTTATCAATACCTCTAACCAGCTGGGGGAGTTTGAATCGGGCCTGCTGGCCGCGTGGCTGGGGGCGGTACCGGCGGCTGCGCTGGGCGGAATAGGGACGCTGGTAGTGGTAGCCGTCTGGATGACGCTTTTCCCGCATCTGCGCAAACGGCAAAAGCTCGAGAATGAAAGCGGCGTGTAGATGAGTGTGCCCGGAGCAGCATCACGCCGCCGGGCATATCAGCAGACCGGCAGCAGGGTGCCGGTCTGCCTGTCGGCATCGCGTTATGCGACGCCGTTAACCAGGATAACGCGGTAGTTAGCGCCTTTCACGCGGTGCGCTTTCGCTTCCTGATAAGCCGGGCTGTGATACCAGGCGCGCGCGGCGTCCATATCCGCAAACGCCAGAACGACAACGCCTTCAGCATCGCGCCCCTCCAGCACTTCCTGTTCGCCATAGAAAGCCAGCGGCGTGATCTGATGATCGCCCCGCGCGTCGCCCGCTTTCTGTGAATAGGTTGCCAGCTCATCTTTGTCCAGCGTCTCATCCTTAATCATTACCATATAAGCGGTCATTACTTCTCTCCCCGTGCCTGACGTTTATCTTCGGTGTTGTGCTCAAAATCGCTGGCGTCATGCCGCTCCAGCAGCTGATCCTGCGGCTCAGCGCCAAAGGCGCGATTAACTTTGCGCCCGCGGACTACCGCCGGACGTTCCGCGATCTCCTTCGCCCAGCGCACCACGTTGGTGTAAGCCTGCACATCCAGAAACTCTGCTGCACCATACAGGCCGTTCAGCACCAGGTTGCCATACCAGGGCCAGGTTGCGATATCAGCGATGGTATAGGCGTCGCCTGCGAGGAAGCGGTGATCAGCCAGCTGACGATCCAGCACATCCAGCTGGCGCTTCGCCTCCAGCGTAAAGCGGTTAATGGCGTATTCAATTTTCTCAGGCGCATAGTGGTAGAAGTGGCCAAAGCCGCCGCCAAGATAGGGCGCAGAGCCCTGCAGCCAGAAGAGCCAGTTCAGGGTTTCAGTGCGGCCCGCCACATCTTCCGGAATAAAGTAGCCAAACTTTTCTGCCAGATAGAGCAGGATGTTACCCGATTCAAATACCCGCTGCGGTGGCGTCACGGAGTGGTCACTCAGTGCCGGAATTTTGGAGTTAGGGTTCACATCAACAAAACCGCTGGAGAACTGATCGCCTTCGCCGATGCGGATGAGCCAGGCGTCATACTCTGCCTCTTTCACACCCACCGCCAGCAGCTCCTCCAGCAGAATAGTGACCTTCTGACCATTTGGTGTACCAAGCGAGTAGAGCTGCAGCGGATGCTGACCGACCGGCAGCGCCTGTTCATGCGTGGCGCCAGCGGCGGGGCGGTTGGTTTTGGCACCGTTGCCTTTGGCTTCCGGTTCCCAGGTCCAGACTTTTGCGGGCTGATACTGATTATCTGACATCGTCATTTCACCTTATGGTCGTGAGCGTTGTGCTGCCACTGAGTGTAGCAGCGCAATCCCGCGCCCATTTAACCGCGCTGGCGGTGAGCGTGCCGGTCAGATCAGGTACAGTTCTCCTGGGTATAGAGCATAAAGTCGACTTTGCCGGGCGCGTAAGTATCAGGCTGCTCACGCTCTTCCAGATGCCGCAGCAGCAGCGTCAGGGCGAGTTCGGCGTGGCGCTGCGTATTCTGATCGAGCGTCAGGGTCAGAATACGCTGCTGCAGCAGCTGGCGCGTGGTCGCATAGAGTTCATGCGTCACATAAACCGTGCTGCCGCACAGCCGGTGGCGCGCCAGCGCTTCATAAATCTGGGTATTGCCCATGCCGGTGTTATAGAGTCCGGCGATCTGGCGCGATCCCGCCAGCGTTTTCTCCAGCAGCCGGCTGATGCGTTCACGATCGTCCTGACCGGCGAGGATCTCACGCAGTCGCAGCTCCGGGAAGCGCTCAGCCAGTACCTGCTGAAAACCTTCAATGCGCTGCTGATGCGCAAGGTAGTCAGCACGACCGCTGATCAGCACCACGTCCCCTGTACGGGCCGCCATACTGCCTAGCATCAGGCCCGCCGTGCGCCCCGCTTTGTATTGATCGATGCCGACGTGGCAGAGCCGCGCCGCGTCAGGCAGATCGCTGACCAGCGTGATGACCGGCACGCCCCGCGCCTTGCAGGCGGCCAGCGCGTGATAGATCAGCGGGCTGGCGTGGGCAAAAACAATGAGTCCGTCCCGCTTTTTACTGCCGGAATCGATGTGTGCTGCCAGTTTTTCCGGGGCATCTTCCGGGATCAGCGTGCGATGCAGCCGGACCCGCCGGTAGCCCAGCGCATCCGCCAGGCGGGCAAACTCCTGCGCCAGCTGCTGAAAGAAGAAGGAGCCGTTGCCGCTCAGGATGACCTCGATCTGCCAGCTGTGACGATGCTCCTCCGGCAGAATACGTTTTAAGCCCGCCTCCCGGGCCGCCTGTAGCACTTTTCGCGTCATGGCGGGTGAGACACCGCCGCGATCGTTTAACACCCGATCCACGGTTGCGACGCCAACGCCTGCGCGCTTCGCCAGTCCGGCCAGCGTGGTTGTTTTCATCGGGATGCCCCCGTGAAACCCCGTCCTTTCAGGGCGGGGAGGTAAGGGGGAGCTAACCGACCTAACATCTTTTGTATTCTCACATTTTACTCCGTATTATGTGAAACTATGAAACGCGCATATAAATACAGGTTCTATCCCACGCCCGATCAGGTTGAGCTTCTGGCTCAAACTTTTGGCTGCGTCCGTTTCGTCTATAACTCAATCCTTCGCTGGCGCACCGATGCTTACTATGAGCGCCAGGAGAAGGTTGGCTACATTCAAGCCAATGCCCGATTAACAGCGCTCAAAAAAGAGCCTGAATTTGCCTGGCTGAATGATGTTTCCTGTGTGCCGCTCCAGCAGTCGCTACGCCACCAGCAGAGCGCCTTTTCTAACTTCTTCGCCGGGCGTTCCGCATATCCAGCGTTTAAAAGCAAACGCCATAAACAGGCGGCGGAATTGACCGCCAGCGCGTTTAAATACCGTGATGGCAAGTTGTATATGGCAAAGAGCAAAACATCATTAGACGTGCGCTGGTCTCGCCCGCTGCCGTGTGCGCCCTCTACTGTCACCATCAGCAAAGACGCTCCCGGACGCTATTTTGTTTCGTGCCTGTGCGAGTTTGAACCCGCATCACTGCCAATCACCGCTAAGACGGTTGGCATTGATGTTGGTTTAAAAGATTTATTCGTTACTGACACCGGATTTAAAACCGGCAATCCCCGCCACACCGCTAAATATGCGAAGCGCCTGACACTGCTACAACGCCGTTTGAGCAAAAAACAAAAAGGCTCAAAGAACCGCGCCAAAGCCCGTACCAAAGTCGCCCGCATCCACGCGAAGATTTCCGATTGCCGTCTGGATGGGCTGCACAAGCTATCCCGCAAACTGATTAACGAAAACCAAGTTGTTTGCGTCGAATCCCTGAAAGTAAAAAACATGATACGCAACCCTAAACTGTCCAGAGCGATAGCGGATGCGGGCTGGAGTGAGTTTGTTCGCCAGCTACAGTACAAAGGCGAATGGGCTGGACGTTCTGTTGTCGCGATTGACCAGTTTTTCCCGTCTACTAAACGTTGTAGTGCGTGCGGGCACACCCTGCCGAAACTGGCGCTTAACGTGCGGTTGTGGACGTGCCCCGAATGCGCGGCAACCCATGATCGTGACGTTAACGCCGCGAAGAATATCAAAGCTGCCGGGCTGGCAGTGTTAGCTTGTGGAGAGTCTGTAAATCCTTAATGCCTTCTCAGGTAGTAAGGTTCGACTCCGCGAAACAAGAATCCCTTCCTTTAGGGAGGGGAGTTGTCAATTGAGTGAATTCCATCAAAAACTGCGTTCTGACAGCCTGCCAGAACGGGATATTTTGACAAGACAGGGCATTCTGAAGTGTGAGCTAAAGGAGGAGATCCGCAGCTTTGATGTTGATATGGCGGTGATAATAGTGCCGCTGCAGAAGGGCGCGGTGAAGCCTGGCGCGATGTAAGCGGTGCGTTTCCCCCTGCAGGGCACAGGGGGAAAATACTACCCGATGCTGCAATCAGAGATTCAGCAGCTCGCGCTCAATCAGTTCGCGCGTTTCCACCGCCTGATAGCGCATCTTCTCCGGATAGCCAAAGAGGGCTGCTGAGATAATCGACTCACCGCCGACTTTGAAGCTGCGACGGGCAAAGTCCATTTCGCGCAGCGCTTCAAACAGCGCGTCGAAGTTTACCTCCCCTTCGCCGACCGCGACGTGCTGGTGAATGGTCGCGTCCACGCCGGGCGGATTCACAATATAGCGGCAGTGTTTGGTATGGTTCATGGTATCGGCAATCAGCATATGCGAGAGATCGTCACCGGCATACTGCAGCATGTTTTTCACATCCCCTTTGCCTTTGTCATAATAAAAGGTGTGAGGGGCGCTGTAGATATACTTCACGTTATCGCTGCGAAACGACTTCACGATATCCGCCGTTTCATTGCTCTCTTCGCAGAAATCCCACGGATGCGCCTGAATTTCAATGCGGATCCCTTCACGCTCGACGATCGGCAGCAGCTCTTCCATTGAGCGGTAGAACATCTCTTCACAGATTTCTGGCTCATTAGGATTGCCGGAGAGCTCGGTGTTGATAACCTGCACGCCCATTTCAACCGCAATCTCAATCATGCGCTTCCAGTTTTTTACCGCCGCCTGACGCCGCAGTTCGTCGGGTCCCGACCAGCGATAAACCGTGATGAATGAAGAGATTTCAGTGCCGGTGGCATTCAGCGCATTTTTATATTCGCGCAGGATCTCGCGGCTGGCTTTGGGGTGTTTATAAAAGGGATTGATCTGCGGATGAGGCGACTGCTCAATGTATTTATAGCCCCATTCTGCTACCTGATGCACCATCCGGGTAATGCCGAGATCCCGGATAACGTCCACGTCAAAAGCAATTTTCATGCTGTCTTTTCTCCTGCGCGATTCCGCTGCCAGCGTTGTTCCGGACAGGCGGAAGCTGATGCAGGACGCCAGGCAGACAGAGAGTGTATTTGTCAGCCACTATAAGAAGAGACATCAGGGCGCTCTACGGTTTTACTGATGTAAAACCATCAGGACGGCACCGGGCACGGTGCGCAGGAAGTGCAGGCAAAGCGGAATGAACAATGCAGAAAAGCAAAAACCCAGCCATAAGGCTGGGTTTTCTGAATTTTGGTGCCCGAACCCGGAATCGAACCAGGGACACGCGGATTTTCAATCCGCTGCTCTACCGACTGAGCTATTCGGGCAACGGGGCGCATTAAACCTTAATGGCCGCATATCGTCAACGGGTTTTAGCAAAAAAGCGCGCTATCCGTGACTGACTGCCTGCTTTTCAGGCATGTCAGCCGGTTTTCAGGCCAGCGCGCCGTTCTGACGACAGAGCGCAATACTAAAGACATCTTCCGCCAGCCGCCGGGCGGTTGCCACATCCTGTACGTGGCGTTTCACCAGCAGTTTGCTCAGGCAGCCTTCAAGGATCAGTTCCATCTGGTCAGCCACCATTGCGGGATTATCCAGCGCCAGCTCAACCAGTATCTCATGGGTAAACTGCCACGAGTGGCGTTTCTGCTGCTCTGCCAGCTGGTGCACCGGCTGATCAGGCTGCGGATAGAAGCTGCAGGCAGCAATAAACAGGCAGCCGGGAAAACGGCCTTTGCTGACATACTCTGCCAGCACGTCATAGCGCGCCATCAGCTTTTGCGCGGGGCTGAGCCGCTCATCCAGCTGCACCTGACGTCGCCAGCTGTCGATCTGCTGACCGTGATAGCGCAGTGCGTCATAGAGCAGCGCATCGCAGTCGGGCCAGTAGCGGGTCAGCTGTTCGGTGCTGAGTCCGGTTTCACCTGCCAGCTGTGGCAGCGACAGGGTGGCCGCCAGACCATGTTGTTCGAGCACATTCAGCGCATGCTCCAGAATTTGTTCGCGTTGCACATGACTCTCCTCTGGAATATCGGCCCGCTCGTCGATGAGCGGGCGGTGGCTGAACCAGTGTCGTTTAACGCGGCAGATTCTGCAAATGCGCGCGAAACGCTGCCGCACGCAGAAAGCCGCTGATGCGCGAGCCCGGGATCTCGCGGCCCTGCGCGTCAAAAAACAGAAGGGTCGGTAATCCCGGCACCTGCAGCTGCTTCAGCAGGGCGTTATCCTGCGCGCTGTTCGCAGTGACATCCGCCTGCAGCAGCTGCACGTCAGCGAGTGCGCTACCGACCGCGGGATCGCTGAAGGTATACTTCTCAAACTCTTTACAGGCGACACACCAGTCGGCGTAGAGATCGAGCATGGTGATGCGCCCCTGCGCCTGCTGCAGCGCCTGCTCAAGCTCCGCGCTGCTGCTGATGCGCTTAAACGGCAGATGGGCCATGCTCTGACTTGCCGCGGCGCCAAATGCCCACTCCTGCAGCGGCCGCGCCATGATCAACGCTGCCCCTAACATCACCACCGGCACAACGCGCCACTTGCCGCGCGCATGCATGCTGTGAATAAATGCCCAGACGAAAAACGCCACGCCCAGCAGGCTCCAGAGCCGCAGGCCCCAGGTATCACCGAGAATACGCTCCAGCAGAAATACCGGCAGCGCCAGAATGACAAACCCGAAGCCCTCTTTCACCGTCTGCATCCACGGGCCGCTTTTGGGCAGCAGACGATGCCCGTAAAGCGTCACGGCGATCAGCGGCAGCCCCATTCCCACGGCGTAGAGCCACAGCGTACCGGCACCGGCCCACAAATTTCCGCTCTGGGCGATATACAGCAGGATTGCGCTGAGCGGCGCAGTGGTGCAGGGGGAGCAGATGAGTCCGGCCAGCGCACCCATGATAAACACGCCGGGCAGCGAGCCGCCGCGCTGCTGATTGCTCCAGTGCGCGAGCCGCGTCTGCAGGCTGGCGGGCAGCTGCAGGGAAAACAGGCCAAACATTGATAGCGCCAGCAGAATAAACAGCAGCGACAGACCCGCCAGGACGTACGGATGCTGCAGCGCCGCCTGAAAGCGCAGCCCGGCAGCGGCGACCACAACGCCTAAAAGCGTATAGGTCAGCGCCATGCCCTGCACATAGACCAGCGCCAGCGCCAGCAGGCGGCCGGTAGTGTAGCGTCGTGCGCCGCCAAGGATGATACCGGAGATCAGCGGGTACATCGGCAGGACGCAGGGGGTAAAGGCAACACCGATCCCGATCAGCAGCGCCCAGAGCGGAGAGAAGGGCAACGGCGCGGCGGCGGCGGGCGGCTCAGTAACCGGCACGCTGCCGCCGCTGACGGCGCTCAGCGGAACGGTATGGCTCTCCGGCGGGTAGCAGAAGCCGGCTGCGGCACAGCCCTGATACGTTACCGTCAGCGTGGCACCCGCATCTGCCCGCTGCAGCGTGACCGGCAGCGTCACGGCCTGGCGATAAATCTCGCTTTTGCCGTAAAACTCATCTTCATGCGCTTCGCCGGGCGGCAGCGTCAGCGGAGCCAGCTGCGCGTGCTGAGCCGCGATCTTGATCTGCTGACGATAGAGATAGTAGCCGGGCCTGACCTGCCAGTTCAGCGTCAGCGTTGAGCCCCGCTGAGAAAAATCAAACTGAAAAGCCTGATCAACCGGCACAAAGCGGCTGGTGGATTTTGGCGCAAAGAGATCGGCCTGAGCCGACAGGCACAGCAGTAACGTCAGGCAGAGCGTCAGCAGGCGGGAAAGAGATGCAGCCATAACAGATTAATCAACTCCGGTAGTGCAGAAGCGGTGAGCATAACACGCCCGCTTCGGCACAGGATTTCACAATGTAACGGCGTCAGAGGATCAGACTGCCAAACAGAAAGCCAAACGCAACCGAGAAGGCGATGGCCAGTACGCCCGGAATGATAAAGGAGTGGTTAAAGACAAACTTACCGATTCGCGTCGAACCGGTGTCATCCATTTCTACCGCCGCCAGCAGCGTCGGATAAGTGGGCAGGACAAAGAGTGCTGATACCGCAGCAAACGAGGCCACTGCCGCAAGCGGCGAGACGCCGAGCATCAGCGCTGCCGGCATCAGCGCTTTGGTGGTTGCCGCCTGCGAATAGAGCAGGGTGGCGGCAAAAAACAGCACCAGCGCCAGCATCCAGGGATAGCGCTGCAGCATGTCGCCGGCCAGGCTCTGAATCTCACTCAGATGCGCTTTGACAAAGGTGTCACCCAGCCACGCCACGCCCATGACGCAGATACAGGCGCTCATGCCCGACTTAAACGTACTGGCGCTGAGGATCTCACTGCTGTCCACGCGGCAGGTGAGGCAGATCAGCGTCGCGACCGTGAGCATAAACACCACGATCGCTTCGTTACGCGGCAGCACCGGGCTGGCGATCAGGCCCACGCTGTCGCTGATGGCGGTGGCATAGAGCACCACTGCTGCAATGCCGGTCAGAAACAGCAGCACGGCGCGCCGCGCGCCGGGACGGGTTGCAGAGACTTTTTTACCGCGCAGCGTGACATCGCCTCTGGCAAGCCGCGTCTGATAGACAGCATCATCCTTCAGCTCTGTACCGAGAAAGTTGGTGATCACCGCGGCGCAGAAGATTGCCGCCATGGTTGAGGGCAGCGCCACGCCCAGCAGCGCCAGATAGCTGACGCCGCGGGGTTCCAGTATGGAGGCAAAAAATACCACTGCCGCAGAGAGCGGAGAGGCGGTGATCGCAATCTGAGAGGCCACCACCGCGATAGAGAGCGGGCGCGATGGCCTGACGCCCTGCTCTTTGGCAACTTCAGCGATAACCGGCAGCGTGGAGAACGCGGTATGGCCGGTGCCGGCCAGCAGCGTCATCAGGTAAGTGACCAGCGGCGCAAGAAAAGTCACATAGCGCGGATGGCGGCGCAGCAGCTTTTCCGCGAGACCGACCAGGTAATCCATGCCGCCTGCAACCTGCATGGCAGCAATCGCCGCGATAACAGCCATGATGATTTCGATCACATCAAACGGGATCGCGCCCGGCTTCATACCGCAAACCAGCGTCAGCACCAGCACTCCCAGGCCGCCGGCAAAGCCGATACCGATACCGCCCAGACGGGCACCGAGCCAGATCGCCAGCAATACCACTGCCAATTCCACTGCTATCATCCGTTTCTCTCCTCAGGCTGCAGAACGTGCCCCCTGAATGTTGTAGTCGCCACATATAAAAAAAGCACGCCGTATTGTATACAGGCGTGCCCGGGACGACATGATCGGAAACAGGTTACTGTTCGTTTTCGTCGGTATAACGTTTGGCTTTGTAGGTCGGATGCATCAGGTTCTGAACGGAGAAGATGTCATCCAGCTCCGCCTCGGTCAGCAGGCCGCGCTCCAGCACCACTTCACGCACGCTCTTACCGGTTTCGGCACAGACTTTACCCACGATATCGCCGTTGTGGTGGCCGATATAAGGATTGAGGTAGGTGACAATACCGATAGAGTTGAACACGTAGGCTTCGCAGACCGCTTTATTCGCTGTGATGCCGTTAACGCATTTTTCCAGCAGGTTATAGCAGGCGTTGGTCAGGATGCTGACGGATTCAAACAGCGCCTGGCCAATTACCGGTTCCATCACGTTGAGCTGCAGCTGACCCGCTTCAGACGCCATGGTTACCGTGGTATCGTTGCCGATAACTTTAAAGCAGACCTGATTGACCACTTCCGGCACTACCGGATTCACTTTGGCTGGCATGATCGAGGAGCCCGCCTGCAGTTCCGGCAGGTTAATTTCGTTCAGACCCGCGCGCGGGCCGGAGGAGAGCAGGCGCAGGTCGTTGCAGATTTTTGACAGCTTCACCGCCAGACGCTTCAGCGCTGAATGCACCATGACGTAGGCGCCGCAGTCGGACGTTGCTTCAATCAGATCTTCCGCCGGCACCACCGGCAGATTGCTGACTTCTGCCAGACGCTGCACGGCCAGCTGCTGATAGCCATCCGGCGTGTTAAGGCGGGTACCGATTGCAGTTGCGCCAAGGTTCACTTCCAGCAGCAGCTCGGCGGTGCGCAGAATACTGCGGGTCTCTTCGTTCAGCAGCACGTTAAACGCGTGGAATTCCTGGCCGAGCGACATCGGCACCGCATCCTGCAGCTGGGTGCGCCCCATTTTCAGGATGTTTTCAAACTCCACGGCCTTGCGCTGGAAGCCTTCGCTCAGTTGCGCAATCGCATCCAGCAGCTTGAGAATAGAGGCGTAAACCGCGATTCGGAAGCCGGTCGGATAGGCATCATTGGTTGACTGGCATTTGTTAACGTGGTCGTTGGGGTTGAGGTACTGATACTCACCTTTCTGGTGGCCCATCAGTTCCAGACCGATATTCGCCAGCACTTCGTTGGTGTTCATGTTCACCGAGGTGCCGGCGCCGCCCTGGTAAACATCCACCGGAAACTGATCCATGCATTTGCCGTTGTTCAGCACCTCATCGCAGGCCTGAATAATGGTATTCGCAATGTTGCGTGGGATCGTCTGCAGCTCTTTGTTGGCCAGCGCGGCTGCTTTTTTAACCATCACCATGCCACGGACAAACTCAGGAATGTCGCTGATTTTACTGCTACTGATATAGAAATTTTCAATCGCACGCAGAGTATGAACACCGTAGTAAGCATCCGCCGGCACTTCACGCATGCCTAACAGGTCTTCTTCGATACGAATGTTGTTCGCCATGATTACCTTCTTATTATTGCTGCTCTGATACCGCCACGCATCCGGCATGGATGGAGAGCGAATAACACGCAGGTGAAGCAATTATATTGTCGTGGAATACCAGTGCCGACATTTTATCCATCTTCGGGCTGGCGGGCACGATCATATTCTGTCACGACAGAAATGCTCGTACACAGATCACTTTACGGACATTTGCCCGGCGAGTGGTAACAACGATATGTGATGTATCTCTCACTTTTATGTCAAAAGGAAATATTTGGCCGGTACGGTTGAAATTCACCGCGCAGGTGCCCATCTCTGAACCTATGATCGTCACGATCGCTCTGTTTCTGCCGCCTGGCTTATCGCGAGGTGGCCCAACTCACAGGAGACACCGGTGCGCTGGTTACCGTTTTTACTCTTTTTTGCCCTGGCGTGGATTGAGATCACGCTGTTTATCCAGGTCGCTCATGCGCTGGGCGTGCTGATGACGATGCTGCTGGTGATTTTCACCTCCTGTATCGGTGTGTCGCTGGTGAAAAATCAGGGCATGAAAAACTTTATGCTGATGCAGGAGAAGCTGGCGCGTAATGAAAGCCCGGCGGCAGAGATGATCAAAAGCGTTTCGCTGATCATCGCCGGTGTGCTGCTGCTGCTGCCCGGCTTTTTTACCGATTTTCTCGGCCTGCTGCTGCTGCTGCCGCCGGTGCAAAAGCTCCTGACGCTGAGGCTGATGCCGCATCTGCGCGTCTGGCGCGGTCCGGGGCAGGGACCAGACAGCGGTGTAACGATGGATGGTGAATTTGAGCGTAAAGATCAGGATCGCATCGGTCACGATAAAGATCGCTGAAACAAGCGAGGCGGCGGAAGCCGCCTTATTTGTATTCTTTTTAAGCATCTGTAGCACAAACAAAAATTTTTTATTTTTTTGCCCTTGAAAGTCCCCTGTCTGCCCCCTATCTCTTCCTGCACGAGGCCGGAACCCTCAAGCCCGGCGTTCAACCCAAAAATGAATGATTGGACTTCTCAAAGGAGAGCTATCAAATGAAAATTCGTCCGTTGCACGATCGCGTTATCGTCAAGCGTAAAGAAGTTGAAGCTAAATCAGCAGGCGGTATCGTTCTGACCGGCTCTGCAGCAGGCAAATCAACCCGTGGTGAAGTTCTGGCTGTTGGCAATGGCCGCATCCTGGACAACGGCGAGATTAAGCCGCTGGACGTGAAAGTGGGTGATCTGGTGATTTTCAGCGAAGGCTACGGTGCAAAAACCGAGAAAATCGACAACGAAGAAGTTCTGATCATCTCTGAAAGCGACATCCTGGCGATTGTCGAAGCGTAATTTACGCGTAATTCACTGAACGAAACGAATTTAAGGGATATTTGAAATGGCAGCTAAAGACGTAAAATTCGGTAATGACGCACGCGTAAAAATGCTGCGTGGCGTGAACGTACTGGCAGATGCAGTAAAAGTTACCCTGGGCCCGAAAGGCCGTAACGTGGTTCTGGATAAATCTTTTGGTGCACCGACCATCACTAAAGATGGTGTGTCTGTTGCGCGTGAAATCGAGCTGGAAGACAAGTTCGAAAACATGGGCGCACAGATGGTGAAAGAAGTCGCCTCTAAAGCAAACGATGCAGCAGGCGACGGCACCACCACCGCAACCGTACTGGCACAGTCTATCGTTAACGAAGGCCTGAAAGCCGTTGCGGCCGGCATGAACCCGATGGATCTGAAGCGCGGTATCGACAAAGCCGTTATCGCTGCTGTTGAGCAGCTGAAAGCGCTGTCTGTACCTTGCCAGGATACCCGCGCAATCGCGCAGGTAGGTACCATTTCTGCTAACTCCGATGAGAGCGTCGGCACCCTGATCGCCCAGGCGATGGAAAAAGTGGGTAAAGAAGGCGTGATCACCGTTGAAGAAGGCACCGGCCTGCAGGACGAGCTGGACGTGGTTGAAGGTATGCAGTTCGATCGCGGCTACCTCTCTCCTTACTTCATCAACAAGCCAGAAACCGGCGCAGTTGAGCTGGAAAGCCCGTTCATTCTGCTGGCTGACAAAAAAATCTCCAACATCCGTGAAATGCTGCCAGTACTGGAAGCCGTTGCAAAAGCGGGCAAACCACTGCTGATCATCGCGGAAGATGTGGAAGGTGAAGCACTGGCAACGCTGGTGGTGAACACCATGCGCGGTATCGTGAAAGTGGCTGCGGTTAAAGCACCAGGCTTTGGCGACCGTCGTAAAGCGATGCTGCAGGATATCGCTATCCTGACCGGCGGTACCGTGATCTCTGAAGAGATCGGTATGGAGCTGGAGAAATCCACGCTGGAAGATCTGGGTCAGGCGAAGCGTGTCGTGATCAACAAAGATACCACCACCATCATCGATGGCGTGGGCGATCAGGGTGCTATCTCTGGCCGCGTATCGCAGATCCGTCAGCAGATCGAAGAAGCGACCTCTGATTACGATAAAGAGAAGCTGCAGGAGCGCGTAGCGAAACTGGCAGGCGGCGTAGCCGTACTGAAAGTAGGCGCCGCTACTGAAGTGGAAATGAAAGAGAAGAAAGCCCGCGTTGAAGATGCCCTGCACGCTACCCGTGCTGCGGTAGAAGAAGGCGTGGTAGCAGGCGGCGGCGTCGCGCTGGTACGCGTTGCTGCTCAGCTGACCGATCTGCGTGGTCAGAACGAAGATCAGAACGTGGGTATCAAAGTTGCGCTGCGCGCAATGGAATCTCCACTGCGTCAGATCGTGTCCAACGCCGGTGAAGAGCCTTCTGTTGTAGCAAACAACGTGAAAGCAGGCGACGGTAACTACGGTTACAACGCGCAGACCGAAGAGTACGGCAACATGATCGACTTCGGTATCCTGGACCCGACCAAAGTAACCCGTTCTGCGCTGCAGTACGCGGCCTCTGTGGCAGGTCTGATGATCACCACCGAGTGCATGGTTACCGATCTGCCTAAAGGCGACGCACCTGATTTAGGCGCGGGCGCAGGCGGTATGGGTGGCATGGGCGGTATGGGCGGCATGATGTAATTGCTCCCGACAGCGTAAGCTATCTGCGAAACCCCCGACCGGAAACGGTCGGGGGTTTTTCTTTTGCTGGCGAACAGGGTATAAGTAGGGACGCGATCTTTCGGCTTTGCGGGTTCAGGGCAATGAATGTTCAGAAAAAAAGTGCGCTTTTCTGCTACGCTGCCGCCCGACACTGATGATAATAAAATGGGGATTACAATGCGGATTAACCTCTTGCCCGGACTGGCAGCGGGCATCATGCTGCTGGCGGGTTGCAGCAGCTCAAATCAGCTGAGCGCCGCTGGCGAACGTGTCACGTTTGTCGATGAGCAGCCAGCAAGTCAATGTCAGCTTCTGGGCAACGTCACCGGCTCACAGAGCAACTGGCTGAGCGGTGCAGGCGGCGAAAACAGTGCATTACGCGGGGCTGCCAACGATCTGCGTAACCGGGCGGCTGAAATGGGCGGCAACGTTATTTATGGTGCCACCAGCCCGACGCAGAATCTGCTTTCTGCGTTCGCGCCGCTCGACAGCAAAATGACCGGCCAGGTTTACAAGTGTCCGTAAACGCGCCGCGATAAAAAAGCCGCTGATGCGGCTTTTTTTGTTTTTGATTTCGGTGGCTGCATGATCGCCATCCCCGGTAGCTGACCGGGCACGTTATTCCTGACGCAGCTGCAGGTCCAGCGGCGTTTTGCTCGGCTCACCGCCAATCTCACGCGCCAGTCTGGGGACCATATAGCCGGAGACCCGGCTGAGCAGCTGGCGCATCAGCGCGCGCGCTTCCGTATCTGAAACAAAGAAGTGGGCAGCGCCCTGAACTTTGTCGAGCACGTGCAGATAGTAGGGCAGAATGCCGGCATCAAACAGCGCGTTGCTCAGTTCAGCCAGCGTATCCGCATTATCATTGACGCCGCGCAGCAGCACGCTTTGATTCAGCAGCGTTACGCCCGAGCGCTTTAGCAGCTGCAGGCGCGCGCGCAGCGCATCATCAATCTCCTGCGCGTGATTGATATGGCTTACCAGCAGCACCTGCAGGCGGGTGTCAGCCAGCAGCTGACACAGCGTTTCCGTAATGCGTGCCGGGATCACCACCGGCAGGCGGCTGTGAATGCGCAGGCGCTTCAGGTGCGGGATCTGCTCCAGCGCCGCAATCAGCCAGGCCAGCTCATGATCTTTAGCCATCAGCGGATCGCCGCCGGAAAAAATAATTTCATCCAGCTCCGGGTGTGCAGCAATATAGTCAATCGCTGCCTGCCAGTTACGCTTGTTGCCCTGATTATCCTGATAAGGGAAGTGACGGCGGAAGCAGTAGCGGCAGTTAACCGCACATCCCCCTTTGACCAGCAGCAGCGCGCGGTTTTTATACTTATGCAGCAGGCCCGGCACCACGCTGCTCTGTTCATCCAGCGGATCGGTAGTGTAGCCCGGCGCATCGGTAAATTCCTGGCGGCTGGTCAGCACCTGCAGCAGCAGAGGATCGCCGGCATCGCCGTGGCGCATGCGCTGAATGAAGGCGCGCGGCACGCGCAGGGCAAAAAGCTGGCGTGCAGCGTGGCCGGCAGCCAGTTCCGGATGCTGTTCGAGGCCTAAAAGTTGCAGTAATTCAGCAGGATCGGTGACAACATCAGCAAGTTGCTGCAACCAATCTTCTCTGACAGGGGAATTTAGGGTTACAATGTGTGCCATTTTTTTGGCTATTACCAGTTAATATCTACAGAGGGCCTTTATGGCGACTTATCTTAGCAACGATTTTCGTTCCGGTCTTAAAATCATGTTCGAAGGCGAACCGTATGCCATCGAATCCAGTGAATTCGTAAAACCGGGTAAAGGCCAGGCTTTCGCACGCGTTAAAATGCGTCGTCTGCTGACCGGTTCTCGCGTTGAGAAGACCTTCAAATCTACCGACTCTGCCGAAGGCGCAGACGTTCGTGATATGACGCTGCAGTACTCTTACAACGACGGTGACTTCTTCTACTTCATGCACCCTGAGTCGTTTGAACAGTACCAGGTTGAAGCCAAAGTACTGGATGACGTGACCAAGTGGCTGCAGGACAACGCAGAGTGTATCGTAACCCTGTGGAACGATAAACCGATTGCCGTTCAGCCGCCAAACTTCATCGAAGCAGAAATCACTGAAACCGATCCGGGCCTGAAAGGCGATACCGCAGGTACCGGCGGCAAGCCAGCGACCCTCTCTACCGGCGCAGTGATCAAAGTGCCACTCTTCGTTCAGATTGGCGAAGTGGTGAAAGTTGACACCCGCTCGGGTGAATACGTTTCCCGCGTAAAATAAGCACGACATCAGCACTCAATCAGGCGCATCAGTGATGCGCCTTTTTTTATGGCCGCGAAACGCGATGCCGGCGTGAATTTTTCCGGGGCACAGCTACCAGGGCTGCAGAAGCAGGCTATGCTTTAAAAGCTGTACTTTTACTGCAACCAACAAGGATATGGCTATGTTTAAGAAAAGTATTGTCGCAATTTTCTCTGTGCTGGTGCTCTCTTCAGTACTGAGCGGCTGTAACACCACGCGCGGCGTTGGTGAGGATGTTGAAGCGGGTGGTCAGGCAATTCAGCGCAGCACCCAGTAAAATCTGCCGGTGCGAAAGCCTTCGCACCGCTCTTCTTCTCGCCTGACCTGCCGGATCCTCTTCCGCTACGCCTCGTTGTTTGCAGCTTCTGTTCCGGGTAGACTTCCACCCCTTATTCGTATGAGGAGTCATCACCATGAGCGAAACGGCAAGCTGGCAGCCGAGCGCACCCATTGCCAATTTGTTGAAACGCGCCGCGATTCTGGCGGAAATCAGGCGTTTCTTTGCCGATCGCGGCGTGCTGGAAGTGGATACCCCGGCAATGAGCCAGGCCACCATCACAGATATTCACCTGGTGCCGTTTCAGACGCGTTTTGTCGGACCTGGCGCCAGCGAAGGTCGCGATCTCTGGCTGATGACCAGCCCGGAATATCATATGAAACGGCTGCTGGCCGCCGGCAGCGGGCCGATTTATCAGATGGGGCGCTGCTTCCGCAATGAAGAAGCGGGGCGCCATCACAATCCTGAATTCACTATGCTGGAGTGGTACCGCCCGCACTACGATATGTATCGTCTGATGAACGAGGTGGACGATCTGCTGCAGCAGGTGCTGGAGTGTGACAGCGCAGAATCCCTCTCCTATCAGCAGGCGTTTATCCGTCATCTGGAGGTTGATCCGCTCTCTGCGGATAAAACGCAGCTGCGCGAAGCCGCGACAAAGCTTGGCGAGGGAGAGCTGGCGCAGCGTGAAGATGACCGTGATACGCTGCTGCAGCTGCTGTTTATGCTGGGCGTGGAGCCCAAAATTGGCAATGACAAACCCTGCTTTGTCTACCACTTCCCGGCAAGCCAGGCTGCGCTGGCGGAGATCAGTACCGAAGATCATCGCGTTGCTGAACGCTTTGAGGTTTATTACAAAGGGGTTGAGCTGGCGAACGGGTTTCGCGAGCTGACCGACAGCCGCGAGCAGCGTCAGCGTTTTGAACAGGATAACCGCCGTCGCGCGGCACGCGGACTGCCGCAGCATCCGATTGACCACTATCTGCTGGATGCGCTGGCGCACGGTATGCCAGCCTGTTCCGGCGTGGCGCTGGGCGTAGATCGTCTGATTATGCTGGCGCTGAAAGCCAGTGCGCTGAGCGACGTGATCGCGTTTCCGGTCGACAGAAGCTGAGAACGTCAGGTTAAGCGCGGCGCCTGATGGCGCCGCGGCTTACTGGGCGGTGGTCACGGGCGCGGCAGCTTCCGGAAACTCCTGAATCGTGACCGGCAGCGTCATTTTCTGCTCATTACGCAGGATCTGCACATCAATCACTGAACCGGGGCGGATTTCTGCCACCTGATCCATCGTCTCCTGCGCGGAAAGGGCAGGCTTGCCATTGACCTGCAGCAGCACATCGTTGGCCTGGATCCCGGCGCTGTCTGCCGGACCGCCCGGCGCTACGCTGTTAACAATTATTCCCTGTACGCGATCGAGATTGCTGCCCTGACCGTGCAGCGGCGGCAGTTCACGTCCGGTGATACCGATATAGCCGCGGATCACCCGGCCGTCGCGGATCAGCTTATCCATGATTTTTGCGGCCAGCGCGGTAGGGATCGCGAAGCCGATACCTTCCGGTGTTTCTCCGTCGTTGCTTTTATCAAACGTCAGCGTGTTGATACCCATCAGCTCGCCGAGCGAGTTGATCAGGGCGCCGCCCGAGTTGCCCTGATTAATTGAGGCATCGGTCTGCAGGAAATTTTGCCGGCCGGAGGAGCTCAGCCCGATGCGTCCGGTCGCGCTGATAATGCCCTGTGTGACCGTCTGCCCGAGATTATAGGGGTTGCCAATCGCCATCACGACGTCACCAATGTGTGCTATCCGCGCGGCATTAATGGGGATAACCGGCAGGCCTGATGCGCTGATTTTGAGCACGGCTAAATCGGTCATAGCATCGGAGCCTACCAGGGTCGCCTCAAAAAAGCGGCCATCCTGCAGCGCCACGATGATCTGATCGGCGTTATTGATAACGTGCTTGTTGGTCAGGATGTACCCTTTCGCGTTCATGATCACACCCGAACCCAGAGTGGTGATGCCGCGATTATTATTACCGTGGGCGCTGCGGTTGTAGACATTGACTACGGCGGGCACGGCGCGGCGCACCCCCGGGTTAAAACTGAAAGGGGTTTCGTCAGCGCTGCTTTCATGATCAAAAGTGACGTCACTGCCCATACGCAGCGCCGGAATCGCAACAAGCAGCAAGCCTGCTACGATCAGGCCCATCACCACTGCACGCAAAAGTTTAAGAAACATGGTGTTATTTCAAGCCAGGTGAGATCGCAGGGCAGAATAACATGAGAAAGGCGGACACACACCTGCTTGTCCGCCTGTCGGTGGGATTATCTCAGCAGCAGATAGATACTCTCGTCGCCGCGCACAACATTCAGCGCCAGCACCGGCGGTTTGCCCTCCAGCACTTTACGCATCTCGGCGAGGCTCTGTACCCGGGTACGGTTCACACCAATAATCACATCATCTTTCTGCAGGCCGACCTGCTCAGCGGGCGTGCCTTTTTCGATGGTGTCGACTTTAACGCCTTTATCGCCTGTTTTGGTGTTGCCGTCGCTCAGCTGCGCGCCCTGCAGGGCAGGAGACATCAGCTGCGCACTGGCGGTGCTCTGCGCGCTCTGCTCCAGCGTAACGGTCACGCTGACCGGCTTACCGTCGCGCAGCAGGCCGAGTTTCACCTGCTGGCCTGGCGGGGTGGTGCCTACTTTAACGCGCAGCTCGGCGAAGCTGGCGATCGGCTTGTCGTTGATAGAGGTGATGATATCGCCCGACTTTATCCCCGCTTTCTCTGCGGCGGATTTTGGCAATACCTCAGAGACAAATGCGCCGCGCTGTGCGTCAACGTTGAACGCTTTCGCAATATCCGCCGTCATCTCTGTGCCTTTGATCCCCAGCTGGCCGCGCTTCACTTCGCCGAACTGAATCAGCTGCTGCGCCAGGTTGATCGCCATATCACTGGGGATGGCGAAGCCGATGCCAATATTCCCGCCGCTTGATGCCAGAATCGCGGTGTTGATACCGATCAGTTCGCCGTTCAGGTTAACCAGCGCGCCACCGGAGTTGCCGCGGTTGATTGCCGCATCAGTCTGGATAAAGTTTTCGAGACCTTCAAGATTAAGGCCGCTGCGGCCGAGTGCAGAGATGATCCCGGAGGTGGCCGTCTGACCCAGACCAAACGGGTTACCGATGGCCACCGCAAAGTCGCCGACTTTCAGCGCATCGGAATCTGCGATTTTCACCTGCGTCAGGTTTTTAGCCCCTTCGACCTGAATCAGAGCGATATCTGTCTGTTCATCATGACCAATCAGTTTGGCATCATATTCATTGCCGTCGCTGAGCTGGACGCTGATTTTATCCGCGCCGTTCACGACGTGGTTATTCGTCAGAATGTAGCCTTTTGCCGCATCAATAATGACACCTGAACCCAGACCTTCAAACGGCTGAGGCTGCGACTGGCCGGGTGCCTGGCCGAAAAAGCGCTTCAGCGGTTCCGGGATCTCCTGCGCCTGCTGGCCACTGTCGCTGCCCTCTACATGCACGCTGACCACCGCCGGCAGTACTTTCTCCAGCATCGGGGCAAGGCTCGGCAGTGCCTGGCCCTGAATCTGCGCCGGAAGCGTGGCCATCGCCCCTGGCGTTGCGGCCAGGCTCATGCTGATACTCAGGGCCAGTGCGCTTAATAGTTTTGTTTGTTTTTTCATGGGTTATCAGGCTCTCGCTGCGAATAGGGGAGTACAGGAAGTGTGACAATCGTTTACTGCAAGTGTTCGAAACAAAAAGGGCACCGCATGAGGCGGTGCCCTGAAAAGATTAATTGCGGGTTGGCGTGTTGCGCTCGCTGCCGCGCAGTAATCCGGAGGCACCTTCAGAGTAGTCGCGCGGGATCTGAACCGGCGCCTGATCGTTATCTGCTTCCGCTTCCGTCAGCTGATAGGCAAACGGATTTTTTTCGCCCGGCAGATTAGGCAGCAGATCGTTAGATCCTTTCGCCATATGCTGATACAGCTGGCGATAGTCGCGCGCCATATTATCCAGCAGCTCTGCGCTCTGGGCAAAGTGGTTGGTGAGCTCTTCGCGATAATCCGCCAGCTCAGCCTTTGATTTTTCCAGCTCATACTGCATGCTGCGCTGTTCCCGCAGTTTTTTGTTGCCAAAACGCATAGCGACTGCGCCGACAATAATGCCAATCACTAAACCAATCAGCCCGTATTCCCAGGTCATAATAACTCCCGTGTAATTTCCGTTGCTTCGTAGGGCATTGCTTCAACTTCAACTTCAGTTTCACTATGAGTCACTATACCCGTTAATCTGCAGGAAGTGGAACTATCGGACTGTATCGCTTAGTGTAGAGCGGCCTAATTTTCAGCAACCGACACGTGAATCGGACTTTTCAGGGATTCAGAGAGAACCATGCAAACCTCATCTCCGCTTGCGCGCTATGAGCAGGCGCTGTCGCAGGGCGAGTTCCGCCCGGACGACGTACAACGTGAAGCTATTACCCGCCTGGACGCTATCCAGCAAGGGTTGATTGCCCGTCAGCAGCCGCGTGAAAACAGCAGTCGCGGATTGCTGGGACGCCTCTCCCGGCTGGTCAGCAAGGAGAAAGCAGCGCCAGAAGCACCGGTACGGGGCCTCTATATGTGGGGCGGCGTCGGCCGGGGAAAAACCTGGGTCATGGACCTGTTTTTTCAGTCAATTCCTGGCGATCGTAAACTGCGGCTGCACTTTCATCGCTTTATGCTGCGGGTGCATGAAGAGCTGACGCAGCTGCAGGGGCAAAGCGATCCGCTGCAGATTGTGGCCGACCGTTTTAAAGCGGAGACCGATATTCTCTGCTTTGATGAATTTTTTGTCTCTGACATTACCGATGCCATGCTGCTGGGTACGCTGATGGAGGCGCTGTTTGCACGCGGTATTGCTCTGGTCGCCACCTCCAATATTCCGCCGGATGATCTCTACCGCAACGGTCTGCAGCGCGCGCGCTTCCTGCCCGCTATTGAACAGATCAAACAGCACTGTGAGGTCATGAACGTGGATGCCGGCATCGACTACCGTCTGCGTACGCTGACGTCGGCACATCTGTGGAATCATCCGCTTAACGACGCCACGCAGGCGGAGATGACGCGCATGTTTCGTGCGCTGGCGGGCGGAGCGCCCGAGGATGCACCGGTGCTGGAGATTAACCATCGGGAGATGCCTACCCGGGGGGTACATGAAGGCGTGCTCGCGATCGATTTTCTGACGCTGTGCGGGGCGGGGCGCAGCCAGCATGACTATATCGAGCTGTCGCGGCGCTTCCATAGCGTACTGCTGTTTGATGTGCCGGTAATGATTTATAAAACCGAAGATCAGGCGCGCCGCTTTCTGGCGCTGGTGGATGAATTTTACGAACGCCATGTCAAGCTGGTGGTAGCAGCAGAAACCTCGCTGTTTGAAATTTATCAGGGAACCCGGCTGAAGTTTGAGTATCAGCGCTGTCTGTCACGCCTGCAGGAGATGCAGAGCGAGGAGTATCTCCGGCTGCCGCATCTGCCGTAACGCCTGGCCAGAAATCGTGAATTTTGTCGCAAAAAGGTTCGATTTTTAAATCTGACTTCTCTATAATCTTGCGACCCCACGTTACAGCACAGCATTTCTTTTCCCGGAAAGCTGTGTGATCCGGTAACTCTACCTGAGGGGGTGGGCTTGCTGGGCGAAATGGTCGCGTGAGCCTCAATCGTTAACTTAGCGTTTGGGATTTCACCAACGTGTAACTTTTATTTGGGTAAGCTTTTCAATGAAAACTTTTACAGCTAAACCAGAAACCGTACAGCGTGACTGGTATGTTGTTGACGCAACTGGCAAAACCTTGGGTCGCCTGGCGACTGAACTGGCGCGCCGTCTGCGTGGTAAGCACAAAGCGGAATACACTCCGCACGTTGACACCGGTGATTACATCATCGTTCTGAACGCGGACAAAGTTGCTGTAACCGGCAACAAGCGTACCGACAAGATTTACTATCACCACACTGGTCACATCGGTGGTATCAAGCAGGCGACCTTCGAAGAGATGATTGCCCGCCGTCCTGAGCGTGTGATTGAAATCGCGGTTAAAGGCATGCTGCCAAAAGGCCCACTGGGTCGTGCTATGTACCGTAAACTGAAAGTTTACGCAGGCAACGAGCACAACCACGCGGCGCAGCAACCGCAAGTTCTTGACATTTAATCGGGATTATAGGCAATGGCTGAAACTCAAAACTACGGCACTGGTCGCCGCAAAAGCTCTGCCGCTCGCGTCTTTATCAAGCCGGGTAGCGGTAACATCGTAATTAACCAGCGCTCTCTGGAGCAGTACTTCGGTCGCGAGACTGCACGCATGGTCGTGCGTCAGCCGCTGGAGCTGGTTGATATGGTTGGTAAACTGGATCTGTACATCACCGTTAAAGGTGGTGGTATTTCTGGTCAGGCTGGTGCGATCCGTCACGGTATCACCCGCGCTCTGATGGAATACGACGAATCTCTGCGTGCAGAACTGCGCAAAGCGGGCTTTGTTACCCGTGATGCTCGTCAGGTTGAACGTAAGAAAGTCGGCCTGCGTAAAGCACGTCGTCGTCCTCAGTTCTCCAAGCGTTAATTGCTTACTGCTTCGGCAGTGTCAATTGGCTCAAAAAACCCGCTTCGGCGGGTTTTTTATTGGCCGTTACGCTGGTAAAGCAGTGTAAAAACGCGAGCTTTCCCGGCTATTTGCCCGCAAATACGTAACCCCGCCCCACAAGCTGCTTAAAATCTGGTAAACTCACTGACACTTTGCGCCCGCGAGCCGCGGCCTGAACTGACGCTCCGCTCCGGACATGAGCAGGCTATCAGTGCTGCCCTGCCGTGTGCGAGTCCGATGAGCAGGTGAGTCGCCGTGTGGTTGGCTATTCGCAGTATATTTTTGT
The DNA here is from genome assembly GCF_046940275.1 of Pantoea sp. SIMBA_079. Lineage (NCBI taxonomy): Bacteria > Pseudomonadati > Pseudomonadota > Gammaproteobacteria > Enterobacterales > Erwiniaceae > Pantoea > Pantoea sp. SIMBA_079. The sequence continues at coordinate 111,408 of NZ_JAWRYR010000009.1, read as the reverse complement.
GAACAAACTTGGAGGTTTTCATGGCTGTCGCTGCCAACAAACGTTCGGTAATGACGCTGTTTTCTGGTCCGACTGACATTTTCAGCCATCAGGTACGTATCGTACTGGCTGAAAAGGGCGTCAGCGTGGAGATCGAGCAGGTTGAACCAGATAATCTGCCGCAGGATCTGATTGACCTCAACCCGTATCGCACTGTACCTACGCTGGTCGACCGTGAACTGACGCTGTATGAATCACGCATCATCATGGAGTATCTGGATGAGCGTTTTCCGCATCCTCCGCTGATGCCGGTTTATCCGGTTGCACGTGGCGAAAGCCGTCTGATGATGCACCGCATCGAGCAGGACTGGTATAGCCTGCTGCGCACTATTGAAACCACCAGCGGTGCTGAGGCAGATGCCGCGCGCAAACAGCTGCGCGAAGAGCTGCTGGCGATTGCGCCGCTGTTTGCCCGCACGCCGTTCTTTATGAGCGAAGAGTTCAGCCTGGTGGATTGCTACCTGGCGCCGCTGCTGTGGCGTCTGCCGCAGATGGGCGTTGATCTGAGCGGTGCCGGCTCTAAAGAGCTGAAAGGTTATATGACACGCGTATTTGAACGTGATTCCTTCCTCGCCTCGCTGACGGAAGCTGAACGGGAAATGCGCCTGCAGGCTCGGGGCTAAGTATGGAAATGTCGCAACTCACCGCGCGTCGCCCCTACCTGCTGCGGGCATTTTACGACTGGCTGCTGGATAACCAGCTGACGCCGCATCTGGTAGTGGATATCAATCTGCCTGGTGTACAGGTGCCGCTGGAGTATGCGCGCGACGGACAGATCGTGCTGAATATTGCGCCGCGTGCGGTAGGCAATCTCGATCTTTCTAATGACGAAGTGCGCTTTAACGCGCGCTTTGGCGGCGTGCCGCGTCAGGTTTCCGTGCCGATGGCAGCGGTCATGGCTATCTATGCGCGTGAAAATGGCGCGGGTACCATGTTCGAACCGGAACCGGTCTACGACCAGGCGATGGACGATCAGGAAGCGGGTCACGAAGAGACGGTGATGTCGGTTATCGATGGCGATCGCCCGGATGATGCGCCGGATGAGGATCATTCTCCTGACGACGAACCACCGCCGCGCGGCGGCCGTCCTTCACTGCGCGTCGTTAAGTAATCTCTCTGCGTAAAAAAAACGGGCCTGATGGCCCGTTTTTTTATGCTGTGACTCAGTAGACGTCACGCAGATAGCGTTTATCTTTCTTCAGCTGATCGATATACGCTGCGGCACGCTCTCCGGACAGGCCGCCGCATTGACGTACCACTTCATACAGCGCGGCGTCGACATCTTTCGCCATACGCGATGCATCACCGCAGACGTAAAAGTACGCGCCTTCCTGCAGCCAGGCGTAAAGCTCGGCGCCTTTCTCCAGCATCCGGTTCTGCACATAAATTTTCTCTTCCTGATCGCGCGAGAAGGCGAGATCGAGGTGCGTCAGCAGACCGCTCTGCTGCCAGCCATGCAGCTCATCATTGTAGATATAATCATGTTCCTGATGCTGATCGCCGAAAAACAGCCAGTTTTTACCTTTCGCTTCCGTTGCCTGACGTTCCTGCAGAAACGCGCGAAACGGTGCAATACCGGTGCCCGGCCCGACCATAATCAGCGGCGCATTGCCATCAGCTGGCACGCGGAACGCTTTGTTGGGCGAAATAAAGATTGCCGGTTTCTCGCCGCGACGTACGCGCTCAGCCAGATAGGTAGAACAGACGCCTTTACGCTCGCGTCCGCCGCTGTGATAGCGCACAGAAGCGATGGTCAGGTGCACCTGATCGGGATGCGCTTTGGCGCTGGATGAGATGGAGTAAGCGCGGTGCTGCAGCGGACGCAGCATGGCCACAAATTCCGGCACCGACAGGCTGCGCTTCAGCTCCAGCTGCAGCAGATCGAGGCTGTCTTTGCCCCACAGCCAGTTGGCCAGCGTATCTTTATCATCGTGCTGCAGTACATGCAGCAGCTCCTGGTTGGCGGTGTGCTGGCCAATCCACTCGATCAGCTTGCGTGACGGCTCGGAGATCTCAAACTGATAGGTCAGCAGATCGCCCAGATTGCGATCAAAGCCCGGCACCGGCGTTTCATAATCTGCTTTCAGCTCAGTCAGCAGCAGCGAGACCAGGGCAGCGTCGTTGACCGGGATAATACCCAGCGCATCGCCCGCTTCATATTTCAGGCCACTGCCGCTGAGGTCAAACTCAAAGTGGCGGATATCTTTAGCCGACTGTTCGCCAGAAAGGCGTTTATTGGTGATCAGTGCAGCCGCAAACGGGTTCTGTTTATTGCTGCCGGGAATAACCGGTGCTTCCGGTGCGCTTTCCAGCACGGTACCGCTGCTGCCGGCGCTGGCCGCAAACTGTGGCATCGCGCTGCCAATCCAGGCATCGGACGGCTCTTCAAAATCGATATCGCAGTCGATGCGATCCACCACCCGGCGGGCCCCCAGCTGTTCAAGACGCATATCGATAAATTTACCCGCCTGGCAGAAACCGTCGTAGCCGGTATCACCAATTGCCAGTACGGCAAAGTGCATCTGCTCCAGGCGCGGCGCGGTGCTGGCTGAAATCGCCTGCCAGAACAGCTGCGCGTTGTCAGGCATTTCCCCTTCACCATAGGTTGAGGTCACAATCAGCACATGACGCATGGTCGTGAAGACTTCAAGATCCACCTCGCCCAGCGCCTGCACCACCGGTACCAGACCTTTGGCACGCGCTGCTTTGGCTGCAGTCTGGGCCAGCGCTTCGGCATTGCCGGTCTGAGAGCCGAACAGAATGTGCAGCTGCGTGGTCGCGCCGGCGCCGGCGGAAGGTGCTGTCTGCTTATCGTCCAGCACTAACAGGCGCGAGTGGAGACCGGCGAGAAAGCCCGCCAGCCAGTATTTCTGCTCACCGTTAAACGGTGCGTCTTCAGGAATGTAAGGAATCTTCATGATACGGGTACTCAATCCTGTTAGTAATGTTCACTCTTAAGGCTCAAATGCCGGGCTGACGCGATCAGGAAAGTTTTCCGACCGCCGCCGCAATCTCCGGGAGCGCCGCACGCGCAAACAGCTCTTCAAAGTCCGGCAGGTGACCCAGCACATCGCGATGGCGCGCATCCTGATAAATGATCCAGCCATAGGTCGCCAGACTATCCATGGAACGGATATTACGCTGCGTTAAAGCCGCTTTGTAATCCGCCATGCGTTTTGCCGCGATCAGGCTTGCCAGCTCATCATCGCTGTAGCTCTCAATCGCCGCACGGGCGTGCCGCTGCAGCTTGCTGACCAGCGAGAAGTCCTCAGTCATCAGCAGGTTGCGTACGGCTTTTTCAACTGCCGGATCTTCCACTGCGGTGCCTTTCGGCAGCTTGCCCAGCGCCAGCTGCTGCGCAAAACTCAGCACGGTGTAGTTGTTAAGCAGGACAAACATCTCCTGTGTATCGGTTGCACCGTAGGCGGGCACGGCCCCGTCAGCAATGGTTTTGCCGCTGCGCCACGCCGCTTTGAATTTGGCTACCTGATGCGCAGCCAGCGAGGTTGACAGCTCTTCCAGCAGGTCTTTGCGTGATTTTGCTTTCAGGATCTCGCCGCCATCCTGGTAGAGCAGCAGCGAACGCGGCATGACGTAAACAAAGTGCTGGCATTCGCTCTCCCAGTTCGCCAGCAGCCAGGCCGCGCGCGGTGAACGCGTCGCTTCCAGATGCCAGTTCAGCATGGTCAGTACCGCCTGCTTATGCACGCGCGCCATCTCGTTGTCATCCGCAATGGAACCAAACAGTACGGAGTCTCCCGCCGCATGGCCGGCAAGGTTGCCATACGGATCATACTGGTAAGCGAAACCGCCACTCATGCCGTTGCCAAAGCCTTTGCCAAACGTGCCGAGGTTCAGGATGGCGCCGTTGGTCATATATTCGCAGCAGAAATCGCCCACGCCTTCCACTACGGCAGTGGCGCCGGAGTTGCGTACCGCGAAGCGATCGCCTGCCTGGCCCTGCACAAACAGCCGGCCACCGGTTGCGCCAAACAGCGCAAAGTTGCCGATCAGCACGTTGCCGTCGCTATCCTGCGCGCCGCCGCCGGGTGACATGACCACCAGCTCACCGCCGCACTGGCCTTTGCCTACGCCATCGTTGCAGGTGCCATAGTGCTGCATCAGCATACCGTCGTTGCAGAACGCTCCGAATGACTGTCCGGCTGCGCCCTGGGTATGGATGTGCACGGTGCGTGGCGCCAGGTAGTGACGCCCGCGGTCGTCTTTCAGTACTGCCGGCAGCACGGTACGCTGCTCAGCAGGCAGCGTATGGTTCAGCAGCCGCTCAATATCGATAGCCAGCTGTCCGCCGACGCTTTTGTTGCGGTTGTTCAGCGTCACGCCGTTGCCCAGGGTAACCTCACGGCCTGCCTGTTCAATCAGCTGCGACGTCACTTCTGTAACCCAGCCATCGTCGAGCGTGAAATCTTTTTCCAGATAGACCGGATGCGCGATTTTCTGTTCCGGTACCACTGTCAGCATGGCGCGCAGATCGAGTTTGCCCACTTCCAGCGGGTGATCCATCAGGTGCAGCAGATCGGCACGGCCACGCGCTTCACGCAGCGAGCGCAGGCCGAGGCGGGCAAGAAACTCACGCACTTCCTGAGCCACGTTAATAAAGTACTGTGCCAGCTGTCGCGGATCGCCATCAAAAGCTTCAGCATTAGTGGTCAGGCCTGCCGGGCATTTCACGTTGCAGTTCTTCGCCATGACACACTTCAGCATCATCAGGGCCGTGGTACCAAACTCAAAGCTGTCGCCGCCCAGCAGCGCAGACTTGATGACGTCGCTGCCGGTCTGCTGCGCGCCGGAGCAGCGCAGCTGTACTTTATCGCGCAGGCCATTGGCACACAGCGCCTGATGCACCTCAGCAATACCGATTTCCGCCACGCGGCCGGTATATTTCAGGCTGGTTACCGATGCCGCACCGGTTCCGCCGGTATTACCTGCCACGTTAATCACGTCGGCGCCGGCTTTGGCCACGCCAACGGCAATGGTGCCGATGCCCTCTGAGGAGACCAGTTTGACAATAACGCGCACGCGCGCAGCTTTGCAGTCGTGGATCAGCTGTGCCAGATCTTCAATAGAGTAGGTGTCATGATGAGGCGGAGGCGACACCAGCTCTACACCCGGCGTACCGCCGCGGGCGGCAGCAATCTCTACCGTGACCTTAGGCGCCGGCAGCTGACCGCCCTCACCAGGTTTTGCACCCTGACCAATTTTGATCTCCAGCTCTTCCAGCATTGGATCGGCCAGATAGGCCGCCCAGACGCCAAAACGTCCTGATGCCAGCTGTTTGATGCGTGAAGCGCGGATCGTACCGTGACGCGAATAGTGCTCACCGCCTTCACCACAGTTACTCATGCCGCCCACCATGTTGGTGCCGTGCGCGACGGCTTCATGTGCGGGCGCCACCAGCGCACCGTGGCTCATCGCACCGGAGGCGAAGGTGCGGGTGATTTCGTGTGCCGGCTGGATCTCCTCCAGCGGCAGCGAAGGCAGCGCCGTAAAGATTTTTGCCAGATACTCTGCGGCCTTTCCATAGGCGGTAATGTGCAGCACATTCTCTTCTACTCTGCTGCTCTCAATGTCATCCCGGAAACGGGTGCTGAGCGCGCGCGCCAGCGCTGCCAGACGCTCCTGCTCTGGTTTCAGACCGGCAATCGCGTCGATCAGGCGCAGCTCAAACTGGTTCAGGCTGCCCGCGGCGGCCTGACACTGCAGGCCACGGATGGCGAAGCCATTGTTAACCAGTGAATAGCGGCCCAGCTTGCGGCCAAATTCCGCTTCACTGTCCACGTGAGTCAGATCGCAGGGCAGGGCAAGAATATCGCGCAGGGCTGCCGGACGGCGTTTACGCTCGGCATGCATCAGGCTGGAGAACTGGCGGTAATCCGGCGTGATGGCAAAAGTATCGATGACCGCGTTCGGGATGCGCTCAAAGCTGCTCTCTTTAAAGCTGTCCGCTTTAATGCCAAACGCGTTCTCCAGTCTGGCGAGCGTCATCAGACGGATAAAATTATCCTCTTCGCGCGCTTTATCGGTAAAGCGGATCGGCTGTTCCGTCATATCGATGAAGGTCCGCACGGCGATGGTGCCATAGGAGTGACCAGCACCTTCCGCCCGCTCTTTGAACAGGCCAAGCAGCGGCACTTCCGCTTCACCCTGAATTTTCAGCGCGCTTTGATGCCAGTCTACTGCCATCTGGGCGATCGCCGGGAAGCCTGCACCCCCCACCGGGGTTTTAATATTCGGGAAATATTTTTTCAGCACCGGATCTTCAGTATCGAGAAAATTAGGCTCAAAGAACTCACCGCAGCTGTAGCTCTCAACGGTGCAGAGGCCCACTTTGCCCATGGTTTTCATCAATGCTTTTTCAGCGGCTTTGGCATAGCGCCTGAACGCCTTGTTACCCTCTTCGCCTTCACCAAATTTCTCTTCTGCGCGCATCTGCACGCCCAGCGGGTAGACGGCGGAAGCACCAAAGCCCAGCGTGGCGGCGATATGGTGCGATGAGATGCTCTGACCGCTCTCGACCACCAGAGAGACATCCAGACGCAGCCCTTCCTGCACCAGACGCTGGTTAATGGCGGAGATCACCAGCAGCATCGGCATGGCGGCATGCGTGGTTGAAACATGACGATCGGTGATAACGGCAATGCCGCCCTGCGCGCGGGCGAAATCCACCACCTGCTGAGCCAGATTGTCGATCGCTTTTTCCAGCGCGCTGGCGTTAGCGGCGCGGCTGACGATATCTTTGCCTGTCACCGGCTCATAGAGCATTTCAAAACGCGCATAGGGCGCCACGTTCTGCTCGCGAAGGCGCAGCATATCAAGATGAGTCAGGATCGGACTGGGAACAATAATCTGCTGGCCTTTGCTGCGGCCAAGGTGCGGTTTAGCCCCCAGCGCTACGCGCAGCGTCATGCCGTCCGCTTCACGGATAGAGTCGAGCGGCGGGTTAGTCACCTGCGCAAAACGCTGCGAAAAGTAGTGCGCCATGCCGCCTTCATGATCGGAAAGGCCGTTGATGGCGTTGCCGTAACCCATTGCTGAGATCTTTTCAGCACCGGTTTGCAGCATCGGATCCATCATGAACTTGAAGCTTTCCTGGTTGTAGTAGTAAGCAACAAAACGCTGATAGGTTTTGAGATCGCCGCGATAGCGCAGCGGAGAGCCAAGCTTCTCGGCCGGAATTTCCGGCAGCTCGTGCAGCTCAACGCGTGCCGCCTGCAGCAGGGCACGGTAATCTTTTGCAGCCGCCAGTTTTTCCAGTGCTTCAGTCGTGGTATAGGCGCGCTTTTCTTTGTGATCGTAATAGAGCATGCCGCCCGCTTCGATGCGGCCGCGACGCAGCACGCTTTCTGGCGGAAACGCAATCTGACCCGCTTCTGACATGGCACCGATATAATCAGCGGTTTCCACTGAACGCAGCGGACGCAGGCCCAGGCGGTCCAGACGTGCACCAATCACCTCGCCGTTGCCAAAAATCAGCGCGGCCGGGCCATCATTTTTCTCTTCATACAGTGAAAAGTACTCCAGCATCGCACGCACGTCAGCGGAGAGTGAACTGTCATTCTCCCACGCCGGAGGCATCATAGAGACCACGGCGGTGATCAGGTCGAGATCATCTTCCATCAGGCGGCTGTGAATGCTCTGGTCAAGACGCGAGCTGTCGGACTGGCCTTTAGGACGGACAATTTTTTTACCTCGCGCCAGCATCAGTGCGGCTTCCGCAATGCGGTTTTTACGATCGGTATTCAGCTCTCCGTTATGCGCCATCAGGCGGAACGGCTGTGCCATAGTGGTGTGGGGATCGGTATTGGTAGAGAAGCGGGTATGGAAAAAGAGCCCGCGCACCTGGTGATCGCTGTCGGTAAGATCTTTGAAGTAGGGGATCACTTCGTTGGAGTTCAGACGCGCTTTAAACACCTGCGTGCGTGAAGAGAGTGAGAGCGGATAGAGGCCGCCAAACTCACTTTCGGTAAACGCGCGCGCTTCGATATCCAGCAGCGCCCGGTAGATCTGCCGTTCAAATTCAGTCTGATTCGTTAACGCAGGCGGTGCGGCAAAAACCCACTGCACAATCGGCAGCTGAAAAGCCACGGCGGCAGGGCGTGTCACGCTGTTATCCAGCGGCATGTCGCGCTTCAGCAGCACCGGGAAATTCCATGCGGCCAGGGTCTCTTCAACCAGGCGTTCCGCATTAGCCCGCAGCGTGGCATCTTTCGGCACAAAAAAGTTGCCGACGCCAAACTGGCCAGCTTCCAGCGCCTGACCGGTTAATTTACGGAAAAAGTTAAGCGAAAGATCGACGTTAATGCCGGCACCATCACCGACACCCTCTGCGGACATCCCGCCGCGATGCGGCACGGTACAGAGTGCGCTATGCGCCATCTGCAGAATGTCATGTGTCTGCTCGCCGTCCTTGCGGGTAATAAAACCTACACCACAACTATCGCTGCCTGCGGCCGGATCGTACAAACCATAGGAATGAGGTTTTTGCGTGGACATTGAGAGTCTCCTTAAACTGCTTTAGACATTGCCTGTTCTGTTTCAGGCACAGAGCGCTGACGCGTGCTGTATCACTGGTTTTTTCCGCATTAAGCGCGGGCGTCGCAACACCGAGCAATGACTCTCAGGATCCGGGTATAACGTCCTTGATGAGTTGCTCTTCAATCCGGTCTCTAACGGGAGATAACTTGCATCCAGAGGGAGTCTTCTTGCTGCATAGATATGTCGAGACACAGTCCCGACTGGAAAGCATCCAGCGGAATTTCAACTTATCGGGAAAGCGCACAGAGGTCAAATAGCCAGCGCTGAGCCATATATCTGCAGTAAAAATGGCATAACTGCATGAATTTTATTGATTTTAAGAGTAAATTTATGTCAATAATCGCTAAATTAAACCCCTGCTAAGTGTGAGCCGTCTCACTATCTGCAGGCGGCGATATTACCTCTCCCTGCTGGTACAATCGCTTATGGCAGCATAAAATATCGTAACTGTGCAAGCTGGCATTTCATGTATCTGTTTTTCTTATGGCGTCTGTTTTGAATTAAATTCACATCTGTATAAGTAAAATTAATCAGAAATTGACTGAGTAAAAGTTCATTAAATATGAATTGATATGCAATGAAGGAGGGTGGCACTATGCTGAGGAATCAGCTGCCACAAGAGAAAGAAAGCAATCAGGTCTGACGCTTAGCTGCGCACAGACGGCCTTTCAGATTATTCACCTGTGCAAATTAGTCAAGTGCTTTACTCAGTGTGCGCCAGATGCGGCAGAAACCGGACGCAGATGCACTATTATGGGGCGTGAAACAGGCGCAATATCCCGGTCAGCCCGGGCAGTTACAGGCTAATTACGTTATGATGGCGCCATTCGTTCAGGGGATCTGCCATGAAACAAATTCGTCTGTTAGCTCAATATTATGTCGACCTGATGGTCAAACTCGGTCTGGTACGCTTTTCACTGCTCCTGGCATCAGCGCTGGTGGTGCTGGCGATGATTGTCCAGATGGCGGTAACCATGGTACTGCGCGGGCATGTGGAAAGTATCGACGTGGTGCGCTCGGTCTTCTTCGGCCTGCTTATTACCCCCTGGGCGGTCTATTTCCTGTCGGTTGTGGTCGATCAGCTTGAGGATTCGCGTCAGCGGCTGTCAAAGCTGGTTGATAAGCTGGAAGAGATGCGCACGCGCGATCTCGAACTTAACCAGCAGATGAAACAGACCATCACGCAGCTGAATCAGGAGATCAGCGATCGCATCAGCGCTGAAGAGGCGCGTAAACAGGTGATGGATAAACTGCGTGAAGAGATGGCGCGCCGCGAGCAGGCGCAGATTGAGCTGGAGCAGCAATCCTCGTTCCTGCGCTCATTTCTGGATGCGTCGCCCGATCTGGTCTTCTACCGCAATATCGACAAACAGTTTTCCGGCTGCAACCGCGCCATGGAGCTGCTGACCGGGTTAAGTGAAAAACAACTTATCGGACTGACGCCGCGCGATATTTATGACGATGAAGCAGCAACTAAAGTGCTGGAAACAGATGAAAAAGTGTTTCGCCATAATGTATCACTCACCTACGAGCAGTGGCTGCAATACCCGGATGAGCGCAAAGCCTGTTTTGAGATCCGCAAAGTGCCCTATTACGATCGGGTGGGCAAACGCAGCGGGCTGATGGGGTTCGGGCGCGATATCACTGAACGTAAGCGCTATCAGGACGCGCTGGAGAACGCCAGCCGGGAGAAAACCACCTTTATTTCGACCATCAGTCACGAGCTGCGCACGCCGCTTAACGGCATTGTGGGCCTGAGTCGTATCCTGCTGGATACGGAGCTTAGCCAGGAGCAGCTGAAGTACCTGAAAACCATCCACGTTTCTGCTATTACGCTGGGCAATATTTTTAACGATGTGATTGAAGTGGACAAAATTGAGCGGCGCAAAGTCCAGCTGGATAACCAGCCGCTTGATTTCACCGGTTTCCTTGCCGATCTCGAAAATTTATCCGGCCTGCTGGCCCAGCCGAAAGATCTGAAATTTGTTATGCAGCCTGCGCTGCCGCTGCCGCATAAAATTCTGGCTGACGGCACCCGTTTACGGCAGATCCTGTGGAACCTGATTGGCAACGCCGTGAAATTCACCCGCGAGGGAGAAATTGTTGTGCGGGTCGCGTATAGCGCGAATGAAACGCTGCGTTTTGAAGTTCAGGACTCAGGAATGGGCATCCCGCAGGAGGAGCAGGACAAAATCTTTGCCATGTATTATCAGGTTAAAGATCAGCACGGCGGTAAGCCCGCAACCGGCACCGGTATCGGGCTGGCGGTATCGCGTCGCCTGGCGCAGGCAATGGGCGGTGATATCACCGTCAGCAGCGCGCCGGGTAAGGGCTCCTGTTTTGTGGTTGAAGTTAACGCCCCGCGCGTGGCTGATGAAGTGGAAGATGCCGATCTGGATGACAGCCTGCCGCTGCCGGCGCTGCACGTCCTGCTGGTGGAGGATATTGAACTTAACGTGATTGTTGCCCGCTCAGTGCTGGAGAAGCTTGGCTGCAGCGTTGAGGTCGCAATGAATGGGCATGATGCACTGAGCCTGTTTGATCCGCAGGAGTTTGACCTGGTACTGCTGGATATCCAGCTGCCGGACATGACCGGGCTGGACGTTGCGCGCGCTATTCATCAGCAGCACAACGGCGTGCAGCTGCCGCCGCTGGTCGCGCTGACGGCTAACGTGCTCAAAGATAAAAAAGAGTATCTCGATGCCGGCATGGATGACGTATTAAGTAAACCACTGGCGGTACCGGCGCTGACGGCAGTGATCAAAAAGTTCTGGGATTATCAGGGCGAGGCACAAGAGACAGATATGCCTGTCGCTGATACGCAGTCGCGCATGCTGCTGGATGTGGCGATGCTGGAGCAGTATATCGAGCTGGTAGGGCCTGACTTAATTACGCAAAGCCTGACGATGTTTGAGCAGATGATGCCGGGTTATCTTGATGTTCTTGATTCCAACATGATGGCGCGCGATCAAAAAGGCATTGCTGAAGAAGGGCATAAAATTAAAGGTGCTGCAGGCTCGGTAGGCTTGTTGCATCTGCAGGCGCTGGCAAAACAGATTCAGTCGCCGGAATTGCCGGCATGGTGGGACAACGTGCAGGAGTGGATCGATGAACTCAGGCAGGAGTGGCGCCAGGATGTGGCTGTTCTGCGCGAATGGGTTGCTGAGCGGGAAAAGCAGAAGCACTAAAAAAAATGACCCCGGTCGAAACCGGGGTGCGCGAATACTGCGCCAACACCAGGGAAAAAGCGACTGCTGCTGTTATGGTTAGTTGAAGTAAAAAGCAGCTGTCAGGTATTGGTTAACGTTACAAAATCACCTTAGCAAATTTGCCAGCCTGCGCGACAAGATTCATTAAATTGTGTGATGTTGAACAACGTTCCGCTACAGAAAACATTAATTTGATAACACTGTCAAGCAGGGAATCAATTTCCCTGCTGATTTGTTTGCTATTTAACCAATATGAAGCCGTTTTGACTGTTTTTTCGCCAGCTCAATCAGGTGAGTCTGTGAAAGCACTGATAGCGAGAAGATAGCCGATTGTTTTAGAGTAAATAATGTTTATGTCTCTGTTTTGTAATAAAAATATCCTACAGATGTTCTGTTTATCCGAAACGTTTTGGAAAGCAGGTTAGTAAACTTCCAGATCGGCTATTTTGAAAAATACGCCAGCCAGACTGTAAAATTTGATTTACGGAGAATTAGCGGGGGATTGCGGCGTCGGGCAGCATAAAATATGTCTGAAACCGATCTCATAACAGACGATAGTCAAAAAAGCCTAAGCTATTTCCCGCCAATGTTAAGATAAATGAAAGTCTGATTTACATGACTATTAGTACAGGTTAACTGCGTCCTGAAGATCAGGTTGAGTGTTTTTTATGCATGGAACCGATTCCTTATAAATGGAAGTCATTGATGTTTCAGGGTATCAGCAGAAGAACCTCGGCCCGCTCTGAACGCTTTTTTATCTTCCGAAACCGGCTGGCAGTATGAAAGCGGGTATAACGATGAGCACAGGGCGCAATCATGACCAGAGTGATTAATTAATACAGGGAAGGGATACAGGAAAAGACTATGAAAAAAAACAAACGAAAGCGGTTCAGCCGGTTTACATCACTGATCGCCAGATGCCTGCTGGTATGGGCAGCCCTCTGGATAGGGGGGATTGTTATTTTCGCTTTCTTACCCGTGCCCTTTTCCGCCGTTATGGCAGAACGGCAGGCAGGCGCATGGCTGCAGGGAAAAACGGATTATGTAGCGCATTCAGACTGGACCAGCATGGATAAGATCTCTCCGTGGATGGCGCTGGCAGTAATTGCCGCCGAAGACCAGAAATTCCCGGAACACTGGGGATTTGACGTCGGTGCCATTCAGCAGGTGCTGGACAACAATAGCGGTGAGCGTATGCGCGGTGCGTCAACGCTTTCTCAGCAGACGGCAAAAAATCTCTTTTTGTGGGACGGGCGTAGCTGGCTGCGTAAAGGGCTGGAAGCGGGCATGACGGTTGGCATTGAGACCGTCTGGACCAAGCGTCGTATACTTACGGTCTACCTCAATATTGCTGAATTTGGCCCCGGTATTTTTGGCGCTGAAGCTGCCGCGCAGCGCTATTTCCATAAGCCCGCCAGCCGCCTGACGATTGCAGAGGCTGCCCTGCTGGCCGCGGTATTGCCTAACCCGATCCGCTTTCGTGCGGATGCGCCTTCAGGCTATGTCCGTCAGCGTCAGCAGTGGATTATGCGTCAGATGCGCCAGCTGGGAGGAGAGGGGTTCCTGAATCGCTACCAGCTGCACTAAGGCATTTATTCTTCGTCAAAACCGGCTTCAAACAGTTCAATGACGGCGGCCAGCGCCGCTGTTTCCTGCGGTCCGCTGGCTTCAATTTCGATATGACCGCCTTTCGCGGAATCCAGCATCAGCAGCGCAATGACGCTGCTGGCCTCAGCCTCGGTGCCCGCTTCATTGCGCAGCAGAACATCAGCGTCGAAACTCTGCACCAGCTCAAACAGCTTCATCGCCGGGCGGGCGTGCATGCCCAGCTTGTTACGGATTTCGACAGTTTGCTTTACGGTCATGATTTACGCTTTTCCAGTGTGCGATGACGCGACTGCACGTTTTTACCGCGCGAACGGAAATAGTCAGCCAGCTGCTCAGCAATATACACAGAGCGATGTTTACCGCCGGTACAGCCTATCGCGACGGTCAGATAGCTGCGGTTGTTGGTTTCCAGCATCGGCAGCCACAGCTCAAGATAGCTGCGCGTCTGGTAGATAAAATTGTGCACTTCCGTATGCCGATCCAGGAACGCCGCCACCGGTCGATCGAGGCCCGTCATCGGACGCAGCTTAGGATCCCAGTGCGGATTAGGCAGAAAGCGCACGTCAAACACGTAGTCGGCGTCAATCGGAATACCGTGTTTAAAGCCAAACGATTCAAACACCATCGTGAGTTCGCGTTCGCGCTTGCCCAGCAGGCGCGTACGCAGCATCTCAGCCAGCTCATGCACAGACATCTCTGAGGTATCAATAATCAGATCGGCACGCGAGCGCAGCGGCTCCAGCAGATCGTTCTCTTCATCAATGGCGCTTTCCAGCGACAGGTTTTTGCTGGAAAGCGGATGCAGACGACGGGTATCGCTGTAGCGCCGGATCAGCGTATTGCGATCGGCATCCAGAAACAGCAGCTGAGGAGAGAAAGAGTCAGGCAGATTATTTAACGCCAGCTCAAAGACTTCCTGCGACTCCGGCATATTACGGACATCAATACTCACCGCCGCTGAAATATTACGCTCCGTCAGCGTATTAGCCAGTTCCGGCAGCAGGACTACTGGCAGATTATCGACACAGTAAAAGCCCATATCTTCCAGAGCACGCAGCGCAACTGATTTACCTGAGCCTGATCGACCACTGACGATCATCAGCACCATCACAATTCTCCCCTGTTTTATCCGGTTCGCAGACCGGTAACGCTATGTACTGATTACGAATGCGCTTCCTGAGCTTCTGTGATAATGGCGTAGAGCTCCTGATCGCTTTGCGCCGCGCGCAGGCGGCGGCAGACCGTCTTATCTGCCAGACGTTTTGCGACCAGCGACAGGGTATGGAGGTGCGTCTTACACTGATCGGCGGGCACCAGCAGAGCGAACAGCAGGTCGACCGGCTGATTGTCCACCGCATCAAAGGCAATGGGCTGATCGAGGCTGATAAACACACCAACCGCCCGCAGCGTATCCTCTTCCAGTTTGCCATGCGGAATAGCAATGCCATTGCCAATGCCGGTACTGCCCATACGCTCCCGGGTCAGAATCGCTTCGAAAAGCGTCTGGTGCGGCAGATTGAGCTGCTTAGCCGCCAGTTCGCTGATTATCTCCAGCGCGCGTTTTTTACTCTGGCAGTGTACGCCGCTGCGGGTGCAGTCAGGCGTCAGAACCGAGCTCAATTCCAGTGTCAGATCGTTGTTCATCGTGGTTTCACTTGCGAGTTCACATAGCCACAGAGCGAAAGGCCCTGCTGGCGTTTGCGCAGATGATAAAACGGGGCGCTCTTCCGCCCCATTTTTCCCTGAGCACTGAACGGGTCAGCGCTCTGCAAACGTGAAGGTTAGTGTTTTTTCAGTTTGTCTTTGTGTTTGGTCAGCTGACGTGCCAGCTTATCAACCAGCCCGTCAATGGCCGCGTACATATCTTCCGCTTCTGCTGTGGCGTGCAGCTCACCGCCGTTAACATGCAGAGTTGCCTCTGCAATCTGAGTCACTTTCTCCACTTTCAGAACAATATAAACCTGATTAATACGATCGTAATAGTGTTCAAGTTTGGCAAATTTGCTGTTCACAAATTCACGCAGCGGGTCAGTGATTTCGACATTGAGTCCGGTAAGGTTTAGCTGCATAGGTCTTCCTTCTTAGTTCAGTCAGACCAGCTGTTTACGCTGGTTTGATGGCGGTATAGATAAAGACTCGCGATACTTCGCAACCGTACGTCGCGCTACCATAATACCCTGTTCAGATAACATGGCGGTCAGTTTGCTGTCGCTCAAGGGTTTTGCGGGATTTTCTGCCGCGACCAGTTTTTTTACCAGCGCACGAATGGCCGTGGAAGAGGCTTCGCCGCCGCCTTCCGTGCTGACATGGCTGGAAAAAAAATATTTCAGCTCAAAAATGCCACGCGGACTGTGCAGATATTTTTGCGTGGTCACGCGTGAGATGGTGGACTCATGCATATCGACCTGTTGCGCGATATCTGCCAGCACCATCGGGCGCATATACTCTTCGCCCTGCTCGAAAAACGCCTGCTGCTGAGCAACGATGCAGCGGGTAACTTTGAGCAGCGTGTCATTACGACTCTCCAGGCTTTTGATGAGCCAGCGCGCTTCCTGCAGGTTATTCCGAATAAACTGGCTGTCGCTGTCGCTGCGCGCTGAACCGCCCATGGCGGCATAGTGCTGATTAATTCTCAGGCGCGGCAGGCTTTCAGCGTTCAGTTCCACCACCCAGCGTGCACCCGCTTTGCGTACCAGCACATCCGGAATAACGTATTCCGGTTCACCTGTATTAATTGATTGCCCGGGGCGCGGATCGAGCGACTGGATCAGCAGCATCGCCTCTTTCAGCACCTCTTCCTTCAGGCGGGTCACCCGCATCAGGCTGCGGAAGTCGTGATTAGCCAGCAGATCAAGATGTTCACTGACAATCAGGCGCGCCTCTTTTAGCATAGGAGCGTCCGCCGCATATTGCGATAGCTGAACCAGCAGACAGTCACGCAGATCGCGCGCGCCTACACCAACCGGGTCAAACCGCTGGACGCGTTTGAGCACCGCTTCCACTTCATCCAGCGTCAGCTCATCGTCGCCGATACTGTCGCAAATGTCCTGCAGCGTCACGGTGAGATAACCGGTGGTGTCGATCGCATCAACAATGGATGTCGCAATAGCGCGGTCGGTATCGGTAAACGGTGTCAGCTCCACCTGCCACATCAGGTAATCCTGCAGCGACTGCGTGGTTTCTCCCTGGTACACCGGCAGCTCATCATCCTGATAATCAGTTCCGGTGCCGGAAGGGGTACCGGCGGTGTAAATTTCATCCCATGACGCATCTAGCGGCAGTTCGTCAGGCATCTCTTTCTGTTCCAGCGCCTCACGGGTATCTAACGTATCGCTTTCCTGCGTTTCGCGTGCGTCCACTTCATCATGAATATCGGTCTGCTCAAGCAGCGGATTGCTCTCCAGCGCCAGCTGGAGCTCCTGCTGGAGTTCAAGCGTAGAGAGCTGCAGCAGGCGAATGGCCTGTTGCAGCTGGGGGGTCATCGCCAGCTGTTGGCTGAACCTGAGTTGCAAACCTTGCTTCATAATCCGGCTTGAATGTCCTAAGCGAATATCGGGTTGATCGACACCTTATCAGAGTCTGAACTCTTCGCCCAAATAAACCCGCTTAACCTGCTCATCTGCCAGAATTTCATCTGGCGTACCGTGTGCAATCAGATTGCCCTGGCTGACAATATAGGCGCGCTCGCAGACGGCCAGCGTTTCACGCACGTTGTGATCGGTGATCAGGACACCCAGGCCGCTGTCACGCAAATGCTCAATGATCTTTTTGATATCGATAACGGAGATGGGGTCAACCCCGGCGAACGGCTCATCCAGCAGAATAAATTTTGGATTGGCCGCCAGCGCGCGTGCAATTTCCACACGGCGACGTTCGCCACCGGAGAGCGCCTGGCCCAGGCTGTTGCGCAGATGTTCAATATGGAACTCTTCCATCAGCTCATTGGCGCGATCCTGGCGCTGCTCTTCAGTCAGATCGTCACGGATCTGCAGCACGCCCATCAGATTGTCGTAGACGCTCAGCCGACGGAAAATAGAGGCTTCCTGTGGCAGATACCCGATACCACGACGCGCCCGCGCATGCAGGGGCAGAATACTGATATCTTCATCGTCGATAATAATGCGGCCCGCATCGCGCGGTACAATGCCAACCACCATATAAAACGTCGTGGTCTTACCGGCACCGTTGGGACCCAATAGTCCGACAATCTCGCCCGATTTAACCTGCAGGCTGACATCTTCCACTACGCGGCGGCCTTTATACGCTTTGGCCAGATTTTCAGCGACTAAAGTTGCCATCGGTCAGTTACTCTTTTTAGGGTTTGCAGCGGAACCGTTTTTATCCTGCAGCTGTGAAGGGACCAGCACCGTAGTGACGCGTTTGCTCTGACCCTGACTATAGGCCTGCATTTTCTGCTCTTTCACCAGATACGTGATGCGATCGCCTTTGATATTGCTGTCCTGCTGCTCAATGAAAGCGTTGCCAGTCAGTTCGACAAAATCGTTGGCCAGCTCATAGTGCAGCTTAGCGGCATGGCCTTTAACCGGCTTGCCGTTGTCCTGCATCTGATAAAACGTGGCCGGGTTACCATAGGCATCGACAATCGTTTTGTTGCTGTCGCCGCCGGGACGGGTCACCACCACTTTATCGGCCGTGATTTTAATCGTACCCTGCGTGACGATAACGTTGCCGGTAAAGGTCGCCACGTTGCCCTGCAGATCCAGCGCCTGATTAACCGAGTCGATATTGACCGGTTTCTCTGAATCGCCGGTGACAGCCAGGGCGGGCAGGCTGCCAATCAACAGCGATCCGAGCAGCAGCGCATTAACACTATTTTTGTTCATTTTGAATTTCATAAGAGGTTTTGACCTTTTCAAGCAGTTCGGCGTTTTTTGTCCGCAAATTGCCGCGCATCTTCATGCCCGTGGAGTTAAAACTGCGGCCAAATAACGTCACCTGGTCGTCAGACATCACATCCTGGGTCACCAGGTTGACCTGCGCGTTATCGGTGATAATGCGTTCCAGCTGAGAATCCTGCGTCAGCGTATGCACTTCAACATGGCCATACAGGTAAAGCATACGATCTTTCGTTAGCTTTGCTTTGTCCGCCCGTACTGACCAGGTTGGCACTTTGTTTTCATCAAAGGTCGTCATGACGGGACGATCAAACCAGCTGACTTCATCCGCTGAAAAGTAGGTGACTTTGTCGGAGACAAGCTTGTAGGCCAGTGCACCCGTTGGGTTGTATACCACGGTATTAGAGTTCGCGCTGGTATAGGTTGGCTCCTGATCGTTTGAAGCCAACGGCGTGGCGCTCTCATCCTGATTCGTCAGGTTCCAGCCGATCAATATCAGCGCGACCAGAGCCAGAATCAGCGTTATCCAACGCCTGCTTTTACTCATACTGATTGCCCTCTGGCATCCTCAAATTTATTCTGCGCCAGCAATATCAGGTCGCATATTTCGCGTACCGCGCCGCGTCCGCCGCTGATACGTGTGACATAGTCGGCACGTGGCAGCAACACCGGGTGCGCATCCGCTACGGCAACACTCAGACCCGCCTGCGCCATAACCGGCCAGTCGATCAGATCGTCACCAATGTAGGCCACCTGTGTGCTGTCCAGTGACAGTTTATCCAGAAGTTCACGCCACGCCAAAAGCTTATCTGATTGTCCCTGGTAAAGATGCGTAATGCCCAGCGTCTCACAGCGATCTTCCAGCAGCTTCGCGCGACGGCCGGTTATAATAGCGACTTCGATGCCGGAGGTCAGCAGGCAGCGTATACCGTAGCCGTCGCGTACGTTAAACGCCTTCAGCTCTTCGCCGCTGTTTCCCATATAGATCAGGCCGTCTGACATGACGCCATCGACATCACAAATCAGCAGGCGAATTTGCGCTGCTCGTGCCATAACCTCAGCAGAGACCGGGCCATAGCAGGTGGCGACCATCGCATTTTCAGCGTTCATTTACATTTCCTGTTCAGACTACGCCAGCGCGCAGCATGTCATGCATGTGGACGACGCCCAGCAGCCGGTCTTCATCGGCAACCAGTACGGCGGTAATGTTTTTATTTTGCATCAGATTTAAAGCGTCTACCGCCAGCATATTAGGCCGTACGCGGATCCCGCCGCGCGTCATAACATCCTGAATACGGGCTGACTGAAAATCGACGCCCATATCAAAGATACGGCGCAGATCGCCATCGGTAAAAATCCCTTCAATTTTCATTAAATCATCGACAATTACCGTGAGACCGAGGTTTTTACGCGTGATCTCCAGCAGGGCATCACGCAGGGACGCCTCGCGCGTAACGTGCGGAATTTCATCGCCGCTGTGCATGATGTCGCTGACGTGCAGCAGCAGTTTACGCCCCAGCGCGCCGCCAGGGTGCGACAGGGCAAAATCCTCTGGCGTAAAACCGCGCGCTTCAAGCAGTGCCACCGCCAGCGCATCGCCCATCACCAGCGTTGCCGTGGTGCTGGATGTCGGTGCCAGCCCAAGCGGACACGCTTCCTGGGGCACTTTCACACACAGATGAACATCTGCCGCGCGGCCCATGGCGCTGTCCGGCCGGCTGGTCATACAAATCAGCTGAACTTTCTGTCGCTTCAGCACCGGGATCAGCGCCAGGATTTCGGCAGATTCGCCACTGTTTGAGATGGCAATGACCACATCGCTGGCGCTCACCATACCCAGGTCGCCATGGCTCGCCTCGCCCGGATGTACAAAAAAGGAGGCGGTGCCGGTGCTGGCAAAGGTCGCGGCCATTTTCTTACCGATATGCCCTGACTTGCCCATGCCCATCACCACAACTTTACCCGCGCAGGCATAAAGCAGCTGGCAGGCGCGGCTGAAATCGTCATTAATATACTGATCGAGCTGTTCGAGTCCTTCACGTTCGATGCGCAGAACCTTTTTACCCGCCTGCTGAAAATCAAACTCTGCCTGCTGCTGTGACATATCAGTGCATCCTTAATAGCCAGTAAGAAGGGTGGGGCTGAGCCACAGCCATAGCACCCAGAGAAGAAATCCGCTCAGTAACAGCGTGCCTGCTAACCGGCCTACGCGCCGTTTACGCAGCAGACAAAACAGGGCAAACAGCACGCTGACGCCCAGCATCACCCAGTAATCACGGCTGAACGCGAGCGGATTGACCTCACCCGGATGAAACAGCGCGGGCAGGCCAAGAACAATCGCCAGGTTGAAAATATTGGCGCCGATCAGATTGCCAATCGCTATATCATCTTCACCTTTCAGCGCGCCTGCGACCACCGTGGCCAGCTCCGGTAAACTGGTCCCTACAGCGATAAGCGTCAGGCCCATCACCAGCTCGCTCACGCCAAAATAGTCAGCAAAAACGGTGGCATTGTCGATGACCATGCGGGTCGACATCGGCAATATAATCAGCGCGACTGCCAGCCAGAGAAAAGCCACCGTGTTACCTGCTTCATCGCGCGGCAGCTCTGCCAGCTGCTCCCGGGTGAGCGTATCGCTGTTGTCATGCCCGGCGCGGCGGGCAATGCGTATAACCGTCAGCAGATAGAACAGCGCCATTAGCAGCAGCGCCACCCCATCCAGCCGGCTGAGGTAATTATCAAACAGCATAATGCCGCTCAGTAAAGACACCAGCAGCAGTAGCGGAAGTTCGCGCCGAATCAAATTGGAGTGTACGGTTAAAGGATGAAGTAACGCTGCGCCACCCAAAATTAACAGGATATTCGTAATATTTGAGCCCAGCGCGGTGCCCACGGCTAAATCCATCTGTCCATGTTGCGCAGCTGAAAATGAGATAATCAGCTCCGGGAGAGATGTGCCGATACTCACTACCGTCATGCCAATAATCAGCGGCGGAATACCAAACGATCGGCATAAAATGGCGGCGCTGAAGACCAGTCGATCGGCCCCGTAAACCAGTAACAGCAATCCGATAAACAGCAGGGCGGTAGCTACAAACATGAAAAATCCTTGGTGGATACGGTGCCGGCGGACCCTGGCCGGCAAAAAAACCTGAGACGCGGGGGAGTCAGCCGCTGATTTTGACTCTCTGAGCGACAAAAGTAAATTTAATGACCGTTTTCGCCACACTGAACCGGTAAGTTTCTGTAAAACTATCGTGAATTGCGGTGTACCAGGCTACCATCCACCCCATTTATTACGCCCGACCCGCTTAACGAGGTAATAATGACTCAGCAGCAAACGAATCTGGTCGAGGTGCGCGGAGTGAGTTTCACCCGCGGCGATCGCACGATATTCGATGATATTTCACTTACGGTTCCGGCGGGCAAAGTTACCGCGATTATGGGGCCTTCCGGTATCGGAAAAACAACGCTGTTACGCCTGATTGGCGGTCAGTTGCAGCCTGACAAAGGCGAAATCTGGTTTCAGGGACAGAATATCCCCAGCCTGTCACGGCGCAGGCTCTATGAAGCCCGTAAGAAAATGAGCATGCTGTTTCAGTCAGGCGCGCTGTTTACCGATCTTAACGTCTATGAAAACGTCGCCTGGCCACTGCGCGAGCACACGCAGTTGCCGCCGGAACTGCTGCACAGCACGGTAATGATGAAGCTTGAAGCCGTAGGGCTGCGCGGCGCGGCGAAGCTTATGCCGGCAGAACTCTCCGGCGGGATGGCACGACGCGCTGCGCTGGCGCGAGCCATTGCGCTGGAACCCGAACTTATTATGTTCGATGAGCCGTTTGTCGGACAGGATCCGATAACCATGGGCGTGCTGGTTAAGCTGATTGATGAGCTGAACCACTCGCTGGGCGTGACCTGTATTGTGGTGTCACACGATGTGCCTGAAGTACTGAGCATCGCCGATCACGCCTATATTGTTGCCGGACAAAAAATCATTGCCGAAGGCAGCACCCGGGAGCTGAAGGAGAATGCCGATCCGCGGGTACGCCAGTTCATTGATGGGCATGCTGATGGTCCGGTGCCGTTTCGTTTCGCCGCCGGCGACTATCTTAGTGATTTGACCCGGACAGGGAGAGAGTAAACTCATGGTGTTACAGGCACTGGCGTCGTTCGGGCGTCGGGGAATAAACAGCTGTGCGACTTTTGGCCGGGCCGGTCTGATGCTGTTTCATGCGCTGGTGGGAAAACCCGCTTTTCGTCGCCATGCGCCATTACTGATCAAGCAACTCTACAGCGTTGGCGTACTCTCGCTGCTGATTATTGTGGTGTCCGGGCTGTTTATTGGCATGGTGCTGGGACTGCAGGGGTATTTAGTGCTGACCACTTACAGCGCAGAGACCAGTCTTGGCATGCTGGTGGCGCTGTCGCTGCTGCGTGAACTGGGACCGGTTGTCACGGCGCTGCTGTTTGCGGGGCGCGCCGGCTCGGCGCTGACGGCAGAGATTGGGCTGATGAAAGCCACAGAGCAGCTTTCCAGCATGGAGATGATGGCGGTTGATCCGTTGCGGCGCGTGGTCTCGCCACGTTTCTGGGCGGGTTTTATCAGTATGCCGCTGCTGACGCTGATTTTCACCGCGGTCGGTATTGCCGGTGGCGCGCTGGTTGGCGTGGGCTGGAAAGGTATCGATCCCGGCTTTTTCTGGTCCGCGATGCAAAGCGCGGTAGATTTTCATAATGATGTCCTTAACTGCCTGATCAAGAGCGCAGTTTTTGCCATCACGGTAACCTGGATTGCGCTGTTTAACGGCTACGATGCGATTCCGACGTCGGAAGGCATCAGCCGGGCAACAACGCGTACCGTCGTACACGCTTCACTGGCGGTGCTTGGGCTTGATTTTGTGCTGACCGCACTGATGTTTGGGAACTGATGCAATGCAAAGCAAGAAAAATGAAATTTGGGTAGGGGTGTTTATGCTGGCGGCGCTGGTGGCGCTGCTGTTTCTCAGTCTGCGCGTGGCCGATCTCAAATCGCTGGGCACTGAACCGACATGGAAGCTGTACGCCACCTTCGACAATATTGGCGGGCTGAAAATCAGTTCACCGGTAAAAATTGGCGGCGTTGTCATTGGCCGCGTCACGGATATTTCGCTGGATGATAAAAGCCTGTCGCCGCGCGTGACCATGGATATCAGCGAACAGTACGCGGATAAAATCCCGGATACCAGTTCACTGGCCATTCGCACGCAGGGGCTGCTGGGCGAACAGTTTCTGGCGCTGAATCTGGGTTTTGACGACCCGGATCTCGGGTCAGCTATGCTCAAAGATGGCGGAACGTTGCGCGATACTAAATCTGCCCTGGTGCTTGAGGATCTGATTGGTCAGTTCCTGTATAAAAGCGGCGACGGCAGCAAAGAGAATCAGTCACAGGATGGTGAGCGTGCACCTGCGCCTGCCACAACGGAATAATCCAGAGAGGTAAAACACGATGTTGAAACGTTTTCTGATGGTTGCCCTGCTGGCAATCGCTCCCCTGGCAGCCACAGCAGCGGACACGGACCAAAGTAACCCGTACACGCTGATGAATGAAGCCGCAGCCAAAACCTTTACCCGGCTAAAGAATGAACAACCAAAGATCAAGCAGGATCCCAATTATCTGCGTGAGATTGTGCGTCAGGAACTGCTGCCCTATGTACAGATTAAATATGCCGGCGCGCTGGTTTTAGGTCGTTATTATCGTGAAGCGACGCCGGCACAGCGCAACGCCTACTTTGCCGCATTCGGTGACTATCTGGCGCAGGCATATGGACAGGCGCTGGCGCTTTATCATGGGCAGACATATCAAATCCAGCCGGAGAAACCGCTGGGTGATGCCAACATCGTGGCTATTCGCGTTACCATTATTGACCCTAACGGTCGCCCGCCGGTGCGTCTCGATTTTCAGTGGCGTAAAAACAGCCAGAGCGGAAAATGGCAGGCCTACGATATGATTGCAGAAGGGATCAGTATGATCACCACCAAGCAGAATGAGTGGAGCGATCTGCTGCGCACTAAAGGTATTGATGGCCTCACTGCCCAGCTGAAAACCTCTGCGGCACAACCTATTACACTGGATAAACAGCAATAATGAGTGAATCGTTACGCTGGCAGCGCAGTACGGATACGCTGGTACTGAGCGGCAAGCTTGATCGGGATACGCTGCTGACGCTATGGCAGCAGCGCGAAACGGTCATGCAGAACATAAACGTCATTGATGTCGCGGCTCTGGAGCGAGTCGACTCTGCCGGGCTGGCGCTGCTGGTGCATCTGCGCGAGATGGTACGCGCGCAGGGAAGTACGCCGCTGTTCTCAGGGGTGACAGATAAACTCCATTCTCTTATCACGCTTTATAATCTTCAGCAGATTATTGTTTCTGCGGGAAAAAGCGTCTGATCTGACGGCTGAAAAACCAGGCCCCTGATGCGCTCAGGGGCTTTTGCATATTTAAGACTCAGCCGCTTTCCTCTAAGATATCCGCCTTATTATTATCAAGTGAAGTTATAAACCATGGAAAATAGTGAAGTTCAGGCAGTCCTGATGCAGGCGCTGTCATTAGATGA
The DNA here is from genome assembly GCF_046940275.1 of Pantoea sp. SIMBA_079. NCBI lineage: Bacteria > Pseudomonadati > Pseudomonadota > Gammaproteobacteria > Enterobacterales > Erwiniaceae > Pantoea > Pantoea sp. SIMBA_079. The sequence goes on along the minus strand of NZ_JAWRYR010000009.1, from coordinate 86,544 downwards.
AGTCCACGTGATGAGCAACGACGGCAGCCATTTCCAGGTGATCGCCGTGGGCGAAATGTTTGGTGAACTAAGCCGGGTAAAAAAACAGCAGGCTGTCTATGCGCCGCTGATGGAATACATTGCGGATAATCGTATTCATGCCGTTTCCATCAAAACTTATACTCCCGCCGAGTGGGCTCGCGACCGTAAACTTAACGGATTCTGAGTACCCGTCTGGTTGTTTTGTTGATAGATAATTGAGAGCCGTGTTAATGGACAAATTTCGTGTGCAAGGCCCCACCCGCTTAAGTGGTGAAGTGACCATTTCCGGCGCAAAAAACGCAGCGCTGCCGATTCTGTTTGCCGCGCTGCTGGCAGAAGAGCCGGTAGAAATTCAGAACGTGCCGCAGCTGCGTGATATTGACACCACCATGAAGCTGCTGAGCCTGCTGGGTGCACGCACAGAGCGTAATGGTTCAGTACATGTTGATGCGCGCGATGTGAACGTCTTCAGCGCTCCGTACGATCTGGTGAAAACGATGCGTGCCTCTATCTGGGCGCTCGGCCCGCTGGTGGCACGTTTTGGTCAGGGTCAGGTATCACTGCCGGGTGGTTGCGCAATTGGCGCCCGTCCGGTCGATCTGCATATCACCGGTCTGGAACATCTCGGCGCGGAGATTAAGCTGGAAGAGGGCTATGTTAAAGCCTCTGTCAATGGTCGCCTGAAGGGCGCGCATATTGTCATGGACAAAGTCAGCGTCGGCGCTACCGTGACCATTATGAGTGCGGCCACGCTGGCAACCGGCACCACGGTAATTGAGAACGCGGCGCGCGAGCCGGAGATTGTCGATACAGCAAACTTCCTGAATACGCTGGGCGCAAAAATCTCGGGCGCAGGCACGGATAAAATCACGATTGAAGGTGTGGAACGTCTGGGCGGCGGTGTCTATCGCGTGCTGCCGGATCGTATTGAAACCGGCACTTTCCTTGTGGCTGCGGCTATCTCGCGCGGTAAAGTACTCTGCCGTAACGCACAGCCGGATACGCTGGATGCGGTGCTGGCTAAACTGCGCGACGCGGGTGCTGAGATTGAAACCGGTGCAGACTGGATCAGCCTGGATATGCACGGCAAGCGGCCAAAAGCAGTGAATATTCGCACCGCACCGCATCCGGGTTTTCCAACGGACATGCAGGCGCAGTTTACGCTGCTGAACCTGCTGGCAGAAGGTACAGGTGTGATCACGGAAACGATCTTCGAAAACCGCTTTATGCACATCCCGGAACTGATCCGTATGGGTGCACATGCGGAAATCGAGAGCAACACAGCGATTTGTCACGGTGTGGAGACGCTTTCGGGTGCACAGGTTATGGCGACAGATCTGCGCGCTTCTGCAAGCCTGGTGCTGGCCGGCTGTATTGCTGAAGGCACCACGGTTGTTGACCGGATTTACCATATCGATCGCGGTTATGAGCATATCGAAGATAAGCTGAAAGCGATGGGTGCAAACATCGAGCGTATCAGCGGCGAATAAGCCAGATACGACGATGTAATAGAACCAGTCACAGCAGTGTGGCTGGTTTTTTTTTGTTATTTCTTAGGCGGGATCTTTTTCAGGCTATCGGGCGATCGGATCCGTTTTTTGCGATCCAGCAGAAGCAGGGTGTCAGGATCGTAATAGCGGCTAGGCCAGATCTCTGCCGGGTGTACCTCAAGCGCCGTTGCGATCAGCCACTCACCTTTAGGCCAGGGACGAGACAGCGCATTTGCGAGCGTTGAGGAGCAAAGCCCTGAGGCACGTGACAGTGCCGCCAGTGAAGTGCCACGTTTACGTAGCGCTGCGATAATATCTGCAGGATGCCAATCCTCTTTCCTTGTCTGCATAACTTGTTCTCCATATCCATGTAATGCGTAATCGCTGCCACGGCAGTGAAGGGTAAAACTGGAAATTAACGGCTCTATATAGCAAAAAGGTTCCATTAATTTCCAGTAATTGTTACACCCTAGTTGCAAAACCCGGCTGGTATTCTCAAAAAGTGTGCAAACTTGTGCAAACGGGGGCAGGAAAGTACGGAGAGAATAAAAAACGGAGCCGGGTGGCTCCGTCAGAGATTAAAAGTCGCGCTGCACTGACATATGCGCCAGCGCTTCAAGCGCAGTACGCCATGGACTCTCAGGCAGCAGCTGTAGCGCAGCAATCGCTTTATCTGCTTCTTCTTCAGCGCGTTTACGCGTCCATTCCAGGGACCCGGTCTGCTGCATAGCAGCCAGCACCGGCTCCAGCAAATGCCGCCCGTTACCTTCCTCAATAGCGCTGCGGATCATCGTGGCCTGCTCTGGGGTGCCATGATGCATGGCGTGCAGCAGAGGCAGCGTCGGTTTACCTTCGCTGAGGTCATCACCGGTATTTTTACCCAGCGTCTCGCCATCGGCACTGTAGTCGAGCAGATCGTCAATTAACTGGAAAGCTGTGCCAAGGTAGCGACCATAATCCTGCAGCGCTTTCTCCTGCGCAGGCGAAGCCTCTGCCAGGATCGCTGAGGCCTGGGAAGCGGCCTCAAACAGACGCGCCGTTTTACTGTAGATCACGCGCATGTAGCTCTCTTCAGTGATATCGGGATCGTTACAGTTCATCAGCTGCAGCACTTCGCCTTCTGCGATCACATTCACCGCTTCTGACATCAGCGCCAGGATCTTCAGGGATCCCAGACTGGTCATCATCTGAAAAGCGCGCGTATAGATAAAATCACCCACCAGCACGCTGGCGGCATTACCAAACGCTGCATTGGCAGTGGCTTTCCCGCGACGCATGTCTGACTCATCTACCACGTCATCATGCAGCAGCGTTGCCGTGTGGATAAATTCAATCAGCGCTGCGTTGGTGATATGCAGCGAACCCTGATAGTTGAGCGCACGCGCTGAAAGCACGGCAATCATAGGACGAATGCGTTTTCCTCCGCCGCTGACAATGTAGTAGCCCAACTGGTTGATCAGTGAGACATCTGAATTCAGCTGGTCGAGGATGGTCTGGTTGACGGCCGCCATATCCTGCGCGGTTAGTTCGTTAATTTGTTCTAGGTTCATTCGTCTGTTCAGCTTTGACTGGTTTTTTGCATGGTAGGCGCTTTTACCCAGCGTGAGTTCAGGTAATCTGTTACTGATTGTACTTGAAAATTCAGGATGAGAAACGGTTGCATTCACTCTGCGCTTTTTTTCTGCAGGAGAGTGCAAAGTGCGCTTGTTTTCTGCTGGATATTTGCGTAGAATTCGCGCCCTATTGTGAATATTATCGCGCCGCCTGATTACACAGAAAGGCAAGCGCAGAAGCGGAGTTTTATATGTACGCGGTTTTCCAAAGTGGTGGTAAACAACACCGAGTAAGCGAAGGTCAGACCGTTCGCCTGGAAAAGCTGGACATCGCAACCGGCGAAACCATTGAGTTCGACCAGGTTCTGATGATTGCAAATGGCGAAGACGTGAAAATCGGCGCGCCACTGGTTTCAGGCGGTATGATCAAAGCAGAAGTTGTTGCTCACGGTCGCGGCGAAAAAATCAAGATTGTTAAGTTTCGTCGTCGTAAACACTACCGTAAGCAAGCTGGTCACCGTCAGTGGTTCACTGATGTGAAAATCACGACGATCAGCGCGTAAGAGGAGATCTGACAAATGGCACATAAAAAGGCTGGTGGCTCGACCCGTAACGGTCGCGACTCCAACGCAAAACGTCTGGGTGTTAAGCGTTTCGGTGGTGAATCTGTTCTGGCAGGTAGCATCATCGTTCGTCAGCGTGGCACCAAGTTCCACGCCGGTAACAACGTAGGCTGTGGTCGTGACCACACCCTGTTTGCTACCGCAGACGGCAAAGTTAAATTCGAAGTGAAAGGCCCGAACAACCGTAAATATATCAGCATCGTTGCTGAGTAAGGTTGTCGTGCTGCAGACGTTCATCGTCTGAACACACGAAGGAAAGGCCCCGCAGCTTTGCGGGGCTTTTTACATTCTGCCGCCGGTTATCGATTCACCGCTAACTGAGCTGTGCAGTTTGTTGTACACTTTCTGTACAGGTCATATTACCAGATTTGCATTATCCGCCGCCGGTCAGCACAGAAGACCCTGGCGGACCCGTCTGCCGCTGGGTACAGCGACAGACGACAGTGTGACGGAGAAATAGAATGAAGTTTGTTGATGAAGCAACGATCCTTGTGGTCGCAGGTGATGGCGGCAACGGTTGCGTTAGCTTCCGCCGTGAAAAATATATCCCTAAAGGCGGCCCGGACGGCGGCGACGGCGGTGACGGCGGTGACGTCTATCTGCTGGCAGATGAAAACCTTAATACCCTGATTGACTATCGCTTTGAAAAAGCGTTTCGCGCTGAGCGCGGTCAGAATGGTCAGAGCCGCGACTGTACCGGCAAACGCGGTAAAGATGTCACCATCAAAGTGCCGGTCGGTACGCGCATTATCGATCAGGGCACCGGTGAAACGCTGGGCGATATGACGCGCCATGAGCAAAAACTCATGGTGGCGAAAGGCGGCTGGCACGGGCTTGGTAACACACGTTTCAAGTCCTCGGTTAACCGTACTCCGCGCCAGAAAACCATGGGTACGCCAGGCGAGAAACGCGATCTGCAGCTGGAACTGATGCTGCTGGCCGATGTTGGCATGCTGGGTCTGCCAAATGCCGGTAAATCGACCTTTATCCGCGCTGTGTCTGCGGCAAAACCAAAAGTGGCGGATTATCCGTTTACCACCCTGGTTCCCAGCCTCGGCGTTGTGCGCATGGACAGTGAAAAAAGCTTTGTCGTGGCAGATATTCCGGGGCTGATCGAAGGCGCAGCGGAAGGTGCTGGTCTGGGCATTCGCTTCCTGAAGCATCTTGAGCGCTGTCGCGTTCTGCTGCACCTGATCGACATTGCGCCTATCGACGAAACCGATCCGGTAGAAAACGCCCGTATCATTCTTGGCGAGCTGGAAAAATACAGCGATAAGCTCTATCAGAAGCCGCGCTGGCTGGTGTTCAACAAAACTGACCTGCTGAGTCAGGAAGAAGCGGAAAGCCGCGCTAAAGCGATTGCAGAAGCTCTCGGCTGGGATGAAAAATATTATCTGATCTCCGCAGCCAGCCGTACCGGTGTTAATGAGCTCTGCTGGGATGTGATGAGCTTTATCATCGCCAATCCGAAAGAAGCGGAAGAAGAAGAGAAGCAGCCTGAGAAGGTCGCGTTCATGTGGGATGACTATCACCGTGAAGCGCTGGAGACCGCTCAGGAAGTGGAAGAAGATGATGACTGGGATGAGGACTGGGATGATGAAGACGACGAAGGCGTTGAAATTATCTATCAGCGCTAATCGCAGCTAAAAAGCGGCCTCCGGGCCGCTTTTTTTATCGGGATAACCGGGGGGGTGTTTAGCCGTTGAGCTGATGTGGCAGCGTACAGCGGGCAATCAGTCCGCTGCGATCTTCACGATTTTCCAGCGTCAGGGTACCGCGATGCATTTGCACAATACGCAGTACGATATTCAGGCCCAGTCCGCTGCCGCCATAGCGCTGATCGCGACGGCGAAAGGCCTGGGTTAACTCCTCTGCGGCGCCGGCGTCAATACCTGGCCCTTCATCCCATATTTCGACTTTTACCTGCTGTGCATCCTGGTACAGCTTAACCCGCACTTCGCTGTTTTCCGGGCTATAGCGCGAGGCGTTCTCCAGCAAATTGCGCAGCATCAGACGCAACAGCACGGCTTCTCCCTGCTGCGGGATATCATGGCCCTCTGGCCAGTACAGTTGCTGCTGACGTTGTAGCAACAGCTCGTCCATCTCGGGTTTCAGCGGCTGCATAATATCCTGCTGCCACCACAGCTGCTGATAGTGGCCGCCCGCCAGCGCCTGACCGGCACGTGACAGCATGAGTAGCTGCTCTACGGTGTGCATCAGCTGATCAATCCGGCTAATCAGCATCTCACTCTGCGGCACGTGCTGCTGCTGCAGCAGTTCCAGATGCAGCCGCAGTCCTGCCAGTGGCGTACGCAATTCATGCGCTGCGTCGGCGGTAAACAGCCGCTCCTGCTGCAGCGTATGGTCCAGACGGGAGAACAGCTGATTGATCGCGCCGGTGACGGCAACAATTTCATCCATGTCAGCATACACCGGCAGGGGAGTGAGATTATCGGCGGAGCGATGCGCCAGGCTGTCCTGCAGCAGTTTGAGCGGACGAATAATCCAGTTGATCGCCCAGAATGAGAGCAGCAGCGTCAGGCATACCATGACCAGTGAGGGCAGCAAAAGCGAAGCGATCGCTTCGCGGATCTCATTTTCTACCCGCTGATTGCGCGCCTGCGCCGAGAGTGTTTCATTGACAAGAAAGCTGATCTGTTCCCGGCTCTCGTGCCAGAGCCAGATCACGCTCATCACCTGACAGATCAGCAGGATCAGCGCCAGCATGATCAGTAAACGCTGCCGCATACTGTTCATTCGCGCAGTTCCAGCCGGTAACCCACCCCGCGCACCGTTTTAATACGATCTTTACCCAGCTTGCGGCGCAGGTTGTGAATATGCACTTCCAGCGTGTTGGATCCGGGATCGTCGTTCCAGCTGTAAAGATCCTGCTGCAGCGTTTCACGATGCACATTTTGTCCGATGCGCATCAGCAGGCGCGTCAGCAGCGCAAACTCTTTGGGCGTAATATCTACTGACTGATTTTCAAGCAGTACCTGCTGAGAACTGAGATTGAGTGTCAGATCGCCCTGCTGCAGCTGGTTATCGCTGTGACCCTGATAGCGGCGGATCAGCGCCCGCACCCGCGCCTGCAGCTCTGCAAGCGCGAAAGGTTTGATCAGATAATCATCCGCGCCGGCATCAAGACCTTCAACGCGATCCTCCAGCGCATCACGCGCCGTCAGGATCAGCACCGGGATCGTAAGGCCTTCGCGCCGCCACTGGCGCAGCAGCGAGGCGCCGTCGCGATCCGGCAGACCAAGATCCAGTACGATCAGCGTATACTGACCGCTGCGCAACAGCGCGTTACTCTCTGCAGCGCTGCCGGCGCAGTCGACCGCATAGCCCTTAGCGCTCAGTGCCTGTGCCAGACCCGACTGCAGCAGTGCATCATCTTCAACAATTAACAATTTCATTAGTTGTTTTTGTTAATGTCCGTGTAGAGGCGGCTTTCAAAGCGTACCAGCGGAATGCGCCGCGTTTTCTGATTTTCCGGCGGTACAGCATAGCCTGACAGGAATTGCACAAAGGCAACCCGCGCACCGCTGGACGTGGTGATGAACCCAGCCAGATTATAGACGCCCTGCAGAGAACCGGTTTTTGCTGAGACTTTGCCATCAAGCCCCGCTTCATGCAGACCACCACGATACTGCAGCGTGCCATCGTAGCCGGCCAGCGGCAGCATGGAGATGTAGTTGAGCGTGGCATCGTTTTTAGCGATGTACTGCAGCACCTGCATCATTGTTTCCGGAGAGATCAAATCGTGACGCGAGAGGCCGGAACCATCGACCTGAATGCTGTTACCCATATCGATACCGGCTTTTTCACGCAGAATTCGCCGCACGGCATCAGAGGCGGCACGAAACGTACCTGGTACGTTAAAGTAGTGATGGCCGATAGTGCGGAATACCGTATCCGCAATCATATTGTCCGATTTTTTCAGCATCATGCGCAGCAGCGTATGCAGCGGTGCGGATTGTGTGGAGGCCAGTACGGTGCCCGGCGACGTAACCTGCGTCTGGCGTACCAGATGGCCACTGTAGTCGATATCCGCTGCACGCAGCATCGCTTTCAGGATCTCACCGGACCAGGCGGCGTCATCCTGCACCGCAAAGGCGAGCGGCAGCGGCTCTGCACGCTGGCGCATACAGCCTGTCAGCGTATAGCGGTTGAGTTCACCCGGCACCACATCCAGCTCGCAGTACTGGCCTTCGCCACTGTTAGGAGCAAGCGTCCGGACCTGGCTGAACATATGGGCCGGATAATAAGAAGCGATACGAACAAAGGCTGTTTCGCCGGCGGTTTTGCCACTGTAAAGCGACACCGAGAAACAGTTTTTGTCGACAATCGCCGCGCCGGGTGGTGCGCTGAAGCACTGGGTCAGGTCGTTCCATGGCCAGCCGGGAGCCATATCATGGCTGGCAAAAACAGAGGTATCAATCACCAGATTGCCTTTAATATGGGTGATGCCCTGCTGCTTCAGCGCAGCGACCATATTGCGCAGATTCTGCCTGCTCAGCGTAGGATCACCGCCAAAGCGCGCCACCAGATCGCCATTCAGCGTGCCGTCGGTAATGGCACCGCGTGTCTCAAGCGTAGTCTGAAAGCGGAAGTCGGGTCCCAGCTCCAGAAGTGCCGCCAGCGCCGTGATCACTTTCATGGTGCTGGCCGGTAAAGCCATCTGTTTTCCGTGATAGTCGATAATAGGGGTTGATGCGCCCACTTTCTGTACCATCAGCGCCAGGTTCGCGCCGTCAGGTAAATACTGCATGTATTCTTCAACGGGGGCCGCTTGTGCCTGCAGCATTACCGCGCAGGTTAGTCCGGTAACAAGTCGTGAAAATCGCATAATCTCGCGGTAACTGACGGATGGGGCGTCAATACTACGTCCCCGGACAGGGCAAAGTAAACGATGACCCACAGGGAACTCTGGGGTAAAATACGTATCAAAATGCAAAACCGATCCCTGACCCGGAAAGCTTTCCGGGTCAGGGTTCTTTTGCTTTTGAAAAGGGGCCGTGTGCCGCAGAAGCGATTTTTCTGCTGTCACCAGTCAGGATGACACCGTTAACCAGGATAGAGACGAGGAGCCAAAATGAATCAGATTCCGATGACGTTACAAGGCGCTGAGAAGCTGCGTGAAGAGCTGAACGAACTGAAAACCGTAAAGCGTCCGCGCATCATCGCCTCCATCGCTGAAGCTCGTGAGCATGGCGACCTGAAAGAAAACGCCGAGTACCATGCTGCGCGTGAAGAGCAGGGGTTTTGCGAAGGGCGTATTCAGGAGATTGAAGCTAAACTTTCTAATGCGCAGGTGATCGACATCACATCTATGCCAAAAACCGGTCGCGTCATTTTCGGTGCCACGGTAACTGTGCTGAATGTTGATACAGACGAAGAGTTTACTTACCGCATTGTGGGTGACGATGAAGCAGATTTTAAACAAAATCTGATCTCGGTTAACTCTCCAATGGCGCGGGGTCTGGTAGGTAAAGAGGCCGATGACGTAGCTATTGTGAAAACGCCAGGCGGTGATGTGGAGTATGAAGTGCTGAAGGTTGAATATCTGTAAGCACCCGCTGTGGTGACGCAGGGCAGATTGTAAAGAAAGGAAAAAGGCCGCATGGCGGCCTTTTATCGCATGCGTGAGCGTGGCACTTTCTCTGCCCGCAGCGCCGCGCGTAGTGTGTAGCTTAACGAGGCAGCGTGATTTTACGCTCTTTCGCCGGGCGGTACAGCACCAGCACATTGCCGATAACCTGCACATTGCTGGCGTTGGTTTCACGTACAATAGCTTCAACGATCAGCTGCTTGGTTTCGCGATCTTCTGAGGCAATTTTCACCTTAATCAGTTCGTGATGCTCAAGCGCCTGTTCGATTTCGGCGAGCACGCCTTCAGTAAGGCCGTTGCCGCCCAGCATGACTACTGGCTTCAGTGGGTGGGCCAGGCCTTTCAGGTGCTGTTTTTGTTTGGTACTCAGATTCATCGTATTTTTTGCTTACTCAGGGATTGAAAACGGGTCATTCTACCGCCATCTCGGGTATATCGCCAAATCATCGCTACCCATTGCGCGCTGATTTATCGCTACGATGACGATTTAACTGGAAAAATTATGACGGGTAAAAAGCGTTCGGCCAGTTCCAGTCGCTGGCTTCAGGAACACTTTAGCGATAAATATGTGCTTCAGGCACAGAAAAAAGGGCTGCGTTCGCGTGCCTGGTTTAAACTTGATGAAATTCAGCAGGGTGACAAGCTGTTTAAACCCGGTATGACCGTAGTGGATTTAGGCGCGGCGCCCGGTGGCTGGTCACAATATGTGGTACAACAGATTGGCAACAGCGGGCGGGTTATTGCCTGCGATCTGCTACCCATGGATCCGATTGTCGGCGTTGATTTTATGCAGGGTGACTTCCGCGACGAGGCTGTGCTGAAAGCGCTGCTTGAGCGGGTAGGGGACCAGAAAGTTCAGGTAGTGATGTCAGATATGGCACCTAACATGAGCGGCACGCCGGCTGTGGATATTCCACGTTCAATGTATTTAGTTGAACTGGCGCTGGAAATGTGTCGGGATGTATTGGCTCCCGGCGGCAGTTTTGTTGTGAAAGTGTTTCAGGGAGATGGCTTCGATGAATACCTCCGGGAAATTCGCTCCCTATTTACGAAAGTGAAAATTCGTAAGCCAGACGCTTCGCGGTTACGTTCACGTGAAGTGTATATTGTGGCGACAGGGCGCAAACTGTAGGCCCGATTACCGGCGTCAAAGCAAGCTGAATACTGCGTTTATCCCGGCCTGATTCTGAGTTTCAGGATAAACCAGTAAATTCATCCATGCTGCGATTCCAGGTATGAAGGATATATAGTACCCTACGCTGTCTGTTAACACCGTTGTAATATGAGGTTAATCCCTTGAGTGACATGGCGAAAAACCTGATTCTCTGGTTAGTCATCGCGGTCGTGCTGATGTCAGTATTCCAGAGCTTTGGGCCCAGCGAGTCGAATGGCCGTAGGGTTGATTATTCAACCTTCCTGTCGGAAGTGAACCAGGATCAGGTCCGCGAGGCACGTATTAACGGGCGTGAAATTAACGTAACCAAAAAAGACAGTAATAAATATACCACCTACATTCCTGTCAACGATCCCAAGTTACTCGATAACCTGCTGACCAAAAACGTCAAAGTAGTGGGTGAACCACCTGAAGAGCCAAGCCTGCTGGCTTCTATCTTCATTTCCTGGTTCCCGATGCTGCTGCTGATTGGCGTATGGATCTTCTTTATGCGTCAGATGCAGGGCGGCGGCGGAAAGGGCGCGATGTCCTTCGGCAAAAGCAAAGCCCGCATGCTGACGGAAGACCAGATCAAAACCACCTTTGCCGATGTCGCTGGTTGCGATGAAGCGAAAGAAGAGGTGGGTGAGCTGGTAGAGTATCTGCGTGAACCAAGCCGCTTCCAGAAGCTGGGCGGTAAAATCCCGAAAGGCGTCCTGATGGTGGGCCCGCCGGGTACAGGTAAAACGCTGCTGGCTAAAGCGATTGCCGGTGAAGCAAAAGTTCCTTTCTTTACCATTTCCGGTTCAGACTTCGTAGAAATGTTTGTTGGTGTCGGTGCATCTCGTGTGCGTGACATGTTCGAACAGGCGAAAAAAGCGGCGCCGTGCATCATCTTTATCGATGAGATCGATGCAGTAGGACGTCAGCGTGGTGCCGGTTTGGGCGGTGGTCACGATGAGCGCGAGCAGACGCTGAACCAGATGCTGGTTGAGATGGATGGTTTTGAAGGTAATGAAGGCATTATCGTTATTGCTGCCACAAACCGTCCGGACGTACTGGATCCGGCGCTGCTGCGTCCAGGCCGTTTCGACCGTCAGGTTGTGGTTGGCCTGCCGGATGTGCGCGGTCGTGAACAGATTCTGAAAGTGCATATGCGCCGTGTGCCGCTGGCAACGGATATTGATGCCGGTATTATCGCACGCGGAACGCCGGGCTTCTCAGGCGCCGATTTGGCAAACCTGGTCAACGAAGCTGCACTTTTTGCTGCCCGCGGTAACAAGCGTGTGGTGTCGATGGTTGAGTTTGAGAAAGCCAAAGATAAAATCATGATGGGTGCAGAGCGCCGCTCCATGGTGATGACGGAAGCGCAGAAAGAGTCAACGGCTTACCATGAAGCCGGGCATGCGATCATTGGTCGTCTGGTGCCAGAACACGATCCGGTCCATAAAGTAACGATCATTCCGCGCGGTCGCGCGCTGGGTGTGACGTTCTTCCTGCCGGAAGGTGATGCTATCAGCGCCAGTCGTCAGAAGCTGGAAAGTCAGATTTCCACGCTTTATGGCGGTCGTCTGGCAGAAGAGATCATCTACGGTGCTGAGCATGTCTCTACCGGTGCCTCTAACGACATCAAAGTGGCGACCAATCTGGCACGCAACATGGTGACGCAGTGGGGCTTCTCAGAGAAGCTGGGTCCGTTGCTTTATGCGGAAGAAGAAGGTGAAGTGTTCCTTGGCCGTTCCGTAGCGAAAGCCAAGCATATGTCAGATGAGACTGCGCGCATTATTGATCAGGAAGTTAAACACCTGATCGACAGTAACTACCAGCGTGCACGTCGTATTCTGGGTGAGAACATGGATATTCTTCATGCGATGAAAGATGCGCTGATGAAGTATGAAACCATTGATGCTCCGCAGATTGATGACCTGATGGCGCGCCGCGATGTGCGACCACCAGCGGGCTGGGAAGATCCCGGCAGCAGCAACTCTGACAGTAACGGTACGCCAAAGGCGCCACGTCCGGTTGATGAACCGCGTACGCCGAACCCGGGTAACACCATGTCTGAGCAGTTCAATAAATAAGAGGCCATCACCTCAGCAAAAACCCCGGCCAGTCCGGGGTTTTTTACATTTAACATTTGACCACTTCAGGACAAGACCTGCCATGAAACTCCACGCACGTGATGCCTTTCTCGATCTCTCCTTCCCCCACGTAATGGGTATTCTGAATGTGACCCCCGACTCCTTTTCTGATGGCGGTGCACATAACTCTCTGGTAAACGCGCTGACGCACACCAATGAGATGGTGAACGCCGGCGCAACCATCATTGATGTCGGTGGTGAGTCGACCCGGCCCGGAGCGGAGGAGGTCAGCGTTGAAGAGGAACTGGAGCGGGTTATTCCGGTCGTGGAGGCCATTGCGCAGCGGTTTGAGGTCTGGATCTCCGTTGACACTTCCAAGCCTGAGGTAATCCGTGAAGCCGCGAAAGCGGGTGCTCACATCATCAATGATATTCGCTCGCTTTCGGCGCCAGGGGCGCTTGATGCGGCGGCAAAGACCGGTTTACCGGTTTGCCTGATGCATATGCAGGGTGAACCCCGTACCATGCAGCAGACCCCCACATATAAAAATGTCATCAGCGAAGTGGACGCTTACTTCGCTGCCCAAATTGCGCGTTGTGAAGCGGCAGGTATTAAAAAAGCGCAACTGTTACTCGACCCGGGCTTTGGTTTCGGTAAGAATCTCAGCCACAATTATGAGCTGCTGGCCCACCTGAGCCATTTTCACCATTACGGCTTACCGCTGCTGGTGGGAATGTCGCGTAAATCGATGATTGGCCAGCTGCTTAATGTCGGCCCGGCACAGCGACTTACCGGCAGCCTGAGCTGCGCAGTGATTGCTGCGATGCAGGGCGCGCAGATTATTCGCGTGCATGATGTGAAAGAGACGGTTGAAGCGATGCGCATCGTGGAAGCGACCCAGAGAGCAAAAGGATAACAGGCATGAGTGAGCGTAAATATTTTGGTACAGATGGCATCCGAGGCAAAGTAGGCGAAGCGCCGATTACGCCCGATTTTGTACTGAAGCTGGGTTTTGCAGCAGGCAAAGTGCTGGCGCGTTCAGGTTCCAGAAAGGTATTAATCGGTAAAGACACGCGTATTTCTGGCTATATGCTGGAGTCGGCGCTGGAAGCCGGGCTGGCAGCCGCCGGTCTCTCTGCAGCGTTTACCGGACCGATGCCAACCCCGGCAATCGCCTACCTGACCCGAACGTTCCGCGCAGAAGCAGGGATCGTTATTTCCGCCTCTCACAATCCGTTTGACGATAACGGCATCAAATTCTTCTCCGCTGAGGGCACCAAGCTGCCGGATGATGTGGAAGAAGCGATTGAGCGTGAGCTGGAAAAGCCCCTGACCTGCGTGGAGTCTGCCGAACTGGGGCGTGCCAGCCGCATTGTTGATGCCGCGGGTCGCTATATTGAGTTCTGCAAAGGCACGTTCCCCGGTGAACTGAGCCTGAACGGCCTGAAAATCGTGGTGGATTGCGCAAATGGTGCCACCTATCACATCGCTCCTAACGTGCTGCGTGAGCTGGGGGCACAGGTAATAGCAATTGGCGTGCAGCCCGATGGCATGAACATCAACAAGGCATGCGGAGCAACTGACCTGCGTCAGCTGCAGCAGCGGGTTTTGGAAGAGCAGGCCGATCTTGGTCTTGCCTATGACGGGGACGGCGATCGCATCATGATGGTGGATCATCTGGGTCAGAAAGTGGATGGTGACCAGATCCTCTACATCATTGCGCGCGAAGCACTGCGTCAGGGGCAGCTGCGCGGTGGCGTGGTCGGAACGCTGATGAGTAACATGGGTCTGGAGCTGGCGCTGAAGCAGCTGGGTATTCCGTTTACCCGTGCTAAAGTAGGCGATCGCTATGTACTGGAAAAGATGCAGGAAAAAGGCTGGCGCATGGGGGCTGAGAACTCCGGGCACGTCATTCTGCTGGATAAAATCAGTACCGGCGACGGCATTGTAGCAAGTTTGCAAGTGCTTACTGCGATAGTACGTAACCACATGAGCCTGCACGATCTGTGCAGCGGCATGAAAATGCTGCCGCAAATTCTGGTTAACGTGCGCTTTACCGGCAGCCACGATCCGCTGGAGAGTGAAAGCGTCAAAGCCGCAGCTGCCGAAGCGGAGCGCGCGCTGGCTGGACGCGGGCGGGTACTGCTGCGTAAATCAGGCACAGAGCCGCTGATCCGTGTGATGGTAGAAGGCGAAGATGAGGCGCAGGTCACCGCGCTGGCGCATAATATTGCCGCAGCGGTAAAAGCGGCTTAAAGCCAGCCAGGCGGCAGGTCTGTCGCCTTTTCGCCTGGTAAATCATCATGCTGGCGCTTTTTTCTGCAATTAAATTTTATGGCTAAAATTGCACTTGCAGAGCCAGGCGCCTTTGGTTAGTATTCACACCCGCTTCTGATGGGTAATGACGAGACTACCCGTCTGTATTGGTTGAAGCTTTAACTGTGCGGTTACGCGCAAGGAAACAGGTTGATTATGTACGAAGCTCTGTTAGTTGTTTTCCTTATTGTGGCGATTGGCCTGGTTGGTCTGATCATGCTGCAGCAAGGCAAAGGCGCTGATATGGGAGCCTCATTCGGTGCAGGCGCTTCCGGTACGCTGTTTGGTTCAAACGGGTCAGGTAACTTTATGACACGTATGACCGCGATACTGGCTTCGCTGTTCTTCATTATCAGTCTGATTCTGGGTAACCTGAACAGCAACAAGACTTCCAAAGGAAGCGAGTGGGAAAACCTCACTGCGCCAGCTCAGTCTGAACAGCAGACTCAGCCAGCTAAACCGGCAACCCCGGGCAATGATATCCCGCAGTAAGCAGTAAATCGTCAACGCTTAAGCGACCATACTATCGTCGCAGTCAGTGCAGTACCGAGGTGGTGAAATTGGTAGACACGCTACCTTGAGGTGGTAGTGCTCGAAAGGGCTTACGGGTTCAAGTCCCGTCCTCGGTACCAATTCTCAGTAAAACTTGCTATTTTCGCAAGATCGGCGTAATATTCGCCACGTTTTCGGACGCGGGGTGGAGCAGCCTGGTAGCTCGTCGGGCTCATAACCCGAAGGTCGTCGGTTCAAATCCGGCCCCCGCAACCACTTTCCCTTAGAGTTCTTTTTCAAATATACTGTATGCATCGACGGACGCACTATCAGTGAGTTTTTGAAAAAAATTCTTCTGGATTGTGCGCCGAAGCCGCACTGCGGCATACAGGGTCCAGTCATAAAAAGCCCCGATTTTTCGGGGTTTTTTGTTATCAGGAAATCGTAACACTGGGCTTTAGGCCCTTTTTTTATGTCTTGGGGGTGGGCTTGTCCACATTAGAGCAAAAATTGACAGAGTTGATCTCTGCTCCGGTAGAAGCGCTTGGCTACGAACTGGTCGGTATTGAATTCGTTCGTGGTCGCACATCAACCTTGCGCATCTATATTGATAGCGAAGAGGGTATCAATGTTGATGATTGCGCCGATGTTAGCCACCAGGTGAGCGCTGTAATGGATGTGGAAGATCCAATTACGGTGGCTTACAACCTTGAAGTTTCCTCGCCGGGTCTCGATCGTCCACTTTTCACCGCAGCACACTACGCGCGCTTTGCGGGTGAGGAAGTCAGCCTGGTCCTGCGGATGGCGGTACAGAATCGTCGCAAATGGCAGGGCATCATCAAGTCGGTGGAAGGCGAGATGATCACAGTGACCGTCGAGGGTAACGATGAAGTGTTCGCGCTGAGCAACATTCAGAAAGCGAACCTGGTCCCCCACTTTTAAAAGTCCGGATTGAGGCTAACCAGGATGAATAAAGAAATCTTAGCTGTAGTAGAAGCCGTTTCTAATGAAAAAGCTCTGCCGCGTGAGAAAATCTTCGAAGCGCTGGAAAGCGCTTTGGCCACTGCGACCAAAAAGAAGTATGAGCAGGAGATCGACGTGCGCGTCAGTATTGACCGTCGCAGCGGCGATTTCGATACGTTCCGTCGTTGGGTAATCGTTGACGAAGTTACTCAGCCTACGCGTGAAATTACGCTGGACGCGGCTCGCTTCGAAGATGAAGCGCTCAATCTGGGCGATTACGTTGAAGATCAGATTGAATCTGTCACCTTTGACCGTATCACCACACAGACTGCGAAGCAGGTTATCGTTCAGAAAGTACGTGAAGCTGAACGCGCGATGGTTGTGGATCAGTTCCGCGAGCAGGAAGGCGACATCATCACCGGTCAGGTGAAGAAAGTGAATCGCGACAACATCACGCTGGATCTGGGCAGCAACGCCGAAGCGGTAATCGTCCGCGAAGATATGCTGCCACGTGAGAACTTCCGTCCGGGCGACCGTATTCGCGGCGTGCTGTATGCTGTGCGTCCTGAAGCGCGCGGTGCTCAGCTGTTTGTTACCCGCTCCAAACCTGAGATGCTGATCGAACTGTTCCGCATTGAGGTACCGGAAATTGGCGAAGAAGTTATCGAGATTAAAGCAGCCGCCCGCGATCCGGGTTCACGCGCTAAAATCGCGGTAAAAACCAACGATAAGCGTATCGATCCGGTAGGTGCCTGCGTCGGTATGCGCGGCGCGCGCGTACAGGCTGTTTCCAGTGAGCTGGGCGGCGAGCGTATCGATATCGTGCTGTGGGATGATAACCCGGCACAGTTTGTAATTAACGCCATGGCGCCTGCCGATGTGGCGTCGATCGTGGTGGATGAAGATAATCACACCATGGATATCGCTGTTGAGGCCGGTAATCTGGCTCAGGCGATCGGCCGTAATGGCCAAAACGTGCGTCTGGCTTCCCAGCTGAGCGGCTGGGAGCTGAACGTGATGACCGTCGACGATCTGCAGGCGAAGCATCAGGCTGAAGCCCATGCAGCAATCGATATGTTCACGAAACATCTCGACATCGACGAAGAGTTCGCCACCATACTGGTGGAAGAGGGCTTCTCTTCGCTGGAAGAACTGGCCTATGTGCCAATGAACGAGCTGCTGGAAATTGACGGCCTCGACGAAGAGACCATTGAAGCCCTGCGTGAACGAGCCAAAAATGCGTTAACCACCCTGGCATTAGCGAAAGAAGAAAGCCTTGGTAATCAGGAGCCCGCTGAGGACTTGCTGAATCTTGAAGGCCTGGATCGTGCGCTGGCCTATCGCCTGGCGTCAAAAGGCGTTTGCACGCTGGAAGATCTCGCTGAGCAAGGTGTTGACGATCTGACAGATATTGAAGGGCTGGATGATGAGAAGGCCGGTGCGCTGATTATGGCTGCACGTAATATCTGCTGGTTCGGCGATGACGCGTAATAACAGGAAGGAACAGCATGACAGATGTAACCGTAAAATCGCTGGCCGCCGAAATTCAGACTCCGGTCGATCGCCTGGTACAGCAATTTGCTGATGCGGGGATCCCTAAGTCTGAAAACGACGCGGTGTCCCAGCAAGAGAAAGAGACATTACTGTCCCACCTGAACCGTGAGCACGGTCAAACCAGTTCAGGTAAACTGACGTTGCAGCGCAAAACGCGCAGCACCTTGAATATTCCGGGCACCGGGGGTAAAAGTAAATCGGTGCAAATTGAAGTTCGCAAAAAGCGCACATACGTGAAGGGTGATGCAGAAGCTGAGCAGCAGGCTCAGGCAGAAGCGGAAGCCGAGGCACAGCGCGTAGCGGAAGAGCAGGCGCGTCGCGAGGCGGAAGAACAAGCCCGTCGCGAGGCTGAATTAAAAGCGCAACGTGAAGCCGAAGATAAAGCCAGGCGCGAAGCCGCTGACAAGGCCAAGCGTGAAGCAGCGGAAAAAGATAAAGTGACAAACCAACCTACCGATGAAGTGACCAAGGCTACGCAGTCTGATAAAGCCCGTCGCGAAGCTGAAGCGGCTGAACTGAAGCGTAAAGCCGAAGAAGAAGCTCGCCGTAAGCTTGAAGAGAGTGCACGCCGCGTAGCAGAAGAAGCGCGCCGCCTGGCAGAAGAGAAAGGCGCTGAGTGGGACAAACCTGAGGAAGAAGATAAAGGTGACTACCACGTCACAACTTCAACTCATGCCCGTCAGGCAGAAGACGAAAACGATCGTCAGGTTGAAGCGGGCCGTGCACGTGCACGTACCACCGCTAAAGCCACGCGTCCTGCGAAAAAAGGCAACAAGCATTCAGAAGCCAAAACCGACCGTGAAGAAGCGCGTGCGCAGGTTCGCGGCGGTAAAGGCGGTAAGCATCGCAAACCTAGCGCGCTGCAGCAGGGCTTTAACAAGCCCGCTCAGGCCGTTAACCGCGACGTGATTATCGGCGAAACCATCACCGTAGCTGAACTGGCGAACAAGATGGCAGTGAAAGGTTCACTGGTCATCAAAGCGATGATGAAGATGGGCGCGATGGCGACTATCAACCAGGTTATCGACCAGGAAACTGCACAGCTGGTCGCGGAAGAGATGGGTCATAAAGTGATCCTGCGCCGCGAGAACGAGCTGGAAGAAGCGGTAATGGACGATCGTGATACCGATGCAGCGCAGGAAAGCCGTGCGCCAGTCGTGACCATCATGGGTCACGTTGACCACGGTAAAACCTCCCTGCTGGATTACATCCGCTCAACGAAAGTCGCCTCTGGCGAAGCGGGTGGTATCACCCAGCACATTGGTGCCTATCACGTTGAAACTGAAAACGGCATGGTCACCTTCCTGGATACCCCGGGACACGCCGCGTTTACCGCTATGCGTGCTCGTGGTGCGCAGGCAACGGATATCGTTATCCTGGTCGTTGCAGCGGACGACGGCGTGATGCCACAGACCGTCGAAGCGATTCAACACGCAAAAGCGGCCGGCGTCCCGGTTGTGGTTGCCGTGAACAAGTGTGATAAGCCAGAAGCCGATCCGGATCGCGTGAAGAATGAGCTGACTCAGTACGGAATCATTCCGGAAGAGTGGGGCGGCGAAAACATGTTCGTTAACGTTTCTGCGAAAGCAGGTACCGGTATCGACGATCTGCTGAACGCCATTCTGCTGCAGGCGGAAGTGCTGGAGCTGACCGCAATTCGTGAAGGTATGGCGAGCGGCGTAGTTATCGAATCCTTCCTCGACAAAGGTCGTGGTCCGGTTGCTACCGTGCTGGTACGCGAAGGTACGCTGAACAAGGGCGATATCGTTCTGTGCGGCTTCGAGTATGGCCGTGTACGTGCGATGCGTGATGAGCTGGGACGTGAAGTACAGGAAGCAGGCCCATCCATTCCGGTCGAAATCCTCGGTCTGTCTGGCGTGCCGGCAGCGGGTGATGAAGCGACCGTGGTGCGTGACGAGAAGAAAGCGCGTGAAGTCGCACTCTATCGTCAGGGCAAATTCCGTGAAGTGAAACTGGCGCGTCAGCAGAAGTCCAAGCTGGAAAACATGTTTGCGAACATGACTGAAGGCGAAGTCTCCGAGCTGAACATCGTACTGAAGTCTGACGTACAGGGTTCGGTAGAAGCGATCTCCGACTCGCTGCTGAAACTCTCCACCGACGAAGTGAAGGTGAAGATTATCGGTTCTGGCGTGGGCGGTATCACCGAAACCGACGCTACGCTGGCGGCTGCTTCCAACGCAATTATCCTCGGCTTTAACGTCCGTGCTGACGCATCTGCGCGTCGCGTGATTGATTCTGAAAACGTCGACCTGCGTTACTACTCTGTCATCTATAATCTGATTGACGAAGTGAAAGCTGCGATGAGCGGTATGCTGGCGCCGGAATTCAAACAGCAGATCATCGGTCTGGCCGAAGTACGTGATGTGTTTAAATCACCGAAATTTGGCGCGATCGCGGGCTGTATGGTTACCGAAGGCAACATCAAGCGTCACAACCCAATCCGTGTTCTGCGTGACAACGTGGTTATCTATGAAGGCGAGCTGGAATCCCTGCGTCGCTTCAAAGATGATGTCAACGAAGTGCGTAACGGCATGGAGTGTGGTATCGGTGTGAAGAACTACAACGACGTTCGCGTTGGCGATATGATCGAAGTGTTCGAAATCATTGAAATTAAACGCACCATCGCATAATTCTATTATCGATGTACTGCAATTTGGGAGGCCACTGGCCTCCCGAATTATTTGGGAGATATCATTATGGCGAAAGAATTTGGTCGCCCGCAGCGGGTTTCTCAGGAGCTGCAAAAAGAGATCGCGATTATTCTGCAGCGCGAAATCAAAGATCCGCGTCTGGGCATGATGGTGACGGTCTCTGGCGTTGAAGTGTCGCGCGATCTGGCCTATGCCAAAGTATTTGTGACCTTCCTGAACGATCAGGATGAGGAAGCGGTAAAAAATGGTCTGAAAGCGCTGAAAGAGGCGTCAGGCTATATCCGCATTCTGCTGGGCAAGGCGATGCGTCTGCGCATCGTGCCGGAGCTGACCTTCTTCTATGACAATTCACTGATTGAAGGGATGCGCATGTCGAATCTGGTCTCTAACGTGATCAGAAACGATGCAGAGCGGCGCGGTGAAACCCCGGCGGAAGATGACAAGGAGGACTGATGAGTCGTCCTCGTCGTCGCGGCCGCGACGTACACGGTGTATTCCTGCTCGATAAGCATCAGGGCGCGTCGTCTAACGATGTGCTGCAAAAAGTTAAGCGCCTGTTTAATGCCAACAAAGCGGGTCATACCGGTGCGCTGGACCCGCTTGCCACCGGCATGCTGCCGGTTTGCCTGGGCGAAGCCACTAAGTTTTCGCAATATCTGCTCGACTCTGATAAGCGCTATCGCGTTATCGCCCGGCTGGGCGAGCGTACGGATACCTCCGACGCAGATGGCAACATTGTGGAAACGCGTCCGGTGACCTTCAGCCAGCCTGAGCTGGATGCAGCGCTGGAGAGTTTTCGCGGTGATACGATGCAGGTGCCGACCATGTTTTCGGCCCTGAAATATCAGGGGCGTAAACTGTATGAGTATGCGCGCGAAGGCGTAACCGTACCGCGTGAAGCCCGGCCAATTACCGTATTTGAGCTGCAGTTTATTCGCTGGGAAGGTGATGAGCTGGAGCTGGAGATCCACGTCTCCAAAGGTACCTATATTCGTACCATCATCGACGATTTGGGCGAGAAGCTGGGCTGTGGTGCGCATGTCATTATGCTGCGTCGCCTGCAGGTCGCACGCTACCCGATTGCACGAATGATGACGCTGGAGCAGCTGCAGGCGGTGGCAGCAGACGCGACAGCGGCTGAAACGCCTGACTACAGTGCACTTGATGCGCTGCTGTTGCCTATGGACAGCCCGGCAGAAGACTTTCCGGTAGTCAATCTGCCTGTAGCCGTTGCCGCCTGCTTTAAGCAGGGTATGCCCGTTCAGGCTGCAAACGCGCCGGCAACAGGACTGGTACGGGTAACGGAAGGCGAAACACAAAAATTTATCGGCATGGCTGAAATAGCCGCCGATGGACGGGTCGCGCCCCGCCGTCTGGTGGTGGAGTTTCCTGGCTGACCGCGCTGCTCAGCTTCGCTGCAACAGCGCATTTGCGTTGCCTGCGGGCGCAGAGTAGAATAGTTCGGCTTTAAAAGCGGGCTGCTGAATTAGAGATCGGCACCCATACATTCATTTTTTTACTGGAGTTTATTATGTCTCTAAGCGTAGAAGCTAAAGCAGAGATCGTTGCTAAATATGGTCGTGGCGCTAATGACAGCGGTTCAACTGAAGTTCAGGTTGCTCTGCTGACTGCTCAGATTAACCACCTGCAGGGTCACTTCTCTGAGCACAAGAAAGACCACCACAGCCGTCGCGGTCTGCTGCGCATGGTATCTCAGCGTCGTAAGCTGCTGGACTACCTGAAGCGTAAAGACGTTGCTCGCTACACCAGCCTGATCGAAAGCCTGGGTCTGCGTCGCTAAGTCTGAAGAATCTGATCAAGGATGTATTACATGCATTATGCAAAAAAACGCATCTGACGATCAGATTTGTGCGAGTTTCGCGAAAAGGGGGCCTTTAAGGCCCCTTTTTACGAGCAATCCGCAGCAATCCAGACCAAAGTCATGTATTGTTGCTGAGTGTGATCTTTGTTTGCAGAGGTTCGCGCGGCTAATGAGAGGCTTTGCCGCAGGGGCGGTTGAGGGTTGTCATTAGTCGCGAGGATGCGACAAAGATCGGTTACTACTGGCGGGCCGCAATGGCTCTGCCCTGAATTTAAGGATGTTAATTTTGCTGAATCCGATCGTACGCAAATTCCAATATGGTCAGCATACTGTCACGCTGGAAACCGGCATGATGGCACGTCAGGCTACCGCAGCAGTGATGGTAAGCATGGACGACACCGCGGTATTTGTTACCGTGGTTGGCCAGAAGAAAGCGAAACCAGGCCAGGACTTTTTCCCGCTGACCGTTAACTATCAGGAGCGTACCTACGCTGCTGGTCGTATCCCGGGCAGCTTCTTCCGCCGTGAAGGCCGTCCAAGCGAAGGCGAAACTCTGATTGCGCGTCTGATTGACCGCCCGGTGCGTCCGCTGTTCCCGGAAGGCTTCGTTAACGAAGTGCAGGTTATCGCGACTGTGGTTTCTGTTAACCCTCAGGTTAACCCGGACATCGTTGCAATGATTGGCGCTTCCGCTGCGCTGTCACTGTCAGGTATTCCGTTCAACGGCCCAATCGGTTCTGCTCGCGTTGGTTACATCAACGACCAGTATGTCCTGAACCCGACCGCAGATGAGATCAAACAGTCACGTCTGGACCTGGTGGTTGCCGGTACCCAGAATGCGGTACTGATGGTTGAATCTGAAGCAGATATTCTGACTGAAGAGCAGATGCTGGGCGCTGTGGTATTTGGCCACGACCAGCAGCAGGTTGTTATCGAAAACATCAACGCACTGGTTGCCGAAGCGGGCAAACCGCGCTGGGACTGGAAACCAGAAGCGACTAACGATGCGCTGATTGCACGCGTTGCGGCACTGGCTGAAGCGCGCATCGCTGATGCTTACCGCATCACCGACAAGCAGGAGCGTTACGCGCAGGTTGGCGTGATCAAAGATGAAACGGTTGCTGCGCTGCTGGCTGAAGATGCTGCGCTGGATGATGCAGAAATCGGCGATATCGTGCATAGCCTGGAAAAGAACGTGGTTCGTACCCGCATTCTGAGCGGTGAACCGCGTATCGATGGTCGCGAGAAAGATATGATCCGCGGTCTGGACGTCCGTACCGGCGTACTGCCGCGCACGCACGGCTCTGCACTGTTCACCCGTGGTGAAACGCAGGCGCTGGTTGCTGCCACACTGGGTACCGCACGTGATGCGCAGAACCTGGATGAGCTGATGGGCGAGCGTACCGACAGCTTCCTGTTCCACTACAACTTCCCTCCATACTCCGTGGGCGAAACCGGCATGGTTGGCTCACCGAAGCGTCGTGAAATTGGTCACGGTCGTCTGGCGAAGCGCGGCGTGCTGGCAGTGATGCCTAAGCAGGAAGAGTTCCCGTACACCGTACGTGTTGTATCAGAAATCACTGAGTCGAACGGTTCTTCTTCTATGGCTTCCGTGTGCGGTGCTTCTCTGGCCCTGATGGATGCAGGTGTCCCGATCAAAGCAGCCGTTGCCGGTATTGCTATGGGTCTGGTGAAAGAAGATGAGAAGTTTGTCGTGCTGTCTGACATCCTGGGCGATGAAGATCACCTCGGCGATATGGACTTCAAAGTAGCCGGTAGCCGTGATGGTATTACTGCGCTGCAGATGGACATCAAAATTGAAGGCATTACCCGCGAAATCATGCAGGTTGCGCTGAACCAGGCTAAAGGTGCGCGTCTGCATATCCTGAGCGTTATGGAACAGGCTATCAGCACGCCGCGTCAGGAAATCTCTGAATTCGCACCGCGTATTTACACCATCAAAATCAGCTCTGACAAGATCAAAGATGTGATTGGTAAAGGCGGCTCGGTGATCCGTGCGCTGACCGAAGAAACCGGCACTACCATCGAAATCGAAGATGACGGCACCGTAAAAATCGCTGCGACCGACGGTCAGAAAGCGAAAGAAGCGATTCGTCGTATCGAAGAGATCACCGCTGAAATCGAAGTAGGCCGCATCTACTCCGGTAAAGTGACCCGTATCGTTGATTTCGGTGCGTTTGTGGCTATCGGTGGCGGTAAAGAAGGTCTGGTTCATATTTCTCAGATTGCCGACAAGCGCGTAGAGAAAGTGACTGACTATCTGCAGATGGGTCAGGAAGTACCGGTTAAAGTGATGGAAGTTGATCGTCAGGGCCGTGTACGTCTGAGCATCAAAGAAGCCACTGAGCAGAAGCCGGCAGACGCCGTTGCTGCTGTGGACGCTTCTGACGCCGAATAAGCGTGTCCTGATTAGCCCCTTCCTGCCTGGCGGGAAGGGGTGTTTGTATACCCTGGTAGCGTCAGATTTCGGCGGCTGTGCCGATAAGTTGACACCGCCGGGGTATCATCGCGAGGGCGGGAACCCTTGTGCATAGCAGGCGGATGACAGGATGGTTATCCCAATGTTTGTATCGGGAGTGGGAAATGAAGCCTTTTTTGCGCTGGTGTATTGTTGCGACAGCTATTTCGCTGGCAGGATGCAGCAACTCCAATTGGCGTAAGAACGAAGTTCTGGCAGTACCTTTGCAGCCCACACTGCAGCAAGAGGTCATTCTGGCGCGAATGGAACAAATTCTTGCCAGTCGGGCCCTGACCGACGATGAACGCGCACAGCTGTTATATGAGCGCGGAGTGTTGTATGATAGTTTGGGTCTGAGGGCACTGGCGCGGAACGATTTCTCGCAAGCGCTGTCTATAAGACCAGATATGCCAGAAGTGTTTAACTATCTTGGTATATACTTAACGCAGGCTGGCAACTTTGATGCCGCCTACGAAGCGTTTGATTCTGTACTTGAGCTTGATCCAACTTACAATTATGCGCATTTGAACCGCGGTATCGCTCTCTACTACGGTGGTCGATACAGGTTAGCGCAAGATGATCTGCTGGCGTTTTATCAAGACGATCCTAACGATCCGTTCCGCAGCCTCTGGCTCTATCTCACTGAACGCGAGATGGATAAAGACCAGGCTAAAGTAGCGCTGAAACAGCGTTATGACAAAGCGGCTAAGGACCAATGGGGATGGAATATTGTCGAGTTCTACCTGGGCGACATCAGTGAAAAAACATTGATGGAACGTCTCAAGGCGGACGCAACGGATAACACCTCGCTCGCTGAACATCTCAGTGAAACCAACTTCTATTTAGGTAAGTACTACCTAAGTCTGGGGGAGAAGGACGACGCGAAAGCGTTGTTCAAACTGGCGGTGTCTAACAACGTTAACAACTTTGTTGAACACCGATACGCATTGTTGGAACTGGCGCAACTCGGCCAGACACAAGACGATTTATCAGAATCTGACCAGCAATAGCTGACGAACTTTTATTGCCTGTTGTACCTGTAAAGTCATCACCTTAAGAGGTGAGGGCTTTTCTGTTCGTCAAAACTTCTAATTTGAGCCGGTTCACACTTTTTGATGAAAATGACTGAAAATTTTCACGACGAGTTATGTAGACTGGCCGCCGCAATCTAAGAGGCACGTGTACTACATGACTGATATTCAAACCACTTTTGCTGATCTGGGCCTGAACGCCGACATCCTCGAATCTCTGAACGGTATGGGCTACGTTAAGCCTTCCCCAATCCAGGCTGAGTGTATTCCTCACCTGCTGGCGGGCCGTGATGTTCTGGGTATGGCGCAGACCGGTAGTGGTAAAACCGCGGCGTTCTCACTGCCGCTGTTAAACAACGTTGATCCTTCTGTCCGCGCACCACAGATCCTGGTGCTGGCACCGACCCGCGAACTGGCGGTGCAGGTGGCTGAAGCAATGACAGAATTCTCTAAACACATGCGTAACGTCAACGTCGTGGCCCTGTATGGCGGCCAGCGTTATGACGTACAGCTGCGCGCCCTGCGTCAGGGACCACAGATTGTTGTGGGTACCCCGGGTCGCCTGCTGGACCACCTGAAACGTGGCACTCTGGACCTCTCTAACCTGCGTGGTCTGGTACTGGACGAAGCTGATGAAATGCTGCGTATGGGCTTCATCGAAGACGTTGAAACCATCATGGCGCAGATCCCGGAAGGTCATCAGACCGCACTGTTCTCTGCAACTATGCCAGAAGCGATTCGTCGTATTACCAAACGCTTCATGAAAGATCCGCAGGAAGTGCGTATCCAGTCAAGCGTAACCACGCGCCCGGATATTTCACAGTCTTACTGGACCGCTTACGGCCGTAAAACTGAAGCGCTGGTGCGTTTCCTGGAAGCAGAAGATTTTGATGCAGCGATCATTTTCGTGCGGACTAAAAACGCAACGCTGGAAGTGGCTGAAGCCTTAGAGCGCAGTGGCTACAACAGCGCCGCGCTGAACGGCGACATGAACCAGGCACTGCGTGAGCAGACGCTGGAGCGCCTGAAAGATGGCCGTCTCGATATCCTGATTGCTACCGACGTTGCGGCCCGTGGCCTGGACGTAGAGCGTATCAGCCTGGTCGTAAACTACGATATCCCGATGGATGCGGAATCGTATGTTCACCGTATCGGCCGTACCGGTCGTGCAGGTCGTGCTGGCCGTGCGCTGCTGTTCGTTGAGAACCGCGAGCGTCGTCTGCTGCGCAACATTGAACGCACCATGAAGCTGACTATTCCGGAAGTAGAACTGCCAAACGCAGAGCTGCTGGGTGAACGTCGTCTGGCTAAGTTCGCCGCTAAAGTTCAGCAGCAGCTGGAAAGCAGCGATCTGGATCAGTATCGTGCACTGCTGAGCAAAATGCAGCCGGAAGAAGAGCTGGATATCGAAACGCTGGCAGCAGCCCTGCTGAAAATGGCTCAGGGTGAACGTCCGCTGATCGTACCGGCTGACGCGCCGCGTCCGCAGCGTCGTGAGTTCCGCGATCGTGATGACCGCGCTGATCGTCCACGCCGTGACCGTGACAGCCGTGGTGAGAGCCGTGATGGCGATCGTCCGCGTCGTGAGCGTCGTGACGTTGGCGAAATGCAGCTTTACCGCATTGAAGTGGGCCGCGATGACGGCGTTGAAGTTCGCCACATTGTGGGTGCTATCGCTAACGAAGGTGATATCAGCAGCCGCTACATTGGTAACATCAAGCTGTTTGGCACGCACTCCACCATCGAGCTGCCAAAAGGCATGCCGGGTGAGGTTCTGCAGCACTTTACCCGCACGCGTATTCTGAACAAGCCGATGAATATGCAGCTGCTGGGTGATGCGCAGCCGCACGAACGTACTGAGCGCCGCAGTGGCGGTCGTGACTTCGGTGGCGAGCGTCGCAGCAGCGCACCGCGTGGCGACAGTGCACCACGTGGTGAAGGCGCACCGCGTCGCTTCTCAGAGCGTCGTGAAGGTGGCCGCGAAGGCGGACGCTTTAGCCGTGAAGCGGGCCGTGGCCCACGTCGCGACGAAGGCACCTCACGTCGTCGTGATGCATAATCGCTAAACGTTAAGCAGTAAAAAGGGACGCCATATGGCGTCCCTTTTTTTATCTTTTTGGCTCAGCCGTTACAGCGTGCTGGCGGCTTCCATCGCCAGTGCAAAGGAGCGCAGCCGCGCGCTGGAATCAAAGATCTGACCGTTAACCATGATCTCATCCGCCTGCGTTTCACGCTGCAGCGCAGCCAGACCGTGACGCACCTTTTCGCTGTCGCCCACTATCGACATGCTCAGCGCCTGCTGCACCCCATACTGCTCTGACGGTGACCAGAGGTTGTCCATATTTTCCACCGGCGCAGGCAGCGGGCCCGGTTTACCGCGGCGCAGGTTGATAAACTGCTGCTGCATAGAGGTAAACAGGAAGCGCGCGTCGCGTTCGCTATCCGCCGCGACTATATTCACACACACCATAGCGTATGGCTTTGCCAGCCGCGCTGAAGGCTGGAATTTTTCCCGATACAGGTGCAGCGCCTGCAGCAGAAGATCCGGAGCAAAATGCGAGGCAAAGGCAAACGGCAGCCCGAGCTTCGCCGCCAGCTGGGCGCTATAGAGGCTTGAACCGAGCAGCCATACCGGAATTTTCAGGCCGAGTCCCGGCACAGGCTGTACCGGATGATGTTCGCCCTCTTCAGCGTCAAACCAGCGCAGCAGTTCAGCGACATCTTCCGGGAAGCTGTCAGCCTGAGCGCTGGAGAGATGACGGCGCAGCGCCATCATCGTGCGCTGATCGGAACCCGGTGCACGGCCCAGCCCGAGATCGATACGGCCAGGGTAGAGCGACTCCAGGGTACCAAACTGTTCGGCGATCACCAGCGGCGCATGATTGGGCAGCATAATCCCGCCGGAGCCAAGACGCAGAGTTTCGGTGTTTGCTGCGAGATAACCAATCAGTACCGAAGTCGCTGCGCTGGCAATGCCGGTCATGTTGTGATGCTCAGCGAGCCAGTAGCGGTGGAAACCCAGCGCTTCCGCCTGGCGCGCCAGCGCCAGTGAGTTGTGAAAGGCGTCGCGCGCAGACGCGCCTTGCGGAATAGGAGCCAGATCCAGCACGGACAGGCGAACAGGTTTTTTCTCAGACATGAGTACTCCAGCAAATGATGGCGCAGGCGTTGAGCAGCCTGCTGCCATAAGTATTACGCAACATTACCCATATTAAAACTGCTATTACGGGCAGGGATATAGCCGGATTGTGCCTTTATTAACCATTTCCCGCGGGGGCTCCCGCTTTTCCTGACGCGCAGTGACCACCTTGTTGATCTCAGCACAGAACCCCGTGCGACTGACGTGGCATAATTGATCACATTTTACAGAATGCGCTGCGCTACACTGTTCGCGTCTGTACACTGCCTGTTGGCGGAAAAAGTCTTCTGATTACGCGTTTATTGCGGGCATAACTGCAAATCAGACGGAAAAAAGTCTTTTGCAACAACTCTTAAACGCGCAATTTCGTCATGTTTTCGTCAAAGGTGAGTTAGACTTTCTGCAAGGGCGCGGCCTGGGCGATCGGATTGCTGCGAGTCAGTTTTGCCGCATCGC
The DNA here is from genome assembly GCF_046940275.1 of Pantoea sp. SIMBA_079. Lineage (NCBI taxonomy): Bacteria > Pseudomonadati > Pseudomonadota > Gammaproteobacteria > Enterobacterales > Erwiniaceae > Pantoea > Pantoea sp. SIMBA_079. The sequence continues at coordinate 57,088 of NZ_JAWRYR010000009.1, read as the reverse complement.
TACGCTGCAGGCGGCGTCTGACCGTTTCACGCGATGCCGAAGCAGATGCCGGGTTTCGCGGCGAAGCCAATGACTTGCTGCTGGTAGCTGCTCTGGCTAAAGCAGAAAGGAAACAGGAGGCGCAGGCTTATGCGTCACGCACGGGGATGCCATGTTAATTCGTACTGAGATTGGCGTTGATGCTGCCGGCATCGATAGCCTGCTAAAACGCAGTTTTGCGACGACAGCTGAGGCTGAACGGGTACAGCAGCTGCGCGAAGATGGATTGCTCACGCTGGGCGTGGTGGCGACCGACGATGAAGGTCAGGTGCTGGGCTACGCTGCTTTCAGTCCGGTGACGCTGCAGGGTGAAGATCGTAACTGGGTGGCGCTGGCCCCGCTGGCTGTTGACAGTTCGTTGCGCGGGCAGGGTCTTGCAAAGCAGCTGGTTTATGAGGGTCTCGATTCCCTGAACGAATTCAGCTACAGCGCGGTCGTGGTGCTGGGCGATCCCGCTTTTTACCAGCCGCTGGGTTTCGAGCCGGCGGCGCGCCATGGGCTGCACTGCCGCTGGCCCGACAGCGAAAGCGCATTTCAGGTTTATAAGCTGGCTGACGATGCGTTCAGCGGCGCGGAAGGGTTAGTCGTATTTGCTGCGCCGTTCAACCACGCTGAGTAAACCAGGTCGTCAGACACGCCGGCTGCTGCGCGATCAGCAGCAGTTTATGGGTACGGGCGAGTTGCTTGACCTGATACTCCAGGCGTGAGGCCGCAGCGCGGTCACCGGCGGGGCAGTGAAACATCAGCGTCAGTGGTCCCTTGCCGCGCAGCGAGCGGGCGCCGCGTCCCTGCTGATGCTGCTGCAGCCGGCGCGACACATCGGTAGTAATCCCGGTATAGATCATCCCGGCAGCGGTTTGCAGCATATAAAGCTGCCAGTTCTGTTCCATTTCTCAGACCTCAAAACAAAGCACCGGCAGTGTAACGCGCCGCCGCGTTCACGGCTATGTGCAGGGAGCGACCTTTGTCCGATCTGTCTCATTTACTGCGTTATCTGAAGAAACAGCATGTGCTTTCGATCTGCGCCAGCGCACCGGAAGAGCTGTGGTGCGCTAATTGCTACTATCTGTTTGATGAAGCACAGATGGCATTCTGGCTGATGAGCGACACCGCCACGCGGCATGGTGCAATGATGCTGCATAACCCGCAGGTCGCAGGCACCATCAATGGCCAGCCAAAAAGTGTTCAGCTGCTTAAAGGTGTGCAATATCGTGGACGGGTGCAACTCAGCGAGGACGCGCAGGCATTAAGCGCCTATCAGCGCCGTTTTCCGGTAGCTAAAAAAAGGATTGCTCCGCTCTGGCAGCTCACGATAGATGAGCTGAAGATGACGGATAACACGCTGGGTTTTGGGAAGAAAATCAGCTGGCAGCGTACCGCATAATGACAGGGGCGCATGAATGCGCCCCCTACAGATCGTGCGATCGTAAGGGCGGCATTCATGCCGCCCTGGGTCAGGTATATCGCAGAAACCAGGGGCACATGAATGCGCCCCCTACAGATCGTGCAATCGTAAGGGCGGCATTCATGCCGCCCTGGCTCAGGTAAATCGCAGAAACCAGGGGCGCATGAATGCGCCCCCTACAGGTCGTGCAATCGTAAGGGCGGCATTCATGCCGCCCTGGCTCAGGTAAATCGCAGAAACCAGGGGCGCATGAATGCGCCCCCTACAGATCGTGCGATCGTAAGGGCGGCATTCATGCCGCCCTGGGTCAGGTATATCGCAGAAACCAGGGGCACATGAATGCGCCCCCTACAGATCGTGCAATCGTAAGGGCGGCATTCATGCCGCCCTGGCTCAGGTAAATCGCAGAAACCAGGGGGCGCATGAATGCGCCCCCTACAGATCGTGCAACCGCAGGGGCGGCATTCATGCCGCCCTGGCCACAACGATCGTCCGGGGGATTACGAGGCGTTCAGGATGCGCAGCGATTCACGGTTAAATGCCGGCAGATCTTCCGGGGTGCGGCTGGTGACCAGCTTGTCATCATCCACGACCACTTCTTTGTCGTAAAAATCGGCACCGGCGTTACGCAGATCGATCGCAATCGCTTTCACACAGGTCATCTTGCGGCCGCGCACGCCGTTGGCGCTGATCAGCAGCTGCGGCCCGTGGCAAATGGCGAAAATCGGTTTGCCGCTGGCAACAAACTCTTTGGTGAACTGCACAAAACGATCGTCACCGCGCAGTGCGTCAGGGGAGTGACCGCCCGGCAGCAGCAGCGCATCAAACTCCGCTGCACTGACGTGATCGATATCTTTATCGATCTTCACTTCCGCTTTGCCCTGTTTACCTTTAACCGTTTTTCCTGCCTGCATCTCAATGGTGACCACGTCATGGCCCGCCTGGGTGTAAGCATCCGCTGGTGAGGTAAATTCAGAATCCTCAAAATCATCGGTGATCAGAACCGCTATTTTCTTGCCCATCTTCTCTTCTCCATGTGGTTCGCGAACGCAGGGTTCGTTGCATGAGTGACCTGACAAGTCTGGACGCTAATGACTGAAACGCAAGCCGGACGACGTAATGTCTTCTGCAGGCGGCGTCAGCGGCAGCAGACGCAACCACCAGATTGTCTGGTTCCGGCTGCCCCGCCACTGCAGCTTTGCATCCTTTTCAGCCTCAACAAACCGGCCATCAACCAGTACATCAATAGCGTCGAGTATTACCCGCTGGGCGGCAGAAAGTTCAGCCAGCTCATAGCCGGTCCAGAGCCAGATATCTTTACCGGGACAGTCGCGGCGTACGCGGCGCACCAGCCGGCGAATATGCGGCACATTGTGCGGATGCAGCGGATCGCCCCCGCTGAGCGACAGGCCCTGACGCGGCACGCGCGTATCGTTGAGATCGGCAATCAGCTGTTCTTCCATCTGCAGCGTAAACGGTGTGCCCGTGTCGGTACGCCAGGTGCGCGGGTTATAACAGCCCCGGCACTGATGCTCGCAGCCCGCGACAAACAGCGAGCAGCGCGTACCCGGCCCGTTCACCACGTCGATGTCATAATAGCCATGAATACGCATCATTTTGGCAGCCCGCCGCTCATGTGCTTCACGCGTCGCTGCACCTCCTGCTGTTTACCGGCATTGAAGGGGCGGGCATCCGGGCTGCCAAGATAGCCGCAGACGCGGCGCGTGACGGAAACCCGGGCGGGATCGCGATTGCCGCAGGCGGGACAGGTAAAGCCTTTGCTGGTGCAGCTGAACTCACCGCTGAAGCCGCAGGCGTAGCATTCATCAATCGGCGTATTGGTGCCGTAGTAGGGCACCCGGTGGTAGCTGTAATCCCAGACATCTTCCAGCGCTTTCAGGTTATGCTGCAGGCTGGGATATTCGCCGTAACAGATAAAGCCGCCGCTGCTGATCGCCGGATAGGGCGCTTCAAAATCGATTTTGTCGTACGGATTTACCTTCTTCTCTACATCAAGGTGGAAACTGTTGGTGTAGTAGCCTTTATCGGTCACGCCCGGGACCACACCAAATTCGGCTGCATCGAGGCGACAGAAGCGATCGCACAGGTTCTCACTCGGCGTACTGTAGAGGCTAAAGCCGTACCCGCTCTCCGCTTTCCACGCGCTGGCCGCCGCGTGCAGGCGGGAAACAATGGCCAGCCCTTTTGCCCGCAGTTCGGGTGAATCGTAAGGGTGTTGCCTGTTCCCGCTCAGCGCATTCAGCGTCTCATGCAGGCCAATAAAGCCAAGCGAAACCGACGCCCGCCCGTTGTGGAACAGGGCACCAATCTCTTCATCCGCCTGCAGCCGTATGCCACAGGCACCTTCCATATAGAGAATGGGCGCTACGCGCGCTTTAGTCCGCTCAAGACGCGCGATACGCGTCATCAGCGCCTGCTTTGTCAGCGCCAGCCGCTGGTCGAGCAGCTGCCAGAAGCGATCGTCATCTCCCTGCGCCTCCAGCGCAATGCGTGGCAGGTTGATCGTCACCACGCCAAGGTTGCAGCGCCCGTCATGTACCGGCTCTCCCTGCTCCTCGTAGCAGTCAAGGAAGCTGCGGCAGCCCATTGGCGTTTTAAATGAGCCGGTCACCGCCACAACCTGGTCATAATTGAGGATGTCGGGGTACATACGTTTAGCAGCGCAGCGCAGCGCCAGCTGTTTGATATCGTAATTCATGTCGCCTGGTCGCCGGTTTATGCCGTCGCGGATGGCAAATACCAGCTTGGGAAATACCGCCGTTTTATGATTTTTACCCAGTCCGGCGATCCGGTTATGCAGAATCGCCCGCTGGATCATGCGCGCGGCTTCACAGGTGCCAAGCCCGAAGCCAAACGTCACAAAGGGGGTCTGGCCATTGGCGGTGTGCAGCGTATTGACTTCATATTCCAGCGACTGAAACGCGTCAAAGCACTCTTTTTCAGTGCGTTCACGGGCATACGCTTCAGCGCTTTCGATCTGCCACGCCGCGGCAATCCGGCGATGCTTCGCCATGCTTAATTCCACAAACGGCGCCAGCACTTCATCAATACGGTTTAGGGTTGTGCCGCCATAAATATGACTGGCGACCTGCGCGATGATCTGCGCGGTGACAGCGGTCGCGGTGGCAATCGATTTGGGCGGCTCAATCTCCGCGTTGCCCATTTTAAAGCCCTGCGTCAGCATGCCGCGCAGGTCGACCAGCATACAATTGAACATCGGAAAGAAAGGGGCGTAATCGAGATCGTGATAGTGGATCTCGCCACGCTCATGCGCCTCTGCGACCGCACGCGGCAGCAGATGCTGCTGCGCATAATGTTTTGCCACGATGCCCGCCAGCAGGTCGCGCTGTGTCGGGATCACATTACTGTCTTTATTGGCGTTCTCATGCAGCAGCGCCGTGTCGGTCTGCTCCACTAACCCCCTGATCGCATGATGCAGCCTGCTGCGCTGCTCGCGCGCCCGATCGCGGTCGTGACGATACTCAATCCACGCGCGCGCCACCGCCGGCTTGCCGGCATGCATCAGCGCGTCTTCCGCCGCCTGCTGGATCTCATGAATATCAACTTCTGCATGGGTGGCCAGCCGCTGACCGATCTCTTCAGCCAGTGCCCGGCACCAGGCGGGATCGTACTGCGCCACGGCCTCTGCCGCCGCCGCGATGGCCTGTTCAATCCGCTGTGTGTCAAACGCTACTTTGCAGCCGTCGCGCTTTATTACTGTTACCGGCATACACGCTCCCTGGACTATATATAGATATTCCAGGTAGTGTAATGGCTATATGTTGTGTCTGAACGGGGATTAATCGCGTATGGCTTGATATGCCGCAAGGAAGTGGCGAGTCCCTCTCCCGACAGGCAGAGGGACAGGGGATCAGCGACGTACGGCGATCGCTTCAATCTCAATTTTGACATCTTTAGGCAGGCGGGCGACCTCCACGCAGGAGCGCGCCGGGAAGCTGGCCTGATGTTCAGTAAAGAACGCCTCGTAAGTGGCGTTAACCGTGGCAAAATCGTTGAGATCTTTGACAAAGACCGTGGTTTTGACAATGTCGCCGACCTGCAGGCCTGCGGCTTCAACAATCGCTTTTACGTTCTCCAGCGACTGGCGCGCCTGTGCCGCCACGTCCTCCGCGACCGCACCGGTTGCCGGATCAACCGGGATCTGTCCGGAGGTGATAATCATGCTGCCGAGATCCACGCCCTGCACATAGGGACCGATAGCGGCGGGTGCCTGTTCCGTACTGATTTCGCGAGACATCGTTTCTCCTCAGAAGTGCGCGACCGGCGGGACGCCTGCCGCGTAAGCCAGGGTTCCCATTATAGGGAGCGGTCAGATGATTACCAGTGACCCAGTACCACATGGCGGGCAAACGACTTCTCGCAATATTTGCACTGCAGGTGGATATCGTCATCACGCTGTTTTACGGCAAAGCTGGAGAAAACCGGCTCGCTGCGGCTGATGCAGTTGCTGTTCGGGCAGGTCAGCACCTGCTCAATGCGCGCCGGCAGCGCTGGCGTAATCTTGGCGACCACTTCATATTCATCGATGCGGTTCACCGTGGCGTGCGGCGCATAGAACGCCAGCTGGTTGATCTGATCTTCTGTGAGAAAAGTGTTCTCAATTTTGATCAGATCCTTACGTCCCATCTCGCCGGAAGGCAGGTTAAGGCCGATGGTAATGCGCTGATCGGTTTCTGTCAGGCGGAACAGCGACAGCAGCGTAAACCCCGTCTGTGCCGGAATATGGTCGATGACCGTGCCGCGTTTAATGGCCTCTACCTGCAGTTTATTATCCTGAGTCATGATCGATTGCTCCTTATTCTGCCAGTTCGCTATTCAGTACCAGCGCCAGAAGGGCCTGGCGGGCAAAAATGCCGTTACCCGCCTGCTGGAAATACCAGGCGTGGGGCGTGCTGTCGACATCGGTGGCGATCTCATCCACACGCGGCAGCGGGTGCAGCACTTTCAAATTGGCGCGCGCGCCATGCAGATCGGCGGCGCGCAGAATGAACTGCGCCTTTACGTTGGCATACTCTGACGGATCGAGACGCTCTTTCTGTACCCGCGTCATATAAAGAATATCCAGCTCAGGCAGCACCTCTTCAATGCTGTCGTGCCGCGTCCAGACAATGTTCTGTTCATCCAGCATATCGGTGATATAAGCGGGCATGGCGAGCGCAGACGGGGCGATGAAATAGAAACGGTTGCCGGTGAACTTCGCCAGTGCCTGCGTGAGCGAGTGCACGGTGCGGCCATATTTCAGATCGCCGACCATCGCGACACTGAGGTTATCAAGCCGTCCCTGCGTTTCACGGAGGGTAAAGAGATCGAGCAGGGTTTGCGTCGGATGCTGATTTGCGCCATCACCGGCATTGAGGATCGGTACGCCGCCTGAAAATTCCGTAGCCAGACGCGCCGCACCCTCCTGCGGATGGCGCATCACGATAGCGTCAACGTAGGTGCCGATCACGGAAATGGTGTCGGCCAGCGTTTCGCCTTTTTTGCCCAGCGAGGTGTTACCGCCGTCGGCGAACCCGACCACCGATGCCCCCAGGCGATGCATCGCCGTCTCAAATGAGAGGCGGGTCCGGGTAGAGGCTTCGAAAAAACAGCTGGCAATCACATTATGCTTCAGCAGCTCAGGCTGCGGCTGCGCCTTAAGCCGGGCAGCGGTGTGCAGCACCAGCTCCAGTTCATCGCGATTGAGGTCGTTGATGGAAATGATGTGTTTGCGATATAGCGGGTTAGCCATAGCTTTCTCCTCAGTGCTGCCGGATAGCGGACAAAAAAAAGCCCCTTTACAGGGGCTTTATAACGATCGGTGAATAGCGGAAAGAAACAGCGGTACCGCCTGCGTTCAGGCGGACGGGAGCAGCAAAATGTGGCTGGCGCTGTGGCATGTTTCCTCCGGCAAATTGTGGCGCATTATACGCATTCACAGGCGGGCAGCAAGCGCTAAGTAAACGTTTGCCTGGCGTTAATCAGCGCTGGGCCAGCGTGGCCACCATCACCGCTTTGATGGTATGCATGCGGTTTTCCGCCTGGTCGAACACGACGCTGTGCGCCGACTCAAATACTTCGTCGCTGACTTCCATTCCTTCTTCCAGCCCGTACTGTGCGGCCAGCTGCTGGCCCAGGGTGGTTTTATCATCATGAAAAGCGGGCAGACAGTGCAGAAACTTCACCTGCGGATTACCGGTCAGCGCCAGCATCGCGCGGTTAACCTGATAGGGGCGCAGCAGAGCAATACGCTCTTCCCATACCGATTTCGCCTCGCCCATTGAGACCCAGACGTCAGTATAGATAAAGTCTGCACCCTGTACGCCTTCGGCAATATTCTCCGTCAGCGTAATTTTTCCGCCGGTCTGCGCCGCCGCTGCCCGGCAGGTCTCTACCAGCTCCGTCTCCGGCCAGCATGCTTCAGGCGCTACCAGACGCAAATCGAGCCCCGTCAGCGCGGCGGCCTCCAGCATGCTGTTGCCCATGTTGTTGCGTGCGTCGCCCACATATACCAGCGTCATGTCGCTCAGCGCTTTACCCGGCAGCTGCTCCTGCATCGTGAGCAGATCGGCCAGCAGCTGCGTAGGGTGAAACTCATCGGTCAGGCCGTTCCAGACCGGTACGCCGGCATGTTCAGCCAGTGTTTCCACCAGGGTCTGACCATAGCCGCGATACTGAATGCCATCGTAGAAGCGTCCCAGCACCCGGGCGGTATCTTTCATGGACTCTTTATGGCCAATCTGACTGCCGCCTGGCCCGAGGTATGTCACATTCGCCCCCTGATCGTAAGCGGCAACTTCGAAAGAGCATCGGGTACGGGTCGAGTCTTTTTCGAAGATGAGCGCGATATTTTTGCCGGTAAGGTAGCGGGGTTCACTGCCGCTTTTTTTAGCCTGTTTCAATTCAGCGGCCAGCGACAGCAGGCTGGCGATCTCTGCCGGGGTAAAATCCAGTAACCGCAGGAAATGTTTCAAATATAACTGGCTCATGCTTTGCTCCGTAAGCCGCTTGGTAATGAATTAAAATTCAATCTAACCGTATGAATATTCATTTTCAACCCCGGCGCAAATAAACTTTCTGTTTTGTGTAGTGGCGCGCGAGGCAGTATGGGAAAATAATTGCATTCACTGCCACCATTTTGAGGACTTACCCATGGCATACGAAGCATTGCTGGAAGAACAGCGCGAAGAGACGCGTCTGATCATCGAAGAGTTGCTGGATGACGGAAGCGATCCGGATGCGCTCTACACCATTGAACACCATCTTTCCTGCAACAACTTCGACTCGCTGGAAAAAGCCGCCGTTGATGCGTTTAAGCTGGGCTATGAAGTCACCGAGCCGGAAGAGCTGGAGCTGGAAGATGGCACCACGGTGATGTGTGTGGATATCCTCAGCGAATCTGCGCTGAAACCTGAACTGATCGATGCACAGGTTGAGCAGCTGGTGAACCTGGTGGGCAAATACAACGTTGATTATGACGGCTGGGGCACCTACTTCGAAGATCCCAACGCGGAAGATGACGAAGACGAAGATGAAGAGATGGACGATGACGGCGAGGATAACGGCGTCCGTCACTGATCGTACCGGGCGGCGTCTGTCGCCCGTTTCACTTACCTGCCTGTAAAGACCACCAATGAATTACGCTCCGCTATTAACCCCTATTCACCAGTTCCTGCACTGCCGCACGCCTGAGGCGTGGATCCTGGAGGCGCGCAAGCCGGAAAATCTCACGCTGCTGCTGACCGATCACATGGTGTGCGAGCTGAAAGCTGCGCAGACCGCCGTGTGGCTGATCCGGAAATATGTGGCGGATAAACCGAGCGGCGAGGCCATTCTGGCGTGGCTTGAACCCTATGAGGCGTTTGTTTTTGGCGAAGCGCACAGCAGCGACTTCATTAATGCGCATAAAAATCTGACCAAAAGCGTTATCGTGCGCAACGAGCTGCCGTGGGCGGATGAGATGGTGGAGAAGATGGTGCTGCTGATCAAAGAGGAGCTACACCACTTTTATCAGGTATGGGAGATCATGCAGGCGCGCGGTCTGATTTACCGCAAAATCACCGCCAGTCGCTACGCCAAAGGGCTGCTGCGGGAAGTCACCACCCATGAGCCCGATACGCTGGTGGATAAGCTGATTTGCGGCGCCTACATTGAAGCGCGCTCCTGTGAACGGTTTGCCAGCCTGGCACCGCATCTGGATGCGCAGCTGGAGAAGTTCTATATCTCGCTGCTGCGTTCAGAAGCGCGACACTATCAGGACTACCTTGCGCTGGCGGCGCAGATCTCACCGCGCGATATCACACCGCGCGTACAGGCGATCGGCGCAGCGGAAGCGCGCCTGATCGGCGAGCCGGATACGGAGCTGCGCTTTCACAGCGGCGTGCCCGCGTTCTGAGTGCGGCCCTCTACGCCAGCGTTTTAAGCATCCGCACTTCGCAATCGACGTGACCGGTACAGCCCATGGCGCGGTCAATATGCGTAAATCCCAGCGCTTCATAAAGCGCAATCGCCCGCGTCAGGCTGGCGGTGGTCTCCAGATAGCAGCGGCGGAATCCCTGTGCCTGAGCAAACGCCAGCGCGCGCAGCGCCAGCTCACGTGCCAGACCGCGCCCGCGCACCTGCGGCAGAAAATACATTTTCTGAAGCTCGCAGATATCGGGTGCGCTGCACGCCAGCGGCGCAATGCCGCCGCCGCCCACAACCTTGCCCTCCAGCTCCACAACCCAGTAGGCGCTTGCAGGCGTGCTGTAGAGTTCAAACAGGCGATCAAGCTGAGGATCGGCGACGGTATAGCCTTTATCGGCGGTCAGGCCAAACTCGGCTGACACCGTGCGGATCACCTGTGCAATCGGCAGGTTGTCCGCGGCGCAGATCGGGCGGACCTGCAGATTCAGTGAGGTGAGGGTGCTCATGGCAGAATTCCGGTAATAAAAAAGCCGGGCAGAGCCCGGCTTCGGTTAGCGAACAGGTCTTAAGCGCTTACAATGCCGCAATCACGCCCTGCTGTTCAATCAGTTTTGCTTTTGACTGCTCCATTTCCGCCACGCGCTCGCGCTCTTTCGCGACCACCGCTTCCGGTGCACGCGACACAAAGCCTTCGTTCGCCAGCTTGGTCTGGATCTTCTCAATCTCAACATCCAGCTTCAGCAGCTCTTTCGCCAGACGCTCCAGCTCCGCCTCTTTGTTGACCAGATCGGCCATCGGGATCAGCAGTTCTGCTCCCTCAACGATTTTGGTCACAGAGACCGGGCCTTTCTCGCCCGCCGGCAGGATCGTCAGGCTCGCAAGCCGCGCCAGACGGGAGAGGAAGTTACGGTTCTCTTCCACGCGACGCTGTGCGTCAGCGGAGCAGTCGCGCAGCAGGACATCCAGCGGCTTGCTCGGCGCGATGTTCATCTCAGCGCGGATATTACGTACCGCGACAATCGCCTGTTTCATCCACTCAATGTCTGCCTGCGCTGCGGCATCCTCATTCGCCGCGTCATACTGCGGGAACGGCTGCAGCATAATGGTGTCATGATCGATGTTTTTCAGCACTTTTACGCGCTGCCAGATAGTTTCCGTAATAAACGGAATAATCGGGTGTGCCAGACGCAGCAGGGCTTCCAGCACCGTTACCAGCGTGTTGCGCGTGCCGCGCAGCTCCGCTTCGCTGCCGCTGTTCATCACCGGCTTGGTCAGCTCCAGATACCAGTCGCAGAACTGGTTCCAGGTGAAGTCATAGAGAATATTGGCCGCGATATCGAAGCGATAGCTGTCCAGCGCCTCACGGTACGCTTTCACCGTGCGGTTGAACTCGCTCAGGATCCAGCGGTCCGCCAGCGACAGCTTCAGCTCGCCACCCTGCTGCCCGCAGTCCTGATCTTCGGTATTCATCAGCACAAAGCGGCTGGCGTTCCACAGCTTATTACAGAAGTTGCGGTAGCCTTCAAGACGCTTCATATCCCAGTTGATATCGCGTCCGGTTGAGGCCAGCGCGGCCAGCGTAAAGCGCAGGGCGTCCGTGCCTGATGGCACGATGCCGTCCGGGAACTGCTTCTCGGTACGCTTGCGGATTTTTTCCGCCAGCTGCGGCTGCATCATGTTGCCGGTACGTTTCTCCAGCAGCGCTTCCAGCGAAATTCCATCAACCATATCGAGCGGATCGATGACGTTGCCTTTCGACTTCGACATCTTCTGTCCCTCTTCATCGCGGATCAGACCGGTCATATAGACGGTCTTAAACGGCACCTGCGGCTTGCCGTTCTCATCTTTGATGAAGTGCATGGTCAGCATGATCATGCGCGCGATCCAGAAGAAGATAATGTCGAAGCCGCTCACCAGCACGCTGGTCGGGTGGAAGGTACGCAGCGCTTCGGTGTTCTCCGGCCAGCCAAGGGTAGAGAAGGTCCACAGGCCGGAGGAGAACCAGGTATCCAGCACGTCATCATCCTGACGCAGCGCCACGTCTGCGGCCAGGTTATTCTCCTGACGCACCTCTTCTTCGGTGCGGCCGACATAGACGTTGCCGTCATTGTCATACCACGCCGGAATGCGGTGACCCCACCAGAGCTGGCGTGAAATACACCAGTCCTGAATATCACGCATCCAGGAGAAGTACATATTTTCATACTGCTTCGGTACAAACTGGATATCGCCGTTTTCAACCGCTTCCACCGCGACTTTCGCCAGCGGCGCGGTACGCACGTACCACTGATCGGTCAGCATCGGCTCAATGACCACGCCGCCGCGATCGCCGTACGGCACCGTGAGGTCGTGTGGCTTGATCTCATCCAGCAGGCCCGCCTCATCCACGGCAGCGACAATCGCTTTACGCGCGGCAAAGCGCTCCATGCCCTGGAACGCAGCCGGGATCTCATCGGAGCAGGCGGTGCTTGCTTCACCGTTGGTGTCGAACACTTCTGCCCGGGCGCGAATATCGCCGTCAAAGGTCAGAATGTTGATCATCGGCAGCTTGTGACGACGACCCACTTCATAGTCGTTGAAATCGTGCGCCGGGGTGATCTTCACGCAGCCGGTGCCTTTTTCCATATCGGCGTGCTCATCACCGACGATCGGAATGCGGCGATCTACCAGCGGCAGGATCAGCTCTTTACCGATCAGATCTTTATAGCGGGGATCTTCCGGGTTAACAGCAACGCCGGTATCGCCCAGCAGGGTTTCCGGACGGGTGGTGGCGACAACCAGATAATCTTTGCCGTCTGCGGTGGTCGCGCCATCCGCCAGCGGATAGCGGATATGCCACATCGAGCCTTTGCTTTCGCGGTTTTCTACTTCCAGATCGGAGATAGCGGTGCGCAGTTTAGGGTCCCAGTTTACCAGGCGTTTGCCGCGGTAGATCAGGTTCTCTTTGTAGAGGCGCACAAACACTTCTTTCACCGCATTGGAGAGGCCGTCATCCATGGTAAAGCGCTCGCGCTCCCAGTCCACGGAGTTGCCGAGGCGGCGCATCTGGCGGGTGATGGTGCCGCCGGACTCCGCTTTCCACTGCCAGATTTTATCGATAAAGGCGTCACGGCCATAATCCTGACGCGTTTTTCCCTCTTCAGCGGCGATTTTACGCTCCACAACCATCTGCGTCGCAATACCGGCATGGTCAGTGCCCGCCTGCCACAGGGTATTTTTACCCTGCATGCGCTGGTAGCGGATCATGGTATCCATGATGGTCTGCTGGAAGGCGTGACCCATATGCAAGCTGCCGGTGACGTTCGGCGGCGGGATCATGATGCAAAAGCTTTCCTGGCTGGTATCGCCATTTGGTTTAAAGTAGCCCTGCTGTTCCCAGTGCTCGTAGAGCGGCTGCTCGATATCTTGCGGGTTATATGTCTTGTCCATTTCTGCTATGTCGTTTGCGGCGGGGGTGGTGGCGCCGTTTTCAGTTGGAAACCAACGCTGCGATAGGCTTTATAGCGATCGCGCGCCGGTTGTTTCAGGGATTCTTCATACGGTACGAAGTCTATCACTTCATGGAAAGCGGTGGCAAAATCTGCGAACGCTGGCAGCAGGCTGATCAGCAGATCGCGCGGCGCACTGCTACGCCGCTGTGGCCAGGCAAGTTCTACCGGCGCACCATAACGCGGACCTTCACCGGCCAGATTATGCGGCACAAAGGCGTTTGCCGGACGCTGCCACAGCGCCTCATCAAGCCGGTTCGCCTGCGCCTCGCTTTCACAGGCGATCAGAATGCGTTTACCTTCACGCCAGCGGGCAGCAGCCAGATCGCACACCAGCGCTTCAATCGCGCTAAGGCCATCACTGGCGCTTTCTGACTCTAAAACATAGAAGGTGGCGTTTTTCATGGCGGGCTAAATTCCATCAGTAACAACAGAGAGCATTGTGCGTCAGCGCGCGGCGTGCGTCCAATATTAAGGCCGGTATCAATCGCAGAGGGGCCATTAATGACGTCATCACGTCCCGTGCGCGTATCAACCCCGGGCGCCATGAATGGCGTCATCACGTCCCGTACGCGTATCAACCCCGGGCGCCATGAATGGCGCCCCTACGGGAATGCCGCCACAGGGGGCGCATTAATGCGCCCCTGGTCAAACACCGCACCGTTTGGACGTCATCGCGTCCCGTACGCGTATCAACCCCGGGCGCCATGAATGGCGCCCCTACGGGGAAAAATGCCGCCGCAGGGGGCGCATCAATGCGCTCCTGGTCAAACACCGCACCGTTTGGACGCGCGATACCGGTTAATCGTCGCCGTTCAGGCCTGCACGGTTCAGCAGAAACTGCGACAGCATCGGCACCGGACGCCCGGTAGCGCCTTTGGCTTTACCGGAGCGCCATGCGGTACCGGCGATATCGAGGTGCGCCCAGTTATATTTGCGTGCAAAGCGGGCCAGGAAACAGGCCGCAGTGATTGCACCGCCCGGACGTCCGCCGATATTCGCCATATCGGCAAAGTTCGACTCCAGCTGCTCCTGATACTCATCGGCCATCGGCAGCCGCCACGCGCGGTCGCCTGACTGCTCAGAAGCACTGATCAGCTCATGCGCCAGCGGGTTGTGATTCGAAAGCAGGCCGCTGACGTGGTGACCCAGCGCAATCACGCAGGCACCGGTCAGGGTCGCCACGTCAATTACGACTTCAGGCTCAAAACGCTCAACGTAGGTGAGGGCGTCGCACAGTACCAGACGGCCTTCAGCGTCAGTGTTCAGCACTTCAACGGTCTGGCCTGACATCGTGGTCAGGACATCACCCGGGCGCATCGCCCGGCCATCCGGCATGTTTTCACAGCCCACCAGCACGCCTACCACGTTCAGCGGCAGATTGAGTTCTGCCACCATGCGCATTACGCCATAGACCGAGGCCGCGCCGCACATATCATATTTCATCTCATCCATGCCTTCAGCAGGCTTGATGGAAATGCCGCCGGCGTCAAAGGTCAGCCCTTTACCCACCAGCACGATGGGACGCGCGTCCGGATCGCTGTTGCCTTTGTACTCAATAACCGACATCAGCGACTCATTGTGCGAACCGGCGCCGACCGCAAGATAGGCATTCATGCCCAGCTCTTTCATCTGCTGTTCGCCGATAACACGGGTCGTAACGTTTTTGCTGTAAGCGTCCGCCAGCTGGCGAGCCTGCGAGGCGAGATAGGCCGCATTACAGATATTTGGCGGCATATTGCTGAGATCTTTTGCTGCTTTCACACCGGCTGCTACGGCGAGGCCATGCTGGATGGCGCGCTCACCGCTGGTGAGTTCGCGACGCGTTGGCACGTTGAACACCAGCTTGCGCAGCGGGCGACGCGGCTCAACTTTATTGCTTTTCAGCTGATCAAAGTTGTAGAGCGCCTCTTTCGAGGTCTCAATCGCCTGGCGCACTTTCCAGTAGGTATTACGGCCTTTAACATGCAGCTCGGTCAGAAAGCAGACTGCTTCCATGGAGCCGGTGTCATTCAGCGTATTAATGGTCTTCTGGATCACCTGCTTATACTGACGCTCGTCCAGCTCGCGCTCTTTGCCGCAGCCAATCAGCAGAATACGTTCAGAGAGAATATTCGGCACATGGTGCAGCAGCAGCGTCTGACCGACTTTGCCCTCCAGTTCGCCACGGCGCAGCAGCGCACTGATATAGCCGTCGCTGATTTTATCCAGCTGTTCGGCAATGGGCGATAAACGGCGCGGCTCAAAAACGCCTACAACAATGCAGGCGCTCCGCTGTTTTTCCGGGCTGCCGCTTTTTACACTGAACTCCATGCACTCTCCTGAATCTTAAAGACAACGGCCGTAGCTGTCGTTAGAATGTAGCGCGTTCGTCACCCATTATTTGGCGCGACGCCATGACAATTTAACGCCGCTGGTCATAATGAGTGGGGTGACAATGTGATGTTTTTTCACCACCCTGACGCATTAACAGACCATTTTAGCGACCAATACGGCCATTGATGAAGAAAAATGGCTGATAAGCGTTGAAACTAGCGATTTTCCTGCAAAAAGACAAGTTTTCACAGGCGTACTAAGCGTGATCATTATTAGATATCTGGTTCGGGAAACGCTCAAAAGCCAGCTGGCTATCCTGTTTATCCTGCTGCTGATCTTCTTTTGTCAGAAGTTAGTCAGGATTTTAGGGGCAGCGGTGGATGGCGAAATCCCCACAAATCTGGTTCTGACCTTGTTAGGACTCGGTGTGCCTGAAATGGCGCAACTTATTTTACCCTTAAGCCTGTTTCTGGCGATTTTAATGACGCTGGGCCGGCTATACACCGAAAGTGAAATTACGGTGATGCACGCCTGCGGTCTGGGTAAAGGGTTACTGGTTAAGGCGGCGATGATCCTGATGCTGATGACCTCGCTGGTGGCGGCGGTCAACGTTATCTGGCTCGGCCCCTGGTCATCGCGTTATCAGGATGAGGTTACGCAGAACGCCAAGGCTAATCCGGGCGCTGCTGCGCTGGCTGCGGGACAGTTCCAGACCTCAAGCGACGGTAATACCGTGCTGTTTGTCGAGAATGTGAAAGGCAACACCTTCGGCAACGTTTTCCTGGCGCAGCTGCGGCCCAAAGGCAACGCGCGTCCGTCGGTGGTGCTGGCAGACAGCGGCCATATGGAGCAGCGTAAAGATGGCTCACAGGTGGTGACGCTGGATAAAGGTACCCGCTTTGAGGGCACCGCGCTGCTGCGTGATTTCCGCATCACTGACTTTGTGAACTATCAGGCGGTAGTGGGCTACAAAGAAGCGACGCTCGATCCTAACGACGCCGATCAGGCCGATCTGCTTACGCTGATCAACACCAAAACGCCGCAGTTCCAGGCCGAGCTGCACTGGCGTCTGACGCTGGTCTTCTCGGTGCTGATTATGGCGCTGATGGTGGTGCCGCTTAGCGTGGTCAATCCACGTCAGGGCCGCGTATTGTCGATGCTGCCTGCGATGCTGCTCTATCTGATCTTCTTCCTGCTACAGAGTTCGCTGCGCTCCAATGCGGCCAAAGGGCGCTTCGATCCGGCGATCTGGATGTGGACCGTCAACATCGCGTATCTGGCACTGGCAGTCGCGCTTAACGCCTGGGATACCGTGCCGATGCGTCGTCTGCGGGCGCGTTTCAGCCGCGGAGGGTCGGTGTGATGTTTAAGGTGCTTGACCGCTATATCGGTAAAACCATCTTCAACACCATCATGATGACGCTGTTCATGCTGGTGTCGCTGTCGGGCATTATCAAGTTTGTCGATCAGCTGCGCAAAACCGGGCAGGGCGCGTATTCCGCGCTGGACGCGGGCTACTACACCCTGCTGAGCGTGCCGAAAGATATCGAGATCTTCTTCCCGATGGCGGCGCTGCTTGGCGCGCTGCTGGGCCTGGGCACGCTGGCGCAGCGCAGCGAGCTGGTGGTGATGCAGGCGTCCGGCTTTACCCGCCTGCAGGTGGCGCTTTCCGTCATGAAAACCGCGATCCCGCTGGTGCTGCTGACCATGGCCGTCGGTGAGTTTGTGGCGCCGCAGGGCGAGCAGATGGCACGTAATTTCCGTGCGCAGCAGCTTTACGGCGGATCGCTGGTCTCCACGCAGAACGGCCTCTGGGCGAAGGATGGCAACGACTTCATCTATATTGAACGCATTAAAGGCGACAATGAGATTGATGGTGTCAGCATCTACCGCTTTAACGACGCCCGCCGTCTGCAGAGCGTGCGCTATGCGGCCACCGCGACCTGGGATCAGGCGCGTAAACGGTGGGAGCTGGCGCAGGTCGATGAGTCAGACCTTACCGATCCAAAGCAGATCACCGGTTCGCAGAGCCTGAACGGCGAGTGGAAAACCAACCTGACGCCGGACAAGCTGGGCGTGGTGGCGCTGGACCCGGATGCGCTCTCAATCAGCGGGCTGTATAACTACAGCAAATATCTGAAGCAGAGCGGACAGGAGTCGGGCCGTTATCAGCTCAATATGTGGGGTAAAATCTTCCAGCCGCTCTCCGTGGCGGTCATGATGCTGATGGCGCTCTCCTTTATCTTCGGCCCGCTGCGCAGCGTATCGATGGGCGTGCGCGTGGTGACCGGGATCAGCTTCGGCTTCCTGTTCTACGTGCTGGATCAGATTTTTGGTCCGCTGAGCCTGGTCTACGGCCTGCCGCCAATATTGGGGGCAATCCTGCCCAGCGGTGCTTTCTTCGCTATCAGCCTCTATCTGCTGCTGAAACGACGCTAAGCGGGACAGATCCAGGGCGCCATTTATGGCGCCCTTATTTTTTGGTATTCGGCCTGAACCTGGGGCGCATTAATACACCCCCTGCGAGCAGCACTGTAGGGGCGCCATTAATGGCGCCCTGGGTTAATCATGGCGCCCTGGCTCAGCCTCTGCCGGTCAGCGCAGCGTCTGCAGAAGCGCGGGCAACTGCGACAGCAGATAAAGCAGCAGGCCAATGGTGCCGCCGACCAGCGTGCCGTTGATGCGGATAAACTGCAGATCGCGCCCGATGTTCAGCTCAATCTGTTGCGACATATCACGTGCATCCCAGCTTTTCACCGTATCGCTGATGTGACGCGTCAGAAAAGCAGCAAACTCCGGTGCCACGCTGCGCGCCGCATCCTCCAGATGCTGATTCATCGAACTGCGTAACGCCTCATCGGCCAGCAGGGTCTCTCCCAGCCACAGCGCCGCCAGCCGTACCCGCTCCTGTACGCGGGAATCATCGCTGCTGAGATCGCGCTTCAGCCAGGCGCGCAGATCCTGCCACAGCTCACCGATATAGCGATTCAGCGACTCATCCTCTTTCAGCCACTGCTTAACTGACTCTGCGCGCACCGCCATCTCCGGATCGTTTTTCAGCTGGTCAATCAGCCGCTGCACCGCGCGGTTAAAGCCGAGACGCAGCTCGTGCCCCTGATCGCGTGCCACTTCATCGAGAATCGAATCCACCGCGTTAGCCACCAGCGTGGCGCTGTGCTCGCCCAGCCACTCGGTCGGCAATACTTTGGCTTTAACCGGATGTTCACGCTTCAGCCAGCGCACAATCTGCAGGGCGATAAACTCACGCGTGCCGGGTTTGTGCAGCAGCTGCAGCAGCTGTTCAATCGCCGCATCCAGCAGCGCCTGATGACGGTTATTTTTAGTCAGGCTGTCGAGGATCATCGCACTGGACTGCGTCAGATCGACCTTATCCAGCGCGCGATGCACGGCGCGGCGCATAAACTGCTGAATGCGTGCATCGTCAGTGAGATCGAGAAAGCCGCGCATGACCTGCAGCAGATGACGCCCTACGCGATCGGCGTTGCCCGGCGCGTTCAGCCACTGCGCCAGCAGCTGTGCCGGATTATTGCGGCGGATCAGCGCCAGCAGCGAATCGGTATCGAGAAACTTCTCCTGTACAAAGCGACCAAGGTTCTCGCCGATGCGATCTTTGTTACGCGGAATAATGGCCGTATGGCGCGCAATCAGCGGCAGCGGCACGCGGCGAAACAGCGCCACCACCGCAAACCAGTCGGCCAGTGCACCGACCATGGCCGCTTCCGCGATCGCTTTAACGCCCAGTACCCAGAAATTGGGTGGCAGAAACAGCGTAACGATAAAGGTTGCCGCTGCCGCCAGCAGCAGCGCCAGCGCCAGCTGTTTGCTGCGCTTCAGTTGTTGATATTTATCCATAACCCGATCTTAGCAGAGAGTCCTTAACGGCGGCGACCGCCGAGCAGGCTGCCCAGCACGCCACGCACGATCTGGCTGGTCACCTGGCGCGCTGCGCTGCGGGCTACGCTCTGCACCACGCCGTCGCGTTTACCGCCGCGCGGTCCGGTGGTACCAAACAGAATCTCTTTCAGGCCGCCGAGAATACCGCTCTCAACCTTCACGTCAGCGCCTTTAACGTCCGGTGCCGCCGACTGCTGCGGTGCAGTGGCGATGCCCTGCTGCAGCCGCTCAAAGGCTGACTCGCGATCGACTTCCTCATCATATTTGCCATAAAGCGGCGAGTGGTTGATCAGGGCGTTGCGCTCATCCTGCGTCAGCGGCCCCATGCGTGAGCCGGGAGCAATCACCATAGCGCGTTCCACGATGGATGGGCTGCCTTTCTCATCGAGGAAAGAGATCAGCGCCTCACCGGTACCGAGCGCCTGAAGCGCCGTTACGGCATCGAACGCCGGATTAGCGCGCAGGGTTTCAGCGGCACTTTTTACCGCTTTCTGGTCGCGCGGCGTAAAGGCGCGCAGGGCGTGCTGCACGCGATTACCGAGCTGGCCCAGTACTTTATCCGGAATATCTGACGGGTTCTGCGTCACGAACCAGACGCCAACGCCTTTGGAGCGGATCAGGCGGATCACCTGCTCAATCTTTTCCAGCAGCACCGGCGGCGCATCACTGAACAGCAGATGCGCCTCATCGAAGAAGAACACCATTTTCGGTTTATCCAGGTCGCCCGCTTCCGGCAGCTGCTCATACAGCTCCGCCAGCAGCCACAGCAGGCTGGTGGCGTAGAGTTTGGGCAGCTGATAGAGTTTTTCGGCTGCGAGAATATTGATATAGCCGCGTCCCTGCTCGTCGCAGCGCATCCAGTCGCGGATATCGAGCATCGGCTCACCGAAGAAATGCTCTGCTCCCTGCTGCTCCAGCGCCAGCAGGCCGCGCTGGATCGCACCCACGGATGCGCTGCTGATGTTGCCGTACTGCGTCTGAAAGGCTTTGGCGTTATCGCCGATATACTGCGTCATGGCGCGCAAATCTTTGAAATCGAGCAGCAGCAGTCCCTGATCGTCCGCAATGCGGAAAATAATCTGCAGCACGCCCGACTGCACCTCGTTCAGCCCCAGCAGACGGGCGAGCAGCAGGGGGCCCAGATCGGTAACGGTGGCACGTACCGGATGGCCCTGCTGGCCGAAGATATCCCACAGCATTACCGGGTTGCCGTGTGGCTGCCAGTCGCTGACGCCAATCTGCGCCAGCCGCGCCTGCAGTTTCTCAGAGGCGCTGCCGGGGGTGGCAATGCCGCTTAAATCACCTTTAACATCAGCCATAAACACCGGCACGCCGGCCTGTGAAAAGGATTCTGCCAGTTTCTGCAGCGTAACGGTCTTACCGGTGCCGGTGGCGCCGGCGATCAGCCCGTGACGGTTTGCCATCGCCGGGAGCAGCGACAGCCGGATATCGGGGGTTTGAGCAATCAGCAGGGGAGTGGTCATAATCTCTCGCTCTTCAGCAATGCGTTATGACACCAAGGATAGCAAGCGCAGCCTGCGGTAGCGCAACTGATCGCCTGAAAAAGCAGAGGCCACCGGAAGGTTACAGGCAAAGATGCGGGCGCTGGGATCGACGTCATCCTCCCGGCAAATAAAGACAGACGGTACCACATCAATAAGCCGGTTTATGCTGAGCATTGCCAGAATATAAAATTAATACCCGAAATTAATTATTGTGCCTGATTTTTATACGCCAGCTGGATAAATAAAACGCAGATAGAGAGAAATCTGGCTCAAAGTTAACAAAGCTGAATATTTACGCTCACAATAACTGCCTTTTAAGAGTGATTTATTTTCAACAGTTGCGCCGGGCGATTATTTCTTCAATGCAGCGCTTTCAGCGTTATATCAAGATAAAGCGCCAAAAACCCCTGCTTTTAGCGGGTTTAAACCACAATTTCAGTTAATAAGTGGCACTGCTACATACCGTGCACACCGTAAAAAAATAACCATTCTTCACTTAAAAAACATTTTTAATTTAATTTTTACATCCTGAAATATTTGTATCCATAAGATTGCCCGCTTGTTTGCCGATGTATAACGTCATTAACAAAAATATAAATTATCTTTCTTAGCTAGTGAGAATTGTCGCGCCATGCTGTTAGAAAAACCCACCACCAGACGTAAATTTTTACTCGGGGCGCTGCTGGCTTTGCCGGTCAGCGACCTGTTATTAAAAGGCGTTACCGCCGCGCAGGCGGCAGAAATGGCCGCGCCGGAACTCGCCGATTATAAACCGATCTTTTTCAGCGCCAGTGAATGGCAGTTTATCCTGGCAGCAACCGACCGTCTGATCCCGGCTGGCGGCAGCGGCAAGGCGCCCGGCGCGCTGGAAACCAACGTGCCGATTTTTATCGACCAGCAGCTGCACACGCCGGAGTTCGGTGCAGAAATCTATCTGCAGGGACCGTTTGATGTGCACGCCCCGGCGACCATGGGGTATCAGATCCCGTTTACGCCGCAGCAGATGTACCGCACCGCCATCAAGCTGGTGGATCAGTGGACGCAGACGACCTATCAGAAAGCCTTCCACGAGCTGAGCACGGAAGAGAAAGATGCCGTGCTGACTCGTATCAACAAGAATGATGGTCTCGATTTTGCGGCGCTGGGCGAGCCGGCGCTGAAAGCCTCACAGTTCTTCAGCCAGCTGCTGGCTGATACCAAACATGGTTATCTTGCCGACCCGATGTATGGCGGCAATAAAGGCATGAAAGCGTGGATCGCTATCGGCTTCCCGGGCGCCCGCGCCAGCTTTACCGAATGGGTGAAGCAGCACAACGTGCCGTATCCGCTCGGGCCGGTCAGCCTGCTGGGCCAGCGCGCCTGAATTTCCCTATTTGGTATGTGAGACAGAATTAACATGGCACAGATTACAAAAAAAGAAGTCGATGTCGTTGTATGCGGCCTCGGCTGGGCCGGCTCGCTGATGAGTATCGAGCTGGCGCTGGCCGGACTTGAGGTGCGCGCGCTGGAGCGCGGCGGCGAGCGCGACTATCCCGACTTCGCCTACCCGAAGCCGGCCGATGAATACGCCTATAACGTACGTAACAAAGTCTTCGCCACGCCGAAAGAGGTGGCGGTGACGGTGCGTTACAATATGGATCAGACTGCACTGCCTACCCGCAAATGGGGCGCCTTTGCGCCCGGCACCGGCGTGGGCGGCGCAGGCATGCACTGGACGGCAGTACTGATCCGTCCGACCCCGACCGATATCAAACTGAAAACCTATGTTGATCAGGCGTACAAGCCGGGCATTCTGCAGGATGATATGCGCGTTATGGACTTCCCGTTCAGCTGGGAAGAGATTGAGCCTTACTTCTATAAGTTTGAGCTGATCTGCGGGCAGTCCGGCACTACCGGTAACCTGCGTGGTCAGATCCTCGAAGGCGGCGATCCGTTTGAAGGGCCGCGCTCAGAGCCTTACCCGCTGCCGGCGCTGGACGACACGCTCAACAACGTCATGTTTAAAGAGGCGGCGAAGAAGCTCGGCTATCACCCGTTCCCGAACCCTTCAGCCTGCGTATCGCGCGCGTGGAAAAACCCTTACGGCAACCAGATTGCACCGTGCAACTACTGCGGCTACTGCTCAAAATATCCGTGCCTGAACTACTCCAAAGCATCACCGCAGACGGCGGTGATGGATGCGCTGAAGCGTCTGCCGAACTTCTCCTACGAAGTGAACGCTGAAGTGGTTAAAGTCGTGCTGCACGAGGATGGCAAAACCGCAAAAGGCGTGATCTACTACGACGTGGATGGCAACGAAGTATTCCAGCCAGCCAAAATTGTGGTGCTCTCCAGCTTCCAGCTCTACAACGTGCGTCTGATGCTGCTATCCGGTATCGGCAAGCCGTATAACCCGATCACCGAAGAGGGTGTGGTAGGGCGCAACTATGCGTTTCTCTCCAACGGCGGCGCCACGCTGTTCTTCAAAGATAAGAACTTTAACTCTTACGCCACCGCCGGCGCGACCGGCCAGATGTTCAATGACATCTCGCCAGGCAACTTTGACGGCCCGGGCCTCGGCTTCCTCGGCGGCGCCAAGATCCACAGCTCGCAGGCGACCGGTACGCCGATGGCCGCTGCGCTGCCGAAAGGTACGCCTGCCTGGGGCATGGGATACAAAGAGGGGCTGGAGCAGTGGTACAACCATTCGATGAAGATCAGCATCACCACCACCTGCCAGTCCTATCGCGATATCTATCTCGATCTCGATCCGCACTACACCGATCATCGCGGCAACCCGCTGCTGCGTATGACCTTTAACTGGAAAGAGAACGAGCTGAAGCTGCAGCAGCATCTGAAAGGCATCGTGGGCGACATTGCCAAAGAGCTGAACCCGGACAGCATGAGCATGAGCTTCCTGCCGATGGGTGCTGATTTTGACATCACTAAATATGTCTCGACCCACAACGTGGGCGGCGCGGTGATGGGCGATAACCCGAAAACCTCGGCGCTGAACAAATACCTGCAGAGCTGGGACGTGCATAACGTCTTTGTGCCGGGCGGCAACGCCTTCCCGCAAAACTTCCAGGCGAACCCGACCGATACCATCGGTGCGATCACCCTGATGGCGGCGCAGGCGATCAAAGAGCAGTATCTGAAGAACCCCGGCCCACTGGTACAGGCATAAGCAGATGAAAAAATTAGCATTACTGGCAGCGCTGGCGCTGAGCGGCGTGGCGCTGCAGGCGCAGGCGGAAGATGAAGCGGCCCTGATTAAGCAGGGTGAGTATCTGTCGCGGCTGGGTGACTGCATGGCGTGCCACAGCGTGGCAGGTAAAGCGGCGTACGCGGGCGGGCTGGCGATTGAGTCGAACCTGGGCACGATCTACTCCACCAACATCACGCCGGACAAAGCGCACGGCATCGGCAACTACAGCGAACAGCAGTTCTCTGACGCGGTACGTAAAGGCGTGTTGCCGGATGGCTCACGCCTCTATCCGGCCATGCCGTACCCGGACTACGCGAAGATCAGCGATGCCGATATGCACGCGCTCTGGGTCTACTTTATGAAGGGCGTAAAGCCGAGCAGCGAGCAGCCGCAGGAGACGAAGCTGAGCTTCCCGTTCAGCCAGCGCTGGGGTATGCGCTTCTGGAACTGGGCGTTTACCTCCGACAAGCCGTTTCAGCCGATTGGCGGCGCCTCTGCTGAAGTGAATCGCGGTGCCTATATCGTCGAGAGTCTTGGCCACTGCGGCAGCTGCCACACGCCGCGCGGTCTCGGCATGAATGAGAAATCGCTCGACAGCAGCGACAAAACTTTCCTCGCCGGCGGTAGCCTGAATAACTGGGATGTGCCGTCGCTGCGCGGCATGCCGCACTGGAGCGAGCAGGAGGTGATCGATTACCTGCAGACCGGGCGTAACGATAAAGCTGCGGTAGGCGGTGAGATGAAGTCGGTGATTGAGCACTCCAGCTCCCATATGACCGACGCCGATCTGAAAGCGATTGCCGCATACCTGAAGTTCCTCGGCGGTAACCCGCCGCTGCAGGCCTACAACGTGCAGGCGCAGCAGCAGACCGAAGCGAAACTGACGGCCGCGAAGAACCTGAGCGAAGGCGAGCGTCTCTATCTCGACAACTGCGGCGCCTGCCACTTCGTAACCGGTAAAGGTGCGCCGGGGATCTTCCCTGAGCTGGATCAGGCAACGATCGTGAACGCAGGCGATCCGACGGGGCTGATCCACACGATCCTCGTTGGCGCGCAGCAGCCTTCAACGGCTAAAGCGCCGTCAACGCTGGCGATGCCGGGCTTCGGCCAGCGCCTGAGCGACGAAGAGGTCGCACAGCTCGCCACCTTTGTTCGCCAGGGCTGGAGCAACCGCGCCGCGGCCGTGACCAAAGAGCAGGTCGCCGACGTCCGCAAAACCCTGCATTAACCGCTATACGGGAATGCCCGGATAATATCCTCAGCCAGGGGCGCATAAATGCGCCCCCTGCGGGGTTCGTACGACATTCAATAATATTCATCCCCCGTAGGGGCGCCATTAATGGCGCCCTGGCCGATTTCCGCACGTGATTTAATGACGCCATTAATGGCGCCCTGGCCGATTTCCGCACGTGATTTAATGACGCCATTAATGGCGCCCTGGCCGATATCCGCACGTGATTTAATGACGCCATTCATGGCGCCCTGGCCGATATCCGCACGACATTCAACGACGCCTGAATTCAGCCAGGGGCGCATAAATGCGCCCCCTGCGGGGTTCGTAAGACATTCGATAATATCCATCCCCCCGTAGGGGCGCCATTAATGGCGCCCTGGCCTATACCGCACGTGATTCAACGACGCCTGGATTTGACCAGGGGCGCATAAATGCGCCCCTGCGGGGTTCGTACGACATTCGATAATATCCATCCCCCCGTAGGGGCGCCATTAATGGCGCCCTGGCCGATACCAGCACGACATTCAACGACGCCTGAATTCAGCCAGGGGCGCATTAATGCGCCCCCTACGGGGTTCGCACGACATTCAATAATATCCATCCCCCGTAGGGGCGCCATTAATGGCGCCCTGGCCGATTTCCGCACGACATTCAACGACGCCTGAATTCAGCCAGGGGCGCATAAATGCGCCCCCTGCGGGGTTCGTACGACATTCAATAATATCCATCCCCCGTAGGGGCGCCATTAATGGCGCCCTGGCCGATATCCGCACGTGATTTAATGACGCCATTAATGGCGCCCCGGCCGATATCCGCACAAAACTCAATGAAACGTGCGCACCACTTCCAGCACGCCGTTAATCACAAACTGCACGCCCATACAGACCAGCAGAAAACCCATCAGGCGCGAAATCGCTTCAATGCCGCCTTTACCCACCAGCTTCATAATCGCGCCGGAGCTGCGCAGGGAAATCCATAAAATCAGCGCCACGACCAGGAAAGTCAGCACCGGGGCGACCATCACCACCCAGGCGGGAAAATCGACGCCGGCTTTCATCGTTGAAGCTGAGCTGATGATCATCGCAATGGTGCCCGGACCGGCGGTGCTGGGCATCGCCAGCGGCACAAAGGCGATATTCACCGTCTCGCGCGGATCGTCGCTGGCATCCTGCTCATCTTTTTTATGGCGCGCTTCTACCGAATGGCCGACCGGCTTTGCCGGAAACAGCATGCGAAAGCCGATAAAGGCGACGATCAGCCCGCCCGCCATGCGCAGGCCGGGAATCGAGATGCCAAAGGTGTGCAGCACCGCGTTACCGGCGTACCAGGCGACCATCATGATCAGAAACACATAGACCGACGCCTGCAGGGCCTGACGGTTACGCTCCTGAAAATTCATCTCGCCCGCCAGCCCTAAAAACATCGCCACGGTCGTCAGAGGGTTTGCCAGCGGCAGGATCACCACCAGCCCGAGGCCTATCGCTTTGAAGAGTTCCAGCATGATGCATCTCCGCAGGGCAGGGCCGCGTGCGCAGCCCTGCGACAGGACGTATTACTCAGTGCTTGGGCGTGTCGAGCGCTTCGATCATCTCGGGGAAAAAATCTTCCAGCAGCTCGGGCGTCATCAGTTCGGGGTAGCTGATAAGGTGTTCGCGGATGCGCTCATTAACGTCCGGCAGCAGGCGCTGCGCGGCATCTTCAGCGCTGATTTTTTTCTGTTTCATCAGGCGCAGCACGTTGTCCGGCAGGCCATCTTCATCCTCAACCTCATCCACGCCCTCCAGCGCATCGAGCTCGTCCAGCAGATCCATCAGCGCTTCGATCTGCGGCGTGCGCGACTCATACTCCGCCGGGCGTTCGCTCTCGAGATAGCGCAGCAGGGCGCGCACCGGCGATCCATCCGGCGTAGCAGGCGGCTCGCTGGCGAACCAGCTCAGCAGGTCATGCTGGCTCACCTGATGAACGTGATAGCCGTTATCGGTCAGCTCATCGGCGAGGATATCGGCGGTGTCGTGCTCAATCAGACAGATATGGGTGCGCTTTGGCGTGTACTGTTCCAGCCACTGATAGATCTCTTCAATGACGCTGTCGTCATACTGAAAAGTCTGGTTGAGGTAGCTGTCATCCTGCTCATGTACGCAGAGTCGAATCAGATCGGGATCGAAGTAAATCGCTATGTTGATGCCTTTCATGCGCGCTGTCCTGTTTGCTGCAAAATCTCACTATAGCGTCAGGACGCCCGGAAAAACATGGGGAGGCCAGCAGCGTACGCATCCGGCCATAAAAAATCTCATTCATCAGCACGATAAGGCCGGGACAGCGCCCCGGCACACGGCGCTGATTACATGCCGATATATTTTTTGCCCTGCTTCAGCACCACATCACACGCTTTGGTTTTAAGCTTCTCACCCATTGGCGAGTTGCTCAGGCTCTGCAGGTTAAGCTGCTGGCCGTTACCGGTATTGAGCAGGCCCGCGATTCCCTGCTGATAATCAGTTTTCTGCTCCTGCGCCGCCGGCGTGCTCAGGCCGAGTTTGCTCAGCACCTGCTCTTTCACTGACTTCACGTTGTTATCCACCACGTTATGCTGCACGCAGTACTCCATCACGCCCGCTGCGTTGGTCATATTGCTGGCGCTCACCGCTTTATCGCCGCCGTTCAGCAGGCCGGTCAGCGTGGAGAGCGACAGCCCGCCGCTCTGCGCGCCGTTGCTGCTGGTGGTGGTATTGCTGTTTTGCTGCTGTGAGAGCTGAGAAGCAGCGCTGCTCAGCTGATCCTGCCAGCTCGCCGCCGATGCGCTGCCCGCGACCAGTGCTGCTGCCATACCCCATGCCCAAACGCCGCGTTGCATTGATTTACTCATGTGTAACCTCATGGTTCCGTCTTTCAGACGCCGATAATGCAGGATATGAGGCACAGGATCTCAGAAAGTTCCGGAGAAGCGGGCAGGGCCATGCAGATTGAGAGTGTTCTGGTTTCAGAGGCGATGATGACGCTGTTTTTTTCAACGCTCAGCGCACGCGCTGCTCAATAGCGGTTGCACACCCCACGGGTAACGGTATAATCGCCAGCGTTTTCCGTATCCTTATCCATGCCGGAGTGGCGAAATCGGTAGACGCAGTTGATTCAAAATCAACCGTAGAAATACGTGCCGGTTCGAGTCCGGCCTTCGGCACCATCAGTACTTGCAGGAACCCTCCAAAGTTCAGTTATCCCTCTAAAATCAATGGTGGCAGCAATTTCCATCCGTTGAGCCATCCAACGTTGCCCGTTAAAATCCGGATACCATTGCAGCGTATACTTTTGAAATAATTGCCCGCGAATGGCATGCAAATAACCAGCGCTGAAGTGACGACTATTGTTCACGGATCCTGCGCTACCCTGAACGGTATATTTTCCCTGATATCAATTCGTCTGAGATTTGCTGGCTCAAAGCCCGTCACGCTCGCCTCCGGACTGACGTAAGCCAGAAGGCGAATGTTGAGCGAAAAATGATACTTATGGCAAATTCCAGGGGTTCTGGTGGAATAACAATTCCCGTAATCTATGCGAATGAGCGGTGACTGCGGACAGAGAGTCAGCTCCGATCTGTCAGGAAAAAATTATCATCCTCTGATTTAACTGACCCAATAAACCCGCACCTGGCCTGGCGAAACATGCTGAAAATTGTCGTTTGGATGCTCCTGACCCTGCTTTCCGGCAGCGGGTTAACTCTCTATTTCCTGCAGCAGCAATATGAAGAGAAGAGCGCTGAGTTTCGCATTTTATATCGCGATGTGACGGTAAAGCTGGCGCAGCATGACGCTATCATTCAGCTGTTGCCAGCCAGCCAGTACAGTCGTGAGGTGCAAACGCTGTTCCCGCAAATTGTTAAGTGGCGTGCCCGCCCGGACAACATAGCGCGTCCGACAATCGTCATTGAGCCGGACGGCCGCTACTGGCTGAATATCGACAGGCGCTCGTTATTGATCGACCTGAATGTCATTTTTGACAATCTGTCGGAGAAAACGCGCTTCCGGCAGCTTGTTGTGACGTGGCAGGGTCAGCCTGTGATTACGCGCGGAACACGCAGTCACGCACAGCACTGGCAGTGGCAAAAAACCATCGTCAGCCCTTCACAATCGTTTTTGCTCAGCGCCGGTGACAACCCTGCCTGGGGAGCGCTGCCGTGGTGGCTTATCCTCTCGCCCGGACTGTTTTGGGGCGCAACGCTGTATCTGATCGATCAGTACCGCATCAACCGCCGCCGTCGTGATATTGCTGATTTACGCGCGCATTATGCGGAACTGACCCGCCTGAATACGCTGGGTGAGCTGGCGGCGGGTATTGTGCATGAACTTAACCAGCCGCTCACCGCGACGCTGAGTTACACCCAAACGGCGCTGCGCTGGCTGCAGCAGGGGAAAGCGGAGCCGGTGCCGCCGCTGCTGGAAGCGGCCGTGGTTCAGATCAAGCGGACCGATGCGCTGTTACAGCAGTTTCGGCAAAAGCTGACCAGCGAGCAGGCTGACTGGCAGCCGATTGTGCTTGAGTCGCTCTGGCGGCAGGTGATCACGCTTTTAGAGAATGAAATCCGGCATGATAAAGTCACCGTTACCAGCTATATTCCGGCGGATCTGCCGGCGCTGGTTGCCCCGCCGCTCTGGATAGAACAGATCCTGCATAACATCGTTCATAACGCGCTGCAGGCCCAGCGGCACAATAAAGCCGGTACAGCCTGGATCAGACTGGAAGCCGCCGCGTTAAATGGCGGTATCCGGCTCAGCATTAGCGACGGCGGGCCTGGCCTCTCTGTGCCAGCGTTGCAACAGGTGTTCATGCCGTTTTTCACCACGCGGCCCAATGGGATTGGGTTAGGTATGGCGTTAACGGATACTCTGATTCAGCGCCTTAACGGTACAATTGACGTCGCGAACATTGCCGGACAGGGCGCTTGCTTCACTCTGTGGTTACCCGCGACTCACCAGGAAAAAAGATGACGCAGGCAATTTATCTTATCGACGATGAACCGGCCATCTGCGCCTCTCTCAGCGCGCTGTTAAGTACGGTCGGCTGGCAGACGAAAACATTTGATAGCGCGCAAACTTTTCAGCGGGAAGCAGGAGAGCTCTCCTTACTCAACGGCTGCATGCTGCTGGATATTCGTATGCCGGGTAAAACCGGGCTTACGCTGCTGGACGAATGGCAACAGCAGGGGCTGGTAATTCCGGTGATCATCATGACCGGGCATGGCAACATCGACCTGTGCCGCCGGGCATTCAAAAACGGGGCATTTGAGTTTCTGACCAAGCCGATAGATGCAGACTTGCTGTTTGAAGTGGTGGGCGGGGCGCTGGAGCAGCAGGCGCAACAGCAGAAGCAGCGGCAGAAGCTGCAGTTGATGCAGGAACGCCTCAGTACGCTGACCGCGCGCGAAAGCGAAATTTTTGCGCAGATTATGCAGGGGCAGTCGGGTAAAGAGATTGCCCGACGGTATGCGCTGTCGCCACGTACCGTTGAAGCGCATCGCGCCAGCATTTTCGATAAGCTTGATGTGCACTCACTCTCCAGGCTGATAAGCGCGTATGGTGAACTGGCGCGGTGGAAAAAAACTGCAGGTGACTAAGTAATTTTACCTGGCAGGCCTGGTAGTTACGCCAATAGTTTACCGCCGGTACTCCTTTTATCCTGTGGATCGTCAACATGGGATAAGCAAGGAGCTCCTTATCATGAAACGCCTGTTCTTCACCGCAGTTGTACTGAGCAGCCTGGCCTCGTTCGCCAGCTCAGCTACCGATACGCTGACCGTTAAAACACTCTCTCTGACCCTGGCCGATAAACTGGCGCAAAGCGCGATACAGGCCTGTCATGCCAGCCAATACGCTATCGCCGTCACCGTCGTCGATCGCGCCGGCGTGCCGCTGGTTAGCAAACGCATGGATAATGCCGGTCCTCATACGCTGGAGGCCAGCCGGATGAAAGCCTACACCGCCCTCAGTACGCGTAATGCCACAGAGCAGGTCATGAAAACCGCGCAGGCCAATGCCGGTGCCGCGCATTTAGCCAGTATTCCCGGATTTTTACTGCTGGCCGGCGGCGTACCGGTGATATCCGGTAAGGACGTGGTGGGTGCGATCGGCGTAGGCGGCGCGCCGGGTGGTCATCTGGACCAGCAGTGCGCGCTCGACGCACTGAAAAATAATCAGAACGCTCTCAGCGCCGGATGATTTTCCCCACCTGAATCAATTAAGAGAGACGTATGAAAATCACTTCTGTTTTATTCCTTATGCCGCTGGCTTTTACCGCGGGTTATGCTCTGGCCGATGCTCATCTTCCGGCAGGGTATTACGGTTCTGCAAAATACCTGCAAAGCACACAGCGGGCCAGCGAACTGAATACCAGCAGTCGCCCCGGAGTCGGGCAATTTGTCAGCGGCAACGAGAAAGAGCATCTGGACGGCGCAGCCCTGGCTGCCGGATATCAGTTTGGCAATGGCTGGCGTACCGAGGCGGAGTACCGTTTCCGGCAAAAAACGGAGTACACCAGTGGCTCCACTCTTTTCCCTTCCAGTTTTAATCATTTGCAGACAGAAACCGAAAGTCTGATGCTTAATGTCTACCGCGATTATGCTCTGGGTTACGGATTTTCGCTGTATGGCACGGCAGGCCTCGGCATCAGCAAAATCAGGGCGGGTGGCTGGCAGGGCGTGACGACGCGCGAATATGCGTCAGCGACACAGAACAACCTGACCTATACGCTGGGTGCAGGGATTAGCTATACGGTGCTTGAACCACTCACCCTCGATCTGGGGTACCGCTATGTGGATCTGGGAAAAATTGAAAGTGGTTACAATAACTTCACCAATGTCCGCGGCTTGAAAGATGAACAAATGAAAGCACGCCTGGTATCAAACGAGTTTACGCTGGGCGCGCGCTATCTTTTCTGAGGCACGTTAGCTTTCAGGCAGGACATTATTGAGCGTGTGGCAGTGTGGCTGTTAACTCAGCCTGCCACACACATTGATTAACCGCGTTCAAAAGATTGCCTTGCTGCTATTGATGCCAGCGTCAGCGGTTACCGGAAGTTAAAAGCGTATTGCCGTTGAAATACCGGAGACAGAGGCATCCCGGAAAGGACCGTTACGGTAGCC
Source organism: Pantoea sp. SIMBA_079 (assembly GCF_046940275.1). NCBI lineage: Bacteria > Pseudomonadati > Pseudomonadota > Gammaproteobacteria > Enterobacterales > Erwiniaceae > Pantoea > Pantoea sp. SIMBA_079. The sequence continues at coordinate 24,443 of NZ_JAWRYR010000009.1, read as the reverse complement.
CCCATTCAGTGACAATCCTGATCTTAATCAAAATAAGCCCCTTTTTTCTCTTTGCAGCGCTGTGCCTTTAAGAACCTCTTAAGAACTCGCCGTATAATGAGCGCATTACCCGACTTTCAGGATGAAACCATGAAAAAAACAGCGATTGCACTTATTACGCTGGCAGCAGCGTTCTCTGCCACCGCCGCACAGGCTGCCGGTGGCTGTCAGCAGAAACAGCAGGCGATCCAGCAGGAGCTGGAGATGGCGCGCGAATATGGCAATAAAGCGCGCATTAACGGGCTGGAGAAAGCGCTGCGCGAAAATCAGCAGCACTGCACTGATGCGGCTCTGCGGCAGGAGCGTCAGGAGAAAGTAACGGAGAAGCAGCAGAAAGTGTCTGAGCGCGAAGCGGATCTGCAGAAAGCGCAGGCCAGCGGCCGCCGCGATAAGATTGAAAAACAGCAGCGCAAACTCACTGAGGTGCGTGAAGAGCTGGCTGACGCGCAGGCGGAACTGAGCCGATAAGCGCTAAGCGGCAGAGGCGACATCTGTGCGTCTCTGCCGCTGCAAAAATTCACTTCTCCTGCCTGCAAAAAATCCTCACACTGACCGCTTTATTCTGATGGAAAACATGCCATGAAGATACGGTTGCTGCTGGCGCTTCCTCTGCTTAACGCCCTGATGGTACCGGCGATAGCTGAAGAAGGCGTCTCGTTTGCTCACAAAGAGTGGGAGCTGGCGTGCGATAACACGCTGACCTGTCGTGCGGCGGGCTATAGCGCGGAAGAGGGCGCGGGGGGATCGGTGTTACTGACGCGGGCGGGCGGGCCGGATACGGTGACGCATGGCCGGGTGGTGCTGGCGGATACCGGTGATGATGACTCAAAGCAGGTCGACGCGCTGACGCTCTGGATCGACGATCGCCCGCTGGGTGAACTGGCAAAAGCCGATAATGATGAGTGGACGCTGACCGATGCGCAGACCCGGTCGATTATTACTGCCATTAAAGGCAGCGGCAGCGTGGAGTTCCGTGGCGGTGCCGAGCCGTTTGATCTCTCTGCAAACGGTGCCTTTGCCGTGCTGCTGAAAATGGATGAGGCGCAGGGGCGCATCGGCACGCCGGGTGCGCTGGTGCGTAAAGACAGCAAGCCGGAAAGCAGCGTGCCGCCTGCGGTACCGCTGCCGGTGATTATCCAGGCCAGAACCGTTGAGGCAAAGCCGCGTCCGCTGACGCCGCAGGAGCTGGCGCGGATCAAGCCGGCGCTTATCGCTACGCTGACGGATGATGACAGCTGCGATAATCTTGCACCGGCAGACGATCAGCCGGAAGAGGGCGCAGAGCCGCCGACGCTGACCACCGTGGATACGGACCATGTGCTGATCGCCGCCCTCTGCTGGCGCGGTGCCTATAACGAAGGGTATGGCTACTGGCTGATGGATCGCGCGCTGCAGGGTTCACCGCAGCTGATCACCGACTCCGGCTCCGATTATCACGCTGGGGTAATTAGCGAAGCGCAGAAAGGCCGCGGCATTGGCGACTGCTGGAGCACCGCCGCATGGGTCTGGGATGGCCGCAATTTTGTACAGAGCAGCGACGCCACCACCGGCATGTGCCGCGCTATCCGCGCCGGCGGCGCCTGGCAGCTGCCGGTGCTGGTCAGCGATGTCAGACCCGCCCCCTGATTGCAGACCGTATGGGACCAGGGCGCCATAAATGGCGCCCCTGTGGCGGCGTTTGTAGGGGCCGTATTTATGCGACCCGGGGTAATTGGGCGCGATATCCCCAGGGGTCGCATTAATGCGGCCCGGGGTCAGGTGCCGGATGTGGCCAGGGCGCCATGAATGGCGCCCCTACGGATACCAATGTAGGGGCCGCATTTATGCGGCCCGGGTTGGATTAGGCGCGATGGGACCAGGGCGCCATAAATGGCGCCCCTGTGGCGGCGTTTGTAGGGGCCGCATTTATGCGGCCCGGGTTGGATTAGGCGCGATATCATGCGACCCCAACGCAGGTTATTTATTCAGGCAACACTGCTTATATTTTTTGCCGCTGCCGCACGGGCAGGGATCGTTGCGGCCGGTTTTATCACCGGCAAAGAACGGCAGCTGTGGCTCGGGATCGGGCTGCGCCATGCGCTCGGCCTGCCAGTATTCGTGCAGTTCCAGCGCCGCCGGGCGGATCGCCTCCATGCTCGCTTCAAACGCGTCCGGATCGAGCGCCTCGCGCGCTTCGCGCTGCTCTTCGCTGCCGTGCAGGGCAATTGCCTGCAGCTGCGGCTGCAGCGCGTCGGGCAGCTGTGACCAGTCGGCGTCCAGCGCGACGCCGCGCATATAGCCGTAACACCAGTCTTCGACCACGGTAAACTCCTGGCCCTCCATCTCCTGCAGGCCAAACAGCGGGTCAAACTGCTCCGGAAATTCGGCCAGACGCTCAGCAATATCGTTCAGGTGCTGAAAGGTCAGGGTCATAAAGCGATCCATCTCGCGCTCATTAGCCCATTTAGGAATATGCTTCTGGCCGCCCCACATCGCCACCAGCCACTCGCTGGGTTCAATATCATTCGGGCCGGAGAGCAGGGCGGTCAGCATCCCATCCAGCTCGGCCGTATCCACCACGGAGTGGGCATTGCCATACTTCTCCAGCATGTCATCCAGCCAGTTCAGCTCTTTTTCCGTTAACGGCCCCTGATTCATCGGTTCTCTCCTGCACGTAATATTCTGTACGGGCCAGGCCCGCATCTCATGGCGCGATTATAGCGGCATTATCACGATTATTTGCAATTTTAGCGCGCCTGAATCGGGCCAGGCTGAGGTATGCTGTGGCATGACGCGACGAGCGCCGCACGGCAGCGGGAACCATTGGCCCGGTGCGCTTGTCAGTAAATGGACATCAGACTATTCATCAGAGTGGGAATCACCAATGCGCAGGACACACCTAACCTTTTTATCAGCCAGCCTGTTTCTGGGGGCGCTCAGCCTGACGCCAGCCGCACTGGCAGCGGATGAGCAGACCGATAGTGTACCAATGCCGCCTCAGGTGCAGCAGCCGGATGCGCAGGCTCCTGACGCCGCGTCAGCACCCGCCGCCGATGCGCCCGCCGCTCAGGCACCTGCTGCATCAGGCGACGACGCGCCGGTTCGCCCGTCTAACAACGGTACCGGCGAACAGCCTTCCGCCGCCAACAACTACAATCTGCATACCATCATTATCGACTACAAAGAGCACAAGGTCGGCGATGTAGTGCCGGAAGAGTATCGCAAAAAAGAGTACACCATCACTGACTGGCAGGCGCGTCATCTGCCCGCTCCGCAGGCCGGTGCACACTGGGCTTACATCAACGCCAACTATATTCAGATCACCGATGACAGCGGCAAAATCGTGATGGGCAAATCGGGCGACATCTTCTTTAAGGGATAACGCCAGCAGGCGGGCCACCGGGTCCGCCTGTTTTATTTCAGAGGCAGGAAAGATGGCCCCGACCGTTAATGCATTTGGCCAGCCGACGGGTGTTGCATTACCTGACTGGCAGCCGCGCCCGCGTCCGCAGCGCATTACGCTTCAGGGGCGTTACTGTCGCCTTGAGCCGCTGGATGCGCCACGCCACGCGTCCGATCTCAGCGCCGCGCATGCGCAGGCCGCAGACGATCGCAGCTGGACCTGGCTGCCCGTGGAGCGTCCGGCATCGCAGCATGAGTGGCTGACGTTCGCCGCCGCCTGCCAGCATACTCCCGATTATCTGCATTTTGCCGTGATTGACCTGCAGCGCGGGCAGGCGGTGGGGACGCTCGCCCTGATGCGTATCGAGCCGCAGCACGGCGTAATGGAAGTAGGGTATGTGGTGTTTTCACCGCTGCTTCAGCGTACCCGCATGGCAACCGAGGCGCACTTTCTGCTGATGGCATATGCGTTTGACCAGCTCGGCTATCGCCGCTACGAATGGAAATGCGACAGCTGCAATCAGCCGTCGCGCCAGGCGGCGCTGCGGCTCGGTTTTCAGCCCGAGGGCGTGTTCCGTCAGGCGATGGTGTATAAAGGCCGCAGCCGCGATACCTGCTGGTTCTCTGTTATCGATAGCGACTGGCCGGTGTTAAAGCACGCCTTTGAGCGCTGGCTGGCGCCGGATAATTTCAGCGCCGATGGCGCGCAGCGGGAGCGGCTGGAGACGCTGCGCCAGCGCGACTGAGGCCGCGCTCAGGGCCGCGGCACAATGCGGATCTCCGCCATGCCAATGCCGAGCTTACGTGGCGCCTGACCCACAATATTATCCTGATTCGACAGCTGCGGCGCCGGTGGCACAATCACCAGATTATGGCTGCCGTCGCGATTGCTGAAGTGCAGCGTGGTGGTTGAGAAAGTATCGCCCAGCCGCAGAACGTGCTCCTCGCTGCCTACGCGTACCGGAATTGACTGCTGCGCATTGGCACCAAACGCGCGCGCGGTGATCACCAGATCAAACCGCGGCGGCAGCGGGTCGGCATACTCAATATTCACCTCCGGAGCCAGGTTGGCGTTTGACCAGCGTCCCCAGCTCTCCGGACGTGAGATGCCGCTAAAGCGCCGGATGCTGTGCGGGGCGCCTGGCACGTTCAGCACAAAGCTGTCGGCATCGTAGCGAATGTCATTATCTTCAATGCGGATCTGCTGCTGGTTGAGCCGCCAGGTTTCCGGGCTGACGCGCAGCGGCGGGAAGTGCGTTTTGCCGTGCCAGAGCGGCTGATCGATACGCACCACGCTGGGCTGGCCGCCCATCTGGCCCATCGCCAGGCAGAGATCGGTAGAGAGCGCCAGCTCCGGCTTCCAGAGTCGCGCCATTTTAAAGCAGCGGTCAGCCCAGACAAATTTGTCGTTCGCGGCAAAATCCGCCAGCTGATAGCGCAGCGGCGCGGCATACTCCCCCTCCGGCAGCGGTTCTACCTGCTTATTGCCCAGCCGGAACAGGATCGGCAGGCGGAACGTGGCGCCGGAGAAGGTAAAGGTATTCTTCTGCTGGTCGATGGTGAAATCTTTCATGCTGGCCGGAAAATTCCACAGCTGCACAATATCGGCTTTCCAGCTGCTGACCTTCTTCGCCATGTCGTCAAACTGCGTGGAGAGCGACGGCGTGGAGAGTGAGCTGCGGCCAAGACCCAGCGCTTTGTCGCCGCCGAGGATCTCCAGCACCGTGGCACCGTTATCGAGCGTGCTGCGGGGGGCATCGCGCACCGCCGCCTGCGGCTGGTCGCCGCGGATCACCATAAAGAGATCGTGGCGCGGCAGCTTCATCAGATAGGGATGGGCGGTATTGTTCATCGCCAGATGATCGGAGCTGACGACGATGACGGTGTTTTTAAACCACGGCGAGGCTTTGATACGCTCAATCAGGCGCGCCACGTGCTCCTGCGAACAGGTGACGGCGCTGAATGACTGGTTCAGTTTGCCGTCATACTGATAGCTCTTGCGCCGGCAGCTGCGTGAGATAAAGCCATCAGGGTGATGGGTATCCACCGTCAGGGTGAACAGGGCAAAGCGTTTATTCTGCTGTGACAGTTCAGTATATTTTTCAAACACCTCGTCCAGCACGGTATCGTCGTAAAAGCCCCAGTTGTTACGGTAGTCGGGATCGGCCACGCGGCTTTTCAGCTCCTGCGCGCCATAGAGATTCGCGGCAGCAAAGCCGTGCGAGAGCAGAAAGGTGTCTTTGCCGGCAAAGCGCAGATCGGCGCCCTGAATAAACCAGTTCTCGTAGCCGCTGTTTTTAAGAATATCGCCGAGGCAGAGGCTCTGCGGATAGAAGCTGGAGAGCGCGGCTGAGGCGTTACCGTCAAAAGGGGCAAACAGCGGGATGCCGCACTGCGAGGCGACCATGCCGGCAATAGTGTAGTCGGTGCCGGGAAGCTGGGCCGTATGGCTGAAATCCAGACTCTGCGCCTGCTCGCGGCTCAGCTCTGGCGCCAGATCGGGAAAAGCCTGCTGATTTAAATAGGTGCGCTCCAGACTCTCGCCGTAGATATAGACCAGGTTAAGCGCGGGCTGTTCGATACGGTTCTGCGGCGTAATATACCAGGTAGCGAAATCGGAGTCGCCCGCGTGTGCGTGGGAGGCAATCAGATCTTTAACCTGGCGAAACGCCGGCGTGGTCTGTACCGATCCGGCGGCACAGGCGATCGCCAGCAGGCTCCAGCCGAGATGATGCGGGCGTTTATGGCGGCGCAAAATCCATGAGAGAAAGCAGAACAGCAGAAACAGCACGATAATCAGCCCGATAGCGGGCACCACATATTTACTGACGCCGGCGCCCGTCAGGCTGTTGGTCAGCGTGTAGATCACCGCATCGTTAATGCCGTCACCGGTAAAATAGTTGCTGGCGAACAGCGTGGCATTCAGCACAATAAACAGCGTGAGCAGCAGCAGCATCAGGATAAACCAGAAAGTATTGCGTCCGGCTTTACAGCTGTAAACGATAATGGCGGTCAGAAACAGCACAATTGAAAGCAATGCCAACGGCAAATCCTCACGATAGATGAATAGCACAGCGCGAGTGGCTGCGCGCCCTCTCAGGGGGTTTGCGTCAATCTATATTGGCTGTCACCGGGCTGCAACCTGTCCGGCGGGATTTGTGCGGTACATTCGGAATCGTGCCGCCAGGCGGGATGATAAGCGCGGCGGCATATCTGGCAGACGGTGGTTTATAACGCGCCGGTAAGATACTGCGCCTCACCCTGTGCAAAGCTCCAGTCGCCTTTGCTGTTGGTAATAAAGCTTATCATCAGATCGTGCCCCTGCACGCCGCAGTTTTCGCGCAGCTCGCGCGCCAGTTCTGCCATAAAACTGGCTTTTTGCGCCTCACTGCGCGGGCTGGTGTAGACCCGCACCATCACCAGATTATCCGTGCGCGAAAAGCCCAGCCCGGTATCCTGAAAAACCATCTGATACGCTTTGTTTTCGTGAACAATCTGATAGCGGTCCCGCTCAGGAACACCGAAGGCGGTAAGCACGGCGCGATGGGCAGCATCCAGTAAAGTACGAACTTCACTCTCAGAGCGGCCCTGAATCAGATCAAAAGTGAGTAATGGCATCGGTAAACCCTCGCAGTAGTGGCAAAAAAGCAGAGACAGATGTGGCTATGCTGCCCGCTGTACGCGCAAAGAAAAAGCGTCTGCGATAAACTGATTGTTCACTATTTTGAACAATGGCGGGCAAAGGGATGAAAACGGAGGCGCTCTGGACACATCTTTACTGGCTGACGGTACTGGCGGAGCAGGGCAGTTTTACCCGCGCCGCTGAGCGGCTGGATGTGAGTAAAGCGGCAGTGAGTCAGAAAATTAAAGAGCTGGAGACGCTGACCGGGGTAGCGCTGGTTCAGCGCACCACGCGCAGCGTGCGGCTCACCTCAGCCGGCGAACAGCTGGCTGGCGAGCTGCGTGAGCCCTTTACCCGGATAGCTGAAAGCGTTTATCGCGTGCGCGATGAGGCGGGGCCGGTACGCGGGCAGGTACGCATCAGCGCGCCGGTGGCGTTTGCCCGGCAGCAGCTGGTGCCGATTATCGGCGACTTTCTGCGGGAATATCCGCAGGTTCGTCTGCAGCTGGATGTGACTGACCGCCTGGTGTCACTCGGCGGCGAAGGATTTGATCTTGCTATCCGCCACAGCCAGTCGCTGCCGGAAACGCACGTCGCGCTGCCTCTGTGCGCCACGCGCGCGCTGCTGGTGGCTTCGCCCGCTTATCTGGCACAGCACGGCGTGCCGCAGACGCCGGACGCGCTGCTTCAGCATAACTGCCTGTGGTATCCGCGCGGTCCTGATGCGCCGCAGTGGCGCTTTCAGTCGCATCAGGGAGGTGAAACGCTGACGGTGAAAATTCAGGGAAATTTTGCCACGAACAACAGCGAGTCGATTCGGGATGCCGCGCTGCAGGGTGCAGGCATTGCCATGCTGCCCGACTTCAGCGCCCGCGCAGCGCTGGAAAGCGGCGCGCTGCAGCCGGTGCTGTCATCGTGGCAGGCAATCGACGCCTTTGCCGACCGCCTCTGGGTGGTGCGTCCTTACGCGGCACAGGTGCCGCGTGCAGTGACGACCTTTATCCACTGGCTACGCGCTCGCTTTATTGACGGGTGAGGGCAGCGCCACGCTCAGCGGGGCGACAGGCTGCATCATGGCGCCCAGCAGGCTGCTGCGGTTGTAGTTACCCAGGCGCAGGTTAAAGTCGAGATGCAGCTGCGCGTGGCCGTCCAGTTTAATAACCGGCGGTGGCGTATGCGGACGCTGATGAAACAGAATGGCATGCGTAAAGGCGTCGCTTTTCCAGTTATTGAGGCGCTGATAGTAAAAGGCGCTGGCTTCACATTTACGCAAAAAGAGATTAACGCGGCGGTATTCACGCATGGCCGCCTGCTGCGCCAGCGCACCCGGCTGCTGTGCCGGTTCAGCGATTCTCTGCGTCAGCAGCGAAAAGTCATCACGCTTGCGCATTTCGTTAAAGAAGCTCTGCTCACCCTGATGTTTAATCGGCGCATACTGCTTCTGCCATTCGCGAATAAAAGGATTATTTGGCGCAGCAGCGAGGAACCAGTTCTCAATAACAGGTGCGAGATAATTCAGCGTTGAGCGTTCGCAATAATAGCCGATCACATCCATCGGACGTTCCTGATGGGCGCTGTGTACCCAGCTCAGATCTTCAAACAGCAGCGCAGCGCAGTCGATAGCGATGCCGCCGTAGCGTAATAACAGCTCAAGCCTGATCACTTCGCTTTTCTGCTGTGCCGTTAATTGCGCTGAAGTAAATATAAAATCGGGCAGGACTTCTTTTACAGAATATTTATTTAACAGGTGAACGCTGTGGTCAGGATTATCGCGGCGTATTTTAGCAATATTCGCCTGCAGCGATTTTGGTAAATATTCTGTATCCCAGTACAGCCATACTTTTTTCGGGATATCTGGCAACGTCTTCTCACCAGAAAGTAACACGATATTGTCCTCTTCGCTGGGATCATACTCCGGCGCGCAGAGCGCATTATGCTGTTTTTTCTGCAGTAATGACTGACCGGTAAACGCTATTCTTTTCCAGTTGTGCCAGAGCGCGCGCGCCGGCTGAAGACGTTTTTTTGACATGATGCACCTGATTATTGTGATTATGGGCAAGGAGTCCCTGATGCTGGCGCCTTAGACGCTCTTATGTTTCCTTACGGGGGCTGTGTGTAAAAGTATTACATTGAGCTTAATAAAACATTCTTCGCGTTTGCGCTAATACTTTTTTTCTCTTTCAGATAAAGCGGAAAATGAAGCAGCCGTTATCAATAAAAATTTAACAAAATAACAGCGTGATGAATTTCACAGTTTAATTTTTCCCGCCAGGATTAATCCTAAGATTATTCCCCGCGGGCTGCGTAAGGTGCGGCAATCTGAAAATTGCAGCAAGAAATGAACGATTATCCTTGCTGGATTTTAGCCTGGCATCAGAGCGAAATTTACCTTCGTCATGCAGCTTAGCTACGCTTTAGTCAGGCATTCTGTTTAAGGAGTGATTATGCAGTCATCTGCCCGCGGCCTGATAGCCGTTGATAAACAGGGTAACCGGGTGCTGTTTCTGCATCCGGAACGCTTTACCGTTGAGCAGGAGCTGAATGCGTTTCCGCCGCGCCCGCATGAGCTGCTGATGCTGCCCGCGCTGGAGAAAGCCTATGTCCCGCTCTATGGCAGCGGCATGCACGGCGCTAACCCACATCCCGGGCATAAAGTTGCTGTTATCGATCTGCGTCAGCGCCGGATCAGCGGCTTTATCGACCTTACGCCACTGCAGTCGCCACACAGCGGGCAGCTGGGTCGCGACGGCAAGGTTTATCTCTGCTGTGAAAACAGCGCGGCGGTCGCGGTCATCGATCCGCACACCGATCGCGTGGAGAAAACCATACCGCTGCCTTCGCATCACGCGCACCGGCTGACGCTCTCACCCAGCGGACGCAAACTGTTCACGGAAAATGAAGAGGATGCCAGCATCACGGTAATCGATTTATGTGAGGCAGAAGGACGCGTCATTGATAACATTCTGCTGCCTGGTCCGATAGCCGGTATTGCTGCCTCGCCCAGACATCCTTATCTGGTTGCCAGCGCCGCCGACGCACCGCTGCTTTACGTGATCGATCGGCAGAGCCACCGGGTCCGGCAGCGCATTACGCTGGCCGGGCACCAGCAGCCCTGCCATGTTGTGCGGTTCAGTGCCAGTGGCGAACGGCTGGTTGCGATCGGGCGTGATGAATCACTGGTTACGCTGTTTGACGATCTGCTTACTCCCTCCGGCACCGTTCGTGTGGGGTGCCGGCCCGGCGATGGCTGTTTCAGTGAAGATAACCGCACGCTGCTTATTGCCAATGAGGGTGAGGGGTCGTTAAGCGTTATCGATCTGGCGCAGCGAAAGGTCATCGCCACGCCGCAGGCGGGCACAGGCTGTGAGGCGTTAAGTTATTTTACGCTGCGCTGAGGCAGCCGCTGTCATTTTAGTGTCATCTGCAGGTGGCATAAAGGCGGCGCGATAGCAGGCAGTGTGCTGCTATTGATAAATTACGGATATCAATTGCTGCGTTTTAATACGGCTTTTGCTTAATTAAAACGCATGCAATTGCCTGAATTATGGTGTTTTTTTGGTATCAGTCAGGGAGGATAGTCAAAATAATCTAACTAATTTTTCTTTTTGCCGCTTGATTTATCTACGCGCGTAGATAGACTGTCTCCCCAGTGATAACTCACGGTGCCAGACGCGGCTACAGACCCGAAATGACCAGGTTACATTTGCTGTGCTAATACGATCGGTGAATTAAACATCGGCGAAACGCAGCAGAGAGATGAATTCCAACACCAGGGAATTCCTTACTGATCTTTCAGGATTTGCCTGTCGAACGTCGTCACCGGGACGTTCCGCTTGTCTGCGCAAGCGAACAGACCCATGGAAGGGCGTTTACTGTTTTCACTTCACTAAGAGAAAGGGTTATGACGGAACATCATCCCACTGCACAGCACTCACCTCACCTCACCGCGGCCGATGAACGACTGCAAACTGCCGCTGGCCGGAAAGATTTCTGGCGCGCAACCTTCTCCTGCTGGCTCGGTACGGCGATGGAGTATGCCGACTTTGCCCTGTATGGTCTGGCGGCGGGTATCATCTTTGGCGACATTTTTTTTCCGGAAGCGACACCGGCTATGGCACTGCTCTCCAGTTTTGCTACCTGGTCAGTCGGCTTTATTGCCCGCCCGATAGGCGCACTGCTGTTTGGCTGGATTGGCGATCGCAAAGGGCGCAAAGTCGTGATGATCAGCACGATTATTCTGATGGGCGCCTCTACCACGCTGATTGGCCTGATCCCGTCTTATGCAACGATTGGACTCTGGGCACCCGCCTGTCTGGTGCTGCTACGCTTTACGCAGGGATTAGGAGCAGGGGCGGAGCTCTCTGGCGGCACGGTGATGCTGGGCGAGTATGCACCGGTTGAACGGCGCGGCCTGGTCTCTTCCGTGATTGCGCTGGGATCCAACAGCGGCACGCTGATCGCCTCTCTGGTCTGGCTGGCGGTGATCCAGATGGATAAAGAGAGCCTGCTGGCCTGGGGCTGGCGTATTCCTTTTCTGAGCAGCGTGCTGATCGCCATCGTGGCGCTGTGGATCCGCCGCCATCTGCGCGAAACGCCGGTGTTTGAGCGTCAGCAGGCTGAACTGCAGGCGCAGCGCAGTGAAACGCTGGCTCAGGCACACACTGAAACAGACAGCCGCAGCGTCTGGCAGCGTACGCGGGCGTTCTGGACCATGGTGGGTCTGCGCATTGGTGAGAATGGCCCCTCTTATCTGGCTCAGGGCTTTATTGTCGGTTACGTAGCAAAAGTGCTGATGCTGGATAAATCTGTACCGACCACGGCGGTGTTTATCGCCTCGCTGCTGGGCTTTCTGATTATTCCTTTTGCGGGCTGGCTCTCCGATCGTTTTGGTCGCCGCATTACCTATCGGGGCTTTTGCCTGCTGCTGATGATCTATGCGTGGCCTGCCTTCAGCCTGATGGATAGCCGCGATCCGACGATTATCATTGCGGTTATTGTTGTCGGCATGGCGCTCGCGTCGCTGGGGATATTTGGCGTGCAGGCGGCCTGGGGCGTCGAGATGTTTGGCGTGAAACACCGCTATACCAAGATGGCAGTGGCAAAAGAGCTGGGATCGATTCTTTCTGGCGGCACTGCACCGCTGGTCGCGGCGGCGCTGCTCTCATGGACCGGCCACTGGTGGCCGATCGCCGTTTACTTTAGCGCAATGGCCGCTATCGGATTTCTGACGACGTTTGTCGCACCGGAAACGCGCGGTCGTGACCTTAATCTGCCGGAGGATGCTATCTGACGCGCAGGCGCAGGCAGGACCATTGACATAACGCTGGCCGGTGAATCCGGCCAGCGGCATTTATATTGAGGCTAATTTGGCAAAATCTCCCGGCGGAAATGTAACCCGTACCGATGTCGCCCGCGTCGCCGGTACCTCGGTAGCCGTGGTCAGCTATGTGATCAATAACGGGCCGCGCCCGGTCGCAGAAGCGACCCGTCAGCGGGTGCTGGCTGCCATTAAGCAGACGGGCTACCGGCCTAACGCCGTAGCGCGCGCGCTGGCCTCCGGCACCACCAAAACCTTTGGTCTGATTGTGCCGAACATTGCTAACCCGTTTGTTGCTTCCATGGCGCATGTGCTGCTGCAGGAGTCGCTTAACCACGGCCATATTATGCTGCTGGGCGACGCCGGTGACGATCGTCAGCGTGAGCTGGAGCTGATTCAGGGAATGCTTAACCGTCAGATTGACGGACTGTTTTACAACAGCGTCGATCGTCATCCTTATATTGATGTGATACAGGCCAGCGGTACGCCGCTGCTGATGCTGGATCGCATTGCTCCGCGGCCCGGCGTCAGCGTGCTGAGCATGAACGAGCGGCTGGCAGCCTGCGATGTAACCCGGCATCTGCTGAGTCACGGCTACCAGCAGGTGGGGATGATCAGCGGTCCGCTGGCAATGTTTAACGCCCAGGATCGTATTCAGGGCTGGCGGGATGCGATGCAGGAGCAGGGACTGCCCGTTGATGAAAACCTGATTTTCCCGGCTGACTACTCGCGGCAGGGGGGCTATGACGCGGCGCAGCGCATGATCGCCAGCGGGCGCCTGCCGCGTGCGCTGTTTGCCAGTAATGAAGGACAGGCCATTGGCTGTATTCGTGCGTTTGCCGAGCAGGGGATCCGCGTGCCGCAGGATGTGGCGCTGGTCTGCTTTAACGGTACCACACAGGCCGCGTTTCACGTGCCTTCGCTGACCACGGTGCGGCAGCCGCTGTCTGAGCTGGCGCAGCGCGCTATTGCTATGCTGAAAAACCAGCCGGATGAGGGAGTGATGGCAGAGCTGCCGCACTACATCGAAACCGGTGAATCCTGTGGCTGCCTGCAGCCTTAAATACAATAACGATAAAACATTATGAAACGAGTAATTATTGATTGCGATCCGGGGAATGGCATCGCAGGGGCAAATACCGATGACGGACTGGCTATCGCGCTGGCGCTGGCATCACCTGCATTGTCGCCGGAACTGATCACCACGGTCACCGGTAACACGCCCAGCGCGACGGGTGCCCGTGTGGCAAAAGATTTGCTGAAACGTCTCGGGATGAATATTCCGGTAGTGCAGGGGGCGCTGCAGGCGCTGCGCGAAGATCCGCTGCCGTGGCGGGCGCGTCTGGATAATCTGGCCGACCCGGCGCTGGCTGCGCTGTGGCAGGGCGTACGTCAGCCCGCCGTCATGGCGGCGGACGGCAATGATGCAGCCGGCGTGATGGGGCAGTTAATCTGCGATAATCCGGGAGAGTTTACTCTGGTTGCTATCGGGCCGCTGACGAACGTGGCGCAGGCGCTGCAGCGTTATCCGGAGATGGCTGAAGCGGTAGCAGAGATTGTGATCATGGGCGGCGTATTTGCGCTTGATGATTACATCAAAGATACCAATTTTGGTCTCGATCCGGAGGCGGCTCATCAGGTACTGCACAGCGGCGCCACCATCACGCTGGTGCCGATGGATGCGACTACGCAGACGCTGCTGACCCGCGACGATCTCACGCGCATTACGGCACAGCCGCATCCGCTGACGCAGTTTGTCCGGGAGACGCTGGGACCCTGGATCGACTACTCAATGCGGACCCGGCAGCTGCCTGGCTGCTGGATCCATGATGCGCTGGTAGTAGCCTGGCTGCTGAATCAGCGCGTGGCGGAAGGGGCGGATTATTTCGTGGATATTGAGCTGCGTCCCGGTGCAACGCGCGGCAAGAGCTGGCGTTACCGTCCGCCGCTGCGCCTCGACGTGGGTATTCCGCCAGAGACCGGCGCGCTGGTTCATGTGATCCAGCGTGTTGATAATGCGCTGCTGCTGGATATGCTTGAACAGGCCTTTATCCGTCTGCCACACCGGCTCTGAAATGAGACAGCGAGGGCGCGATAATCTCCGCGCCCTCACAGCACTTCGCAGACGTCGACCCAGGTTGCGTGGGTCAGCTCCGCCATTCTCAGCGGAGAGATCCGGACCGCGCTGCGCACCGAACCTGCGGCGGGCAGCACCTCATCAAAGCTGCGCAGAGAGGTATCGCAGTATACGGTCAGCGGGTTTTCCAGGCCAAAAGGGCAGACCCCGTCTGCCGGATGGCCGGTCCAGTTCACCACTTCATCCACGCTCAGCATGCGCGCTTTAGCGCCCAGTGCGGCTTTCAGTTTGCGGTTGTCCAGACGCGCATCGCCGCGGGTGACAATCAGCACGACCTGCTCTTTTACTTTCAGCGACAGCGTTTTGGCGATTTGTCCTGGTAAGACGCCGTGAACGCGTGCTGCCAGCGCCACGGTGGCCGTGCTTTCAGGCGTTTCAATAATTTCGATATCCGGCGCATGCTCAGCAAAGAACTGCTGTACCGACTCCAGGCTCATGGTGTTCTCCGGTAAAAACTGAACCTGAACGCTGCCATAAGGCGAAAAAAGTGTAAACGAGAGAAAAGGAGAATTTACGGCGTGCGCGTGCTTATTGCGCTTTCAGTGTACAGTTACCGCAGCGATCGACGTCAGGGATCCGGTAGCGCTGGCAGCAGCTGCGCCGCTCCATCGTGCCGTGGCGTACGATCATGGTGCGATAAAGCGGGTTATCGCTGCCGTCCGGCAGCGACGGCGTGAAAAACAGCATCTCTTCCAGCTGGTCGATCAGCGCGGCAGGCAGCTGCGCCCGGAGTTCACCCAGAAACCAGTAGATCAGATATCCCATGTTATTCCAGATAAGGCGCGCGTTAATGTCGCCGTGCTGCGTCATGCCTTCCACGGCGGGCTGCAGGCAGGTCTGGATCAGGCGCGCCATGCGCTGCGGAGCAGAGAGAAAGCGCGCGGGCTCATCCTCCTGCACATCCAGCCAGAAGGCGGCGGGATGCCCGTTTTCGTGAAACTCAGCGCGAATATGTTCAGGCGAGCAGCTCAGCGCACGCGGTTCATGTAGCAGCGCTATCATCAGCGTGGGCACCAGCAGGCCGAAATACCACTGCGCCCAGAGTGACTGCAGCGGCTTCGCCTCCCGTGGCGTATCAGGATGACTGTGATAGAGATAGTCACCGTAGCGCTGCATCAGCCGCTGATAGTGCCCGGGTGTCGACCATTCAGCCAGCGTCAAAGCGCCTTCGGGCGCAGGTTCTCCCAGTCTGACATACGCCTGACGGTCGCTGCACTGCTCACGTATCAGCTCCTGCAGCGCACGTACCAGCGTGCGATCGCGCTGCATGAAGATCGGGGACTGCTCACTGAAGCGGTGCGCCTGACGCGTAATCGTAGCCATGCCAATCCTGAATGATAACGGGAAACGAAAAACAAATGATAATCGTTCCTGATTGAGTGAGCAAGATAGCAGCAGCATAAGATTGCTATAGCGTTATATTCATCACCTCAGTGCGGTTCGCCGATTGCCTGCCGGCGTGCCGGCAGCGTCTCCCAGGCCAGGATGGTATTACGCCCCTGGTTTTTAGCCACATACAGCGCGCGGTCGGCATTGGCGACGGCGCGGTCGAAATCGTGCGCTGCCATTAGAGCAATACCGGTGCTGACGGTAACGTGAGTAGCTACCGCGGTATTGGAGCGATGGGGGATTTCCAGTTCCAGCACCGATTGGCGGATACGCTCGGCGAGTTTCATGGCTATCGACGCATTGACATTCGTCAGCAGTACCAGAAACTCCTCGCCGCCATAGCGGGTGACCACATCGCGCGAGCGTACGGCGTCCCGGATCGCGGCCGAAACCCGTTTCAGCGCCTGGTCGCCCATCGCATGTCCGTAATTGTCGTTATAGGCTTTGAAATGGTCGATATCCAGCAGCAGGATAAAGTGGCTGCCGGCATGGTTCTCCAGAATTGTTTCCAGCCGGTTTTGCAGCCCCCGCCGGTTATAGAGACCGGTCAGCGGGTCGAGCATGCTGAGCGCGCTGAAGCTCTGTTTCTCTTCATACAGCTGGCCGATCAGCTGGCGGGTGAAATGATCAAAACGCCGGCGCATCAGGTGAAGCAGGGAAAAGCCAATTAGCGGCAGCGTGATAGTAAACAGAATGGTCATCAGATGCTGTCCGTTATCCAGCAGCAGGACGGTCAGCACCGGCGGCGTAATATGCAGGCAAAAGGCAGTTAAATAATCGCTCAGAGCAATAGCGCTGATAAAAAAGACGCTAAGTAAACTGATAATTAAATAGCTGCTCTCAAACGCAGAGATCAGATGATATTTCTGATCAATATGCCATGCCCATAGCAGCCCCAGCAGCAGCGCGACCGGCGTTAATACGGAAAAGCGCAGGCCGGGCACGATCAGGCAAAGCAGCAGCAGCGTTGTACTGAAACCGGCGACCAGCACCGCGGGCAGAGTAAATACCGGTATCTGAACGTTCAGGCAGGGCAGCAGACAAAAGAGTGAAACGGCGATATTAAGAAATAAAAACAGCATCAGTGAAAGCCGATATTTGCTGTGTTTCAGGTCATCGTAAGCGTTTAATTTCATTGTTATTACCCGTGACAGCCCTGAAATATCAAAGCGCTACCCGGCAGAGTGAATTCTGCTATACGGATAGTCAGCACGTTTCATGTTGTTATCAGGTGTGTTATCGGCGGCAATTTAGCATTTTCCAGTATTTCTGTCATGCAGTGAAAAATTCGCTGCAGAATGAGAATGATTGTCATATGATAATGGTAATTTTTATCATTAAGGAGCGTGATGATGATTGCAGCAATGCTGGCAGCCTGTGGCTTATGGGGCGTGAGCTGGGTAATGGGTAAGCGCCTGGATAGCGGCTGGGGGATATTGCTGCCCTGTACCGCGATGCCGCTGTTTGCGCTATGGGAACCCGGGTATGCGCAGTGGCGGGCAATTATGATCGTTATGCTTCTGCTGACGCTGGTCATGCTGTTTCATCAGCGACTGCGGCACTACATATTGCTGCCATCCTGCATAGCACTGGCTGGCGGCATTACGGCTGCGTCAGTGAATTTTTATCCGGGTTAACCGCGGGCAGAAACAGCAACATCACGCAGCGCGTGATAAGCAAAAGAATGTGATTCAGGGAATTAACTGCCGGGGGAGAGGTGACAACAGTGGTGCGAAGAGAGGGACTTGAACCCTCACGTCCGTAAGAACACTAACACCTGAAGCTAGCGCGTCTACCAATTCCGCCACCTTCGCATCGTGTTGTCTGTTTATATCACCGCATGGTGCGAAGAGAGGGACTTGAACCCTCACGTCCGTAAGAACACTAACACCTGAAGCTAGCGCGTCTACCAATTCCGCCACCTTCGCGCAGTGCACGCGATATAAACTCTGTGATTATTGGTGCGAAGAGAGGGACTTGAACCCTCACGTCCGTTAGGACACTAACACCTGAAGCTAGCGCGTCTACCAATTCCGCCACCTTCGCATACCTGGCAACACTTTACAGTATTGCTAACCACGGAGGCGCATTCTAGAGGTTTTACGCAATGCGTCAACAGATATTTTACGGCGATAAACCGACTGCTGGAAAAAGCAACGCTTTATCGCCGTATCAGGCGCTTAGCGTCCGCGCGCGCCACGGCCATATACCGCACGATAAACCTTAAAGCGACCGGTTTGCGCCAGCACTTCATGGCTGCCGAAGGTCTCATCAAGTATCTGCGGATAAGGCAGGAAAGCATTCGCCACAATACGCAGTTCGCCGCCGCTGTTGAGATGCTTCACCGCGCCGCGAATAAGGCTGTGTGCCGCATCAAGGCTGGTCTGCATGCCGTCATGGAACGGCGGGTTGGAGATAATCAGATCGAAGCGTCCGGTCACGTCGCTAAAAACGTTGCTGGCAAACACGTCGCCTTCCAGCCCGTTTGCTGCCAGCGTGGCTTTGCTCGCCTCAATGGCAGCAGCGTGCACATCACACAGCCACAAACGCACCTTCGGCGAGTGCTGCGCCAGCGCGGTCGCTAAGACACCGCTGCCGCATCCGAGATCCAGCACTTTTCCTTTGGTATGCGGCGTCAGCGTCGACAGCAGCAGATCGCTGCCAATATCCAGACCATCGCGGCTGAATACGCCTGGCAGCGTATGGATCGTCATCCCATCCAGCAGGTAGGTGTTGCCAAACTGGCTGGCATCAAACTCAGGCTGCTGCGTCAGCTGACCATGATAGAGGCCGCAGCGACGCGCGCTGTCAATTTTCTCCAGCGTCACCCACTGCTCCAGCATGCCTTCGGCGCTGCGCACACCGCTGCGGTTTTCGCCCACTACAAAGATATCGCTGCCCACAGGCAGCAACGCGAGCAGATTTTGCAGCTGGAACTGCGCTTCCGGCTTATTTTTTGGCCAGAAGTAAATCAGGGTGGTGCAGTCTGTCACATCAGCCGCACTGGCCACGAGGCTGTATACGGCGCGATCGCCCAGCCGGTGGCTCAGATTCTGCCAGTGATGATACTGCTGGGTATGAACGCGGCTGAGCGCGGTTTCCAGCTGGGCGGGCAGGTCATCCTGCAGGTCACCCGCAAACAGCACGTGGCGGGTGGTAAATTCATCACTGTGGCGCAGAATAACTTCACTGGCCGGGGTAAAAGCAGACATGGAACGCTCCTGTTAAATCAGAGCGGGGATTATAGTGCTTTGTTGGCGCATGTTCGACGGGTTTGCTAGCATAGCGCGCATTACTTACGGCATAGCGGAAAACAGCATGAGTACAAGACGCGACTGGCTTCTGCAGCAGATGGGGATCACGCAGTATCAGCTGCGGCGTCCGCGCGTGCTGCAAGGGGAGATCGCCGTCAGGCTGGCACCCGATACGCGCCTGCTGCTGGTAGCGGAACATCCGCCGGCACTGGATGAGCCTCTGATACGGGACGTGCTGCGGGCGCTGGATATTCCGCCTGCGCAGGTGATGACGCTGACGCCGGAGCAGCTGCCGATGCTGCCAGAGCAGGTAGCCTGTCCCGGCTGGCTGCTGGGCGTGGAGAGCGGGCACAGCTTTAACGGTGTGGTGTTCACCAGCGCCGTCCTTAATGAACTGATTAGCAGCGGCGCAGCCAGGCGCGCGCTGTGGCAACAGATGTGTAACCATGACCACTATCTCGCTCATCACGCCTGACGATCGGCCGCAGCTGCTCGCCATTGAACTCCGGGCGCACGCTTTTCCCTGGAGCGAACAGACCTTCGCCAGCAATCAGGGTGAACGTTTTCTCAATTTCGGGCTGCGCAGTGACGGACGCCTTGCCGGCTTTGCTATTACGCAGGTTGTGCTGGATGAGGCGTCGCTGTTTAACATCGCCGTTGATCCTGACTTTCAGCGTCGCGGATATGCGCGTCAGCTATTACAGAGGCTGATCGGCGAACTGGAGCAGCGTGATGTCCTGACCCTCTGGCTGGAAGTTCGCGCGTCAAACCGCGCGGCGATTGCTCTGTATGAGCAGCTGGATTTTCATCAGGTCAGCGTACGCCCCAATTACTATCCCACCGCAGGCGGACGGGAAGACGCCGTCATTATGGCGCTGACACTTTGACCGCTGATTAAGGAGTACCATGTTAAACGACTGGGACTGCATCCTGTTTGATGCTGATGATACGCTATTTCATTTTGACGCCTTTGCCGGGCTGCAGCGCATGTTTACCCGCTACGATGTGCAGTTCAGCGATCGCGATTACGCCGATTATCAGGCGATCAATAAGCCTTTGTGGGTGGATTACCAGAACGGCACCATCACTGCCGCACAGCTGCAGACGCAGCGCTTTACGCTCTGGGGAGAGAAACTCAGCGTAGAGCCGGACATCTTAAACAGCGATTTCCTTAATGCCATGGCAGAAATCTGCCTGCCGCTGGAAGGCGCGCCTGAACTGCTGAAGAGCCTTAAAGGCCACGTCAAAATGGCGATTGTTACCAACGGCTTTACGGCCCTGCAGCAGGCGCGACTGGAACGCACGGGCTTTCACGATATGTTCGATGCGCTGGTGATTTCAGAGCAGGTTGGCGTGCCCAAGCCGGACGCGAAGATCTTTGCCCACACGCTGGCCTTGCTCGGCAATCCGGCGCCGCAGCGCGTACTGATGGTCGGTGATACGCCCGAGTCTGATATTCTCGGGGGGATGAATGCGGGTCTGAAGACCTGCTGGATCGATCACGGCACGCGCCCGTTGCCTGCGGATATTACCCCTGATTTCCAGGTCAACAATCTCGCCCAGCTTCAGGCCATTCTTACCGCTTAGCAGAGCGAAAGCGTGTAAAAAACAGCAAGCCAGGCAGAAACAGCGGCCTGGCGTTGTCAGGCCTGTAAAATAAAAGCGGTATCGGGCCAGGCCGGCACTTATTTTTTCTTTTCTTCTGTGTCGATCGTTTCTGCTGACCCTTCCTCTTTATCCTCTTTCACCTCGCGGCTGGCAGTGAGCAGGAAGGGCGACTGCTGCCAGCGGGTGCGGCGGTCGCGCAGCAGGGTGCGGGTCAGGATAATGCCAATCGCCAGCGCCAGCAGCATCATCAGGCGCAGAATATTGGTGGTGTTGTCTACCTGACGGGATTCGGTGACCAGCACGTGCGTATCCAGCGTCACGCGTAAGAAACCCTGCGGCCCCTCTTTGCCTTCCAGCGGCTGCACAATCTGATGATTGAAGTAGCTGCCGGCACGTTTGCCATCCAGCGCCAGACGGTCGCGTACGTTAATGGTTTCGCCGCTGTGTGCCACCAGACTGCCATCATCGGCATAGACAGAGGCATCAAGGATGCGGCTGTTATCCGTCATCTGATCGAGTATGGCGGCAATCTGCGTACGGTTGTCATCGCTGTTATCCATCAGGGGCTTCAGGCTGAACGCCACCTGCCGGGTGAGGGTATGAGCCAGCTCTTCAACCTGCTCAGAGCGCGCCATCTGATGACCCAGGCTGAACCATGAGGCGCCCTGCATCAGCACCACCAGCAACGCCAGAGAGATAAGAACAATCACCGTGCGATGCAGGCGAAATTTCAGTGCAGTTTTAACCATCAGAAACCCATGTGACATAGCAGCAGAAAGGCTGGCAATTATGTTGCCAGAACCCGCGCAGACAAGGTAGCCTCTTGCGTGGTTTTGTTGTCCCTACAGGAGCTGTAATGCCAAATCGTCTTACCTGGTGCGATCTGCCCGCCGATGTCTCACTCTGGCCGGGTTTACCCCTCTCCCTGAGCGGTGATGAAGTTATGCCGCTGGACTACCGTGCCGGCCGCACAGGCTGGCTGCTGTATGGGCGCGGACTCGATAAACAGCAGCTGACCGATTACCAGCATCAGCTGGGCGCTGCCATGGTGATTGTCAGCGCGTGGAACGTTGACGAGTACCAGGTGATCCGGCTGGCTGGCTCGCTGACGCCGCGTGCCACCCGGCTGGCGCATGATGCCGGATTCGACGTGGCACCGCTGGGTAAAATCCCGCACCTTAAAACGCCGGGGCTGCTGGTGATGGATATGGACTCAACGGCGATCCAGATCGAATGCATTGATGAGATCGCCAGACTGGCGGGCTGTGGTGAGCAGGTGGCTGAGGTCACCGAACGGGCGATGCGTGGCGAACTCGACTTCAAAGCCAGCCTGCGTGAGCGCGTGGCGCAGCTGGCTGGCGCCGATGCGGCTATCCTTAAACAGGTGCGCGACGCACTGCCGCTGATGCCAGGGCTGACCACGCTGGTACATAAGCTGCAGGCGCTGGGCTGGCAGGTCGCGATTGCATCCGGCGGTTTTACCTTTTATGCGGATCACCTGCGTCAGACCTTGCATCTGGCCGCTGCCGTCGCCAATGAGCTGGAGATGCGCGACGGTAAGCTTACCGGCGAAGTCATTGGACAGATTGTCGATGCACAATATAAAGCGGATACCCTGCATCAGCTGGCGCAGCGTTTTGACATCGCGCCGCAGCAGACGGTAGCGATTGGCGACGGCGCCAACGATCTGCCGATGATTAAACGCGCGGCGCTGGGTATCGCCTATCATGCTAAACCAAAAGTGAATGAGCAGACGGAAGTCACTATCCGTCACGCTGACCTGATGGGGGTGTTCTGCATCCTGACCGGCAGCCTGATTCATGAAGAGCGTTAACTGAGGAACTGATTTGGCCAAAGCGGCAAAACGCGCCTTCGTATGCAACGAATGTGGCGCAGACTATCCGCGCTGGCAGGGGCAATGCAGCGCCTGCCACGCCTGGAATACCATTACCGAGGTGCGTATTGCTGCCTCGCCTGCCGCTGCGCGCAATGAGCGCCTGAGCGGCTATGCAGGTAACGCCGGCAGCAGCCGGGTGCAGAAGCTCTCGGAGATCAGCCTTGAGGCGCTGCCGCGCTTCACCACCACGTTTAAAGAGTTTGACCGCGTCCTGGGCGGCGGAGTGGTACCGGGCAGCGCTATCCTGATTGGCGGCAGCCCCGGTGCCGGTAAATCGACGCTGCTGCTGCAGGTGATGTGCAAGCTGGCAGAGAGCATGAAGACGCTCTACGTCACCGGCGAGGAGTCGCTGCAGCAGGTGGCGATGCGCGCGCACCGGCTGGGACTGCCCACGGACAACCTGAATATGCTGTCCGAAACCAGTATTGAGCAGATCTGCCTGATTGCTGAGCAGGAAGAGCCGAAGCTGATGGTTATCGACTCTATCCAGGTGATGCACATGGCGGATATTCAGTCTTCACCCGGCAGCGTGGCGCAGGTGCGGGAAACCGCCGCCTATCTGACGCGCTTTGCCAAAACGCGCGGCGTGGCGATTATCATGGTTGGCCACGTGACCAAAGATGGTTCGCTGGCGGGTCCGAAAGTGCTCGAGCACTGTATCGACTGCTCGGTACTGCTGGATGGCGACGCCGACTCGCGCTTTCGCACGCTGCGCAGCCATAAAAACCGCTTTGGCGCGGTGAATGAGCTGGGCGTCTTTGCCATGACGGAGCAGGGGATGCGCGAGGTCAGCAATCCCTCGGCTATCTTCCTGTCACGCGGCGATGAGATCACTTCAGGCAGTTCGGTGATGGTGGTCTGGGAAGGCACCCGGCCGCTGCTGGTTGAGATCCAGGCGCTGGTGGATCACTCGATGATGGGCAATCCGCGCCGTGTTGCGGTGGGTCTGGAGCAGAACCGTCTGGCGATTTTACTGGCGGTACTGCACCGTCACGGCGGCCTGCAGATGGCAGATCAGGATGTGTTTGTTAACGTGGTAGGTGGCGTCAAAGTCACGGAAACCAGCGCCGATCTGGCGCTGCTGCTGGCGCTGGTCTCCAGTCTGCGCGATCGCCCTCTGCCGCAGGATGTGGTGATCTTTGGTGAAGTCGGGCTGGCGGGCGAGATCCGGCCGGTACCGAGTGGTCAGGAGCGCATCTCTGAAGCCGCGAAGCACGGCTTTAAGCGCGCCATTGTGCCGGCCGGCAACGCGCCGAAGAAAACGATTGATGGCATGAAGGTTTACAGCGCGAAGAAGCTGGCGGATGCGCTGGCCATTCTGGATGAGCTGTAATATCGCCAGAGCGGCATGAATGCCACCCTGGCGATATGTAGGGGGCGCATTAATGCGCCCCTGGTTCAGACGATGCACGCAACCAGGGCGGCATTAATGCCGCCCCTACGTTTAAGGATGCGCATAATTTTGCAGAGGCGGCATAAATGCCGCCCCCGAGATATGTAGGGGGCGCATTAATGCGCCCCTGGTTCAGACGATGCACGCAACCAGGGCGGCATAAATGCCGCCCCTGCGTTTGAGGATGCGCATAACTTTCCAGGGCGGCATAAATGCCGCCCCCCGAGATATGTAGGGGGCGCATTAATGCGCCCCTGGTTCAGACGATGCACGCAACCAGGGCGGCATGAATGCCGCCCCTGCGTTTGAGGATGCGCATAATTTTCCAGGGCGGCATAAATGCCGCCCCCGAGATATGTAGGGGGCGCATTAATGCGCCCCTGGTTCAGACGATGCACGCAACCAG